>JANOPN010000138.1:0-6825 GCA_031421855.1 Comamonadaceae bacterium
AGTGACGGCAGCTCTGCTTCTGACCACTCTGTGCCTTGTGGCTGAGCGAGTTCAATCGTGAAGTCTCGCTCCAACTCGCCTCCACCCTTTGCTTCATAGCACTTGAGTGCCACATATGCGAAGGCCTCCAATTCGAAATAGTCTAAGCTTGGCACATCAGCTAGGTCGTCGGGATTGGCAATGGCTTTTTCGAACTGGCCTTTTCCCTCAGAGATCAGCCAATGGCAGAAGTACCGAAAACCGTCATCTGAGCAGCCGCCATTCATGAGATAGGCCGCACCCCAGAGATCCCACCGGTGCGCGCGGTGGATCATTTCGTCGTATTTCTTCTGGAAACCTTCAACCTCGGGCATCGAAAGTTGATTCAGCTTTTCGCCGAGGTGTGAGACGCGGGCTTCTATATCTGCACCTGCCTGCTTGCGCGCGGCCTCAACAATGGCCCAGAACTGTTCGTCGTTCATGCATACGCTCCTGTGAGGCCTAACGTTCGAGCTAAGCTGGCACCGACGGGGTGGTGCGCTGGACAGCAAGCGCAAAATGGGCCGAAGGCCCAGCGCTTGATGGCCAGCGTGCCACGCCGTTGGGGCTCAGCTTGAGCGAGTGGTTAGGCCTCGCTGCGCGGCGGCCGCTTACATACAACAGATGTCGTTGATGCCCTGGCCGTAGCGGGCGGTGCGAGCTGCCTTCCTTGGCGCAATGCCGATTCAGGGCTGGTCTTGGCGGCCCACTCATCGTCGGTTTCTTGGATGCTGGCTCGCAGCACGCTCGTTGCCATGCTTGTAGTTGCCGGTGACCCGAGCCATCAGCTGCTGGGCCACGGCGCTGCCTTCCTCTTGGGCTTCTTGCTTGACGTCATCGGCCTCGCTGCCCCGTAGAGTTGATGCCAAGCGCCCGAGATGAAATATCTCGACATCGCCGTTCTTACGAACTCGGTACGTGAAGCCGAGATCATGGGTTTCCGCGGGTTCTTGCATTCTGGTCAGTAGCAGCGCGCTGAAAAAGGGTGTTGTGCGAGGCCTAACGTTGCCGCTGTCCGGCACGCAGCCAGTGCCGCGAAGCGGCATTGTGGTGCTGCGTGTCCGCGACGAGCAACCTGTTAGCCGATGAGCTTGTCATACTCACCATGCGTCCCGACCCAAAACCAATGTACGCCGCCTGGCACGGGGAGGCCAAGTGCACGGCAATAGAGACCGACGCGAACGCTATGGAATCGACCACTTGCAACAGTCTTGAAATGCAACGATGGATGACTTGGATCGGCCTTGAGCTGCGCGAAATTTCGGTGCGCTACGGTTTGAATTTCAACGGGCAATGCGTCGAGGCACCGCCAAAACTGCTTTGATGCGGTGTGCATCAAACTCAAAGTTGCCTCGCCGAACCGGCACGATAGTCGGCAAGCGCCTCCGCTGCCAACTGGTCAAGCTTGCCTGAGGTTGCATCCTGTTCGATTTGCCTATCCCAGGCGTTGCCATCGAAATCAGCGAACCACCGCCGGAACTCGGCTAGCTCCACAGGAGGTAGCGACTCCACAGCATTCTCGATTGACTTCACGTTTCCCATGTTTCCGCTCCTGTTGCGCCGCAATTCCTGAAGTATGCAGCAAGTCAAGGCCCGCACGCTTTCTTGTCGGCTAACGTGAAGTTGTGCGGCGAGCGGAGCGAGTCAGAACGAACGTCATGTTAAACATTTGCCTCACCTATTGAAGCGGTGATTTCTTGTCGCACTGAATCGGGGACGCTTTTCCAAACGGTGGCTGCCGACAAAACCAACTCATAGCCTTGTTCTTTTGTCGAGGAAATGATTTGTTGGAACCACCGCCCGTAGCTCCATTCCTTTGGAATCGGTGAAAACAAGAACTTTCCGCCCGCATCCCATCCAACTTCCATTGCTTCTCGATAGATGTATGGAAAGGTCGCAGACAGTGGAGTCACGCAAAGCCGCCCCTGGCCATCAATCGTAATGGCGGCAACTTCATCTTTAACCATGAGGATGTTTAACGTAATGTCCCCCGCAAAACCTGCGAAATATTCTGGGCGTTGCGGTTGATATGGTTCATGAAAGCGATCATAAGCCATTGATAGAAATGAGAAATTTTGGTTTTTACTGTATTTAAATACAGTTATAATTGAAATCATGAAACCCAGCAGGTCAGCAGGCGCCCCCATCCCCCTCAAATCAACCCGATTGTTGGATCAAGTTCGAGAGCGCATTCGTTACCTGCATTACAGCCTGAGCACCGAGACCACCTACGTGCATTGGGTGAAGTTTTTCGTGCGCTGGCATGGGCGCTGCAACGGGAGCACGGGGGTGATGCGCCACCCGCGCGACATGGGCGCGCGCGAGGTGGAGGCTTTTTTGACCATGCTGGCGGTTGAACGCAAAGTATCCGCCTCCACCCACAACCAAGCTTTGAGCGCGATTTTGTTTTTGTACCGCGAGGTGCTGGCCGTCAAGCTGCCGTGGCTGGACGACATTGGTCGGCCCCAGCAAAAGCGGCGCATTCCGAGCGTGCTCACGCACAACGAAGTGGCGGGCCTGCTGTCGCAGATGCAAGGGGAGCCGGCACTGCTGGCCCGGTTGCTGTATGGCACAGGCATGCGGTTGATGGAGGGCCTGCGTTTGCGCATCAAAGACGTTGACTTTGACCGTCACGTCATCATCGTGCGGGAGGCTAAGGGCGGCAAAGACCGGGTGGTGATGTTGCCGCGTTCGTTGGTGCCCGCTTTGCGTACCCAGCTGCTGGCAGCGCGTGCGCAGTGGGAAGTCGACCGGCAAGCCCAGCGCGGAGGTGTTGAAGTGCCGCATGCATTGGATGCCAAGTACCCCAAGGTGGGCTACACATGGGGCTGGTTCTGGCTGTTTCCGTCGCCCACGTTGTCGGTTGACCCGCGCAGTGGCGTTGAGCGGCGGCACCACCTGTATGAAGAACGGTTGCAGCGCGCGATCAAAAAGGCAGTTCCTTTGGCGGGCATTGTCAAACCCGTCTCCGTGCACACCTTGCGCCACAGCTTTGCCACCCATTTGCTTCAGGCGGGCACCGACATTCGCACCGTGCAGGAGCTGCTGGGCCACAGCGATGTGTCCACCACCATGATTTACACGCATGTGCTGAAGGTGGCAGCAGGAGGCGCGACCAGCCCACTTGATGCGCTGATGGTGGTTTGATGATTTCACAATCACAACACTATAAAATAAATAGCAAACTATTGAGTAAATACAGGGCTAATCGTGCTGTTTGATTGTTGCAAAACGGGGTCGGTCCCAAAATCTGAAGGCTAGTAAACACCCGAGAGCCCGCGAATTCTTGAAGCTTCACACGCCATTTGAATCAACTTCTGGTCTCACATCAATAGTGATAGCAACAAACCCAATGAATCCGGTGACCAAGTGCCAAAAAGTCATCAAATTGATGCGTCATGAACGAATTGAAGCTGTTTTTGACTCAATCCGTGAAGTTGCCAAAACTCAGCGGCAAGTCAGCCATGTCTTCGCCGGGGTTTTGCGGGCAAGTCTTGCGTGACGACAAATCGCAGCGTGGCTCCAGTCACGGCAAGACCTCTTCCGATTGAATTCCCTGATGGGATGGTCCACGTCACATCGCGCGCCGATCGACTTGGGCGATGCCGATCGTGAGGGCCGGCTTTTGTAGCTCGGCCAAGTTTGTGTGCGCTTTGAATGGCTTTGCTAGGCCAATTGCCACATCAATAATCGATGCATTCGGCATTCGGCATTCAACACGCCACAGACAGCCGCACAGAGGCGCTACGCAATTGAGAGAGTGTGCGAATGCAAGACCCCGCTGATGCGCGTGACGGGTAACTGAAAGGCGCAGCCTTTTGGGCATCCCTCGAGGAAGGGTTATGCGTCACTTTGCTCGCTTTGCAGCTTTGGCATTGTCGGCTTCCTGCTCCATGAGCGGCACAGCCCATACGTCGTTGGCGTGCTGTGTATCCAGGTACTCCCTGACACACAGGATCTTTCCATCCCTGAAATTCATGAGCATGTGGTACCCGACATGTCGTCACGGAACACGTCACCACAAAAAACCCCGCACGGGGCGGGGCTTCAGGCAACTTCCATTTGCCCGTAGTCAATTGGAAGTCTGTGTACTGGCGGAAGCGGCGGTGGTTATGCAGGGCAGCGCAACCACACGCCTGTAGAAGAACCGGCCGGGGCGCCAACAGTGCCTTCACGCCAGGTCCCCTTGACAGGCCGGACACCATTCGCGGCGGTGACGCACAACAGGCCTGCTTCAGAGTTAGGTAGGACGCCTCCGATGGATCCGTTCACTGAGGTGATGCGGGCGTACGCAGCAAAAGTGCCGCCCAGCAGAACGCTGCCGGAGATAAATCCAGCGGCAAAGATGGCAATGGGGGATAGCTTCATGGGTGTTCCTCGCTAAAAATGGTTCAGTGCTTCTATCACAGGGCAGAGCACCCGACCTGGCCGCGAACACAATACATCGCGCAACGACCTTGAAGATGTGGTCAAAGTCCGAAGATGAGGCCTAAAATTTGAAGGGCAGTGGATACAAAGTCCTGTTTTTCGTCGATAGATTGGTGCCCGAATGACTCTGGAACCATCCAAAATTGATAGCAACAAACCCAATGAATCCGTTGACCAAGTGCCAAAAGACCACTTAAAACCCCCAAAAACCCTCTTCTGGGCTCTGTAGCGCCCTCAGCGCCTCTGGGTTGAACTGCCCCCTGCACCACCAAACAACCGGCATCCGCCAATCGGCAAGGGGCTGGCATTGACCTGTATTGCCGCGCGCCGATCGACTTGGGCGATGCCGATCGCAAGGGCTGGCTCTTTTTGCTCGGTCAAGTTTGTGAGCGCTGCGATTGAGGTTGCTATGCCCATTGCCTGATGGATGATGGATGATGGATGATGGATGGTCGATGCATTTGGCATTCTGGGGCAGTACATGCTTACGACATTGCCGCACCGACAGCTTGTCGTATGGGGATTCCGTCGGCACTGAATCCTTCGAGGCAATGAACATTGATCCCAAGGTTGTCTGGGGTTACCCGCTTACGGTGAAACGGATAAATCCCACAAATCTTACAGAAGTAGTGCCGCGCAGTGTTTGTGTGAAACTGGTATTCAGCAATCGATTCTGCCCCGCCTATCAGTCTGAAATTATCTTCATGAACTTTGACCATGAGCGCGTTCTTCCGCTTGCAGATGGAGCAGTCGCACATCGTCAGTTCCGGGAAATCCGTGTCGATCTCGAACCGGACTTGGCCACAATAGCAAGAACCGGCATAGGTTTTGAAAACGCGAGTTTGCATGGTTTTTGCGACTGAGATGCACACCATCGAACTCAAGCCGCCGCGCGCTTGCGGGCCGTCTCACTTGGACGACCGGTTAAATTCCGCTCCACGGCCGTTCGAAGCGCTGCGTTTATGCGTGACTGGTAGCCGGACCCTTGAGCCTTGAAAAACGCCAAGATATCCGCATCCAAACGAACAGAGGTGAGAATTTTTGTCGGAGTAACTTGTGGCCCACGTCCGCGTTTCAGAACCGGCGCACCCAACATGTCTTCCGTCCACGCTGGATTGTCTAGGTCGTTGACCTTAGCCGAGGTTTTCTTTGGAAACTTGGCGGTAGTAGCGAGCTTCATGTTTTTCTGCCCTTCGCAGTGAAATGACGTGAGGCCCCTTGGGGCGCTCGGTATAAACCATCACAACCACATCTGCCTCACGCAGACCAAAGCAAACCAAGCGCTCCTCAAAGTAGTCTTGCCGTTTGTCCTCGCGGGTCACAGTGATGTGGTCCCAAATTGCATCGCATCCAACGAAGTCAAGCCCGTGGTTCTTGATGTTGGGCTTGCGCCTTGGTTCATCCCAGGTCAGTGTATTTAATTGTATCTACAAAATACTAGAGCGCATGGTGAAATTTAACGTTTGAAGTCAGCGGGCGCCGTACGCGATCCGCTGGATTGAGGGTTTAGACAGCACTGGACCACTTGATCTCGACCTTGCGATTCTGCGCAAGGCAATCTCTAAGGTAAAGATTGATGAGGCTTTGATAGGGAACACCCTCCTCCGTAGCCATGCCCTTGAAGTACTGAACCACATCGTCGGACAAGCGCATGGTTACTGATTTCTTAAGTTTGGACGCGTACGGGTTCCGACGAGACTTCATTTTTGACAGATCGTATTCAGCTTTCATGTCGTTCACCTCGGTAGTTCTGTGCTTCACTCTCGGTCGCCTTGCGAGCTGAAATGATGCGGATAACGTCCCCTTGCGCTCTCTCGCAATGACACACCAAGAGGAGCCTTGCGTCTGAGCTCATGCCCAACAAGAGAAAGCGTTCTTCGTCGATGGCGTGTTCTTCATCAAAGAACTGCACAGCGAAATCATCGTAGAAGACAGTCTTGGCCACCTCAAAGGTGACTTTGTGCTTCTTGGCGTTTGACGCAGCCTTGGAGGAATCCCATTCAAATCGCATGCAAACATTGTATGGATGGAAAGTAAGTGGTCAAGAACGGGCGAGTTTTAAGGAAGATAGGGTCGGGTCTAAAATTTGAAGAGCAGTAGACACCAAGTCCGGTTTTCCGTCGATAGATTGGTGTCCGAATGACTCCACATCCATCCACAATTGATAGCAACAAGTCTAATGAATCCGGCGACCAAGTGCCAAAAATGGGCATTGCTAAATAGGTATTGATATATCGCAGCCCCAAATACGCTTGCAGACCAACACTGATGTTTGCTCGGTTAGCTCACACCCGAGCCGCCGGTGAAACACGAACAGCAATGAGTCTCGCAAGTTCTCCGCCTTCTTGGAGTAGCTGTGCGTCTTGCGCTTCAGTCTTG
>JANOPN010000139.1:0-22810 GCA_031421855.1 Comamonadaceae bacterium
TAAAGAGCTTTTTGGTGTTGCCGTCGCGCATCTCCACGTAAAGGGCGTCTTTGGCTGCGCCAATATTGGTGACGACTCGCTCGCCCGCGGGCACGACCTCAACGGCGTTGACCATCCCTGGCTTGAGGACGGACATAGCCAGCACCTTGGAGCGTGACGCGCCTTTGTGCGACTTCATGAACAAGGTGTCTCGGCTGTAGACCAAACCGGTGACTTCGTCGCTGTAGTCGACCACGCGGGTCCAGTTGGCAATGCCCGCGAGTACGTCGGCTTGCTTAGCAAAGTAAGCGGCCTGCTCGCGTTGAACGCCGTTGACAACGAAGCCAAACGCCCACTTCCCGTCGTTCGATAGTCCGATGAACGGAATCTCAGCCGGGGTCATCTTCACACCGGGCTGGTTCATGCCAAACACCGGTTTCGATGTCGGCGCGTCACGGCCCAGTCCCAAATAGTAGATTTGGCTGCGCTGAAATTTCTCGATTTGCTTGGCGTTTTTGGCCAAGGCTTGCAATCGATTGAAATGCAGGCCTTTGCTGTCGGGTGTCCAGTCAATGCCGCCAAACTGAGCTCGCTCGATGGGTTTGCCGACCGCTTGCGCGGTTTGGGTGTCGATGATGTGCAATACCGCGTCTTCGCTGCCAGCCTTGCTCAATCCGTATGCGACGTAGCGGCCGTCTGGCGACGGTGTGAAGTAGTTGATCGCATGCGGCTTGCCGGTGCGCTTTTGCCACTGCTCAGGATCGACCAAGATGCGCTCGTCGGCGCCGGGGTCTTTGACGTAGAGCTTGAACTGGTTTTCAGCCGCGCCACGGCGCTGGTAGAACACACGGCCATTGGGCGCGCGGGTCACGCCAACGACGCGCGACGAGGCTGCGTCTTCAAACTTCTGGATGCTGTTGAGCACTTGGGTCCGACCTTCGATTCGCCCCAACATGCTGTGGGCGTGACCGCTGTGGGCGCGCATCCAAGTCGCGACCTCTTTGTCTTTGATGTTCTCAAAATGGCGATACGGGTCAACGTAGGCCGTCCCATGGTGCATGTCGGTGACGGGCTTGACGCTGGCAATCGGCAGCTTGGTTGTGGATTGGGCCGGTGAGGGTGCGAGCACCGCCCCTGAGGTGATCGTCGCGATCGCGACGGCGAGCAGCTTGGCGCGGGCGAGTGAGCGCATTTTGCGAAGTAACATGGGGTCTTCACCTTTAGAGAAATTGGGCCTTTTTGGGGCGTGCTTGGCCACTGCATTTGGCAGCCTCACCCCAATTGTGGCGTTTAAAACCTTGTTGTCGGCCCCTCGCATCCCCGCGCTTTTGCGCGAACGCCCGTTCTTTTTGATTTGGCTGGCCCAGATCATCACGGTGGGCTCGTTCCACATCTCGCACCTCGCCTTGCCGATTGTGGGAACGGTGCTGCTTCACGCGAGTCCGGCCGATATGGGCTTGCTGATCGGGGCTCAGGCCCTGCCGTTTGCCTTGTTTTCGCTGCCGACGGGGGTTTGGGTCGACCGATTTGAGCGAACCAAACTCATTCGCATCAGTTTTGTTGGTTTGGCGGCTGCCATTGCGAGCGTCCCACTGGCTTGGAGTTTGGGTGTTTTGAGTTTGGGCGTGTTGATGGCAGCGGGTTTTGCGATTGGCAGCATCAACACCTTGTTTGGCACCGCTCACCAAGTGTTGGTGACGCACACGGTTGGGCGGGGTCGCTTGGTTGATGCCTACCGGGTGATTTCAACCACCGAGTCGATGATCCGCCTCATGGCCCCAGCCGTGGCCGGGTTGATGATTGAATTCATGGGCGCACCTCGTGCCCTGATGGTGGAGGTGATGTTGTTGGCGTTTGCGTGGTGGGTGTTTCGAGCCATTACGGAGCCGCAGTCCGCTGCCAGCGATGCCGTCAGCGATGCCGTCAGCGATGCGCCAACCGACCCCAATGACATGAGGCTTTGGCCTAGCATTCGGGCCGGTTTGGCCTATGTTTGGCATGACCCAGCGCTACGCGCCATTGCCATCACGGCCGCTGGGTGGCAGATTTTGTTTCATGGATTTCAGGCCTTGCAGGTGTTGTACGCCACACGCGAGTTGCTCATGAGCCCCGGCCAGATTGGTTTGGCGCATATTTTTGGCGGCGCTGGCGCTTTGCTGGCGGGCGTGACGCTGAAGCGAATCAACGCCCGTTTGGGACCTGGCCGCGTTTTGCCCCTGGGTTTGGGGCTCACCGGCGTGGCGTGGAGTTTGTTTGCTGTGCAAAGCGCACAGCCGGTGTGGAATGTGCTCAGCATGGGCGCGGTGATGTTTTTGTTTGACTTTGGCTGTGTGTGCTTCTTTGTCAACTACATCAGCATGCGCCAAATCATGACACCCGACGAGCTGTTGGGCCGAGTGACGGCGACGATGCGTTTCGCATCCGTCTCACTCGCGCCGATTGGGGCCATCGCAACCGGACAAATTGCCGAGCGAATTGGCCTGCGCTGGACGCTGGGTGGCTTGGGGTTGCTGGGTTTGGCTGTGGCCATCAGTTTGCTGCGCAACCGAAGCATCCGCCAGGCCAGCGAAGCAGCGCTGGAGCGACTGAATACCCCCGTGGTGCTGGCTGAAGCGACCGAAACGCCACAAGCTTGACTGTCAAAAATAGTAGCATTAAACCCAATGAATCCGGTGACCAAGTGCTGATTTGTCATAAAAATGATCACTGACCCGAGCTTTTACTGGGTGGCGGTGCCGGCCGTGCTCTTGCTGGGTTTAAGCAAGAGTGGTTTTGCCTCGGGGTTTGGGTCGTTGGCTGTGCCCATCATGTCGCTGGCCGTGACTGTGCCGCAGGCTGCGGCCATTTTGTTGCCTTGCCTTTGCTTGATGGATGTGGTGGGGCAGGGCTTGATGTGGCGACAGATTGACCGCAAGCTGATCAAGTTCTTGTTGCCGTTTGGCCTCATTGGCACGGTGGTCGGAACCTTGATGTTTCGCTTTGTGGATGCCACGCTTGTTGCAGGCATTGTTGGCATCTTTACCTTGCTATTTTTGGCGCAGCGCTTGGTTTTTCCGCCTAAGGCCGACACGCCGCCCGTACCCAAGTGGATCGGCGGCGTGCTGTGCGCAACCAGCGGCTTCACGAGCTTTGTGTCCCATGCGGGCGGCCCGCCGATGTATGCCTACACCTTGCCGATGAAGCTGGCCCCGGCCGCGTTTGCAGCCACGATGGGTGCGTTTTTCTTGGTCATCAACCTCAGCAAGTGGCTCCCGTATGCCTACTTGGGTTTGCTCGACTGGAGCAACCTCAGCACCTCGTTGGTGCTTTTGCCGGTTGCGCCAATCGGCGTGGTTGTCGGTGTGACCCTCACCAAGCGCATCAAACCCAAATCGTTTTACGGCATCTTGACCGTGGGCATGCTGCTCACGGGCTGCAAGCTGGTGTGGGACGGGTTTTTTAGCGGGTGAGTTGATCGCGCTGTCGTTGCTTAACGGGTTATTCGGAACGTTATTTTGTGAGTGGTTTGGAGTCCGCTGGCGGCCTGTATTCCCATCTCGATGCTTGCCAATTTGCCCAACTCGGTCACCAGTTTGGGGTTGCTGGTGCGACCATCGCAGATCATGGGCATGTCAATCGATACTTTGTTGCCGCCCACTGGGTTGATCGTGAACGTGACGTCGCAAGCGCCACTGCCGTCGCTGTTGGCTTTGAAGGATGCCTCCTTGCCTTCGTCTTGGAGCATCACATATTGGCGACGCCACGGGCTAACGCCGGCTTGGTCAGTGGCCTTGGTCGCCGTGTAGTCAAACTCGACCTTGAATTGGTTTGGGCCCGGGGCTGGACTGGTTTTCGCGTCTGTGCTCGCGGCAATTGAGCTTGCGAGCGCGCCAATCGTGGCCACCGCGGCGACGCTGAGTTGTGCCGTGAGCTTGGCGGCGCGTGAGGTGGGGCGGGGCTTGAGTTGCATGATTCGCTCTTTCAAAGGGTGGCGAGATTGCCAGTGACAGGAAGTTGGGCTCGTGGATGCAAGGCTTTGGCCAGTCAGTGTTTTGACCAAAGCTTCGGCATAAGTTTTCTCGCTGCTGGGGGGCGTGGACGGGTGGGCCAACACGGCCGCGTCGCAGCTCAGCTCTTGATCGATTCGCAGCCGAGATGCTGCGAAGTAGATGAGCGGGTTGAACCAAAAAATGATGATCAGCAGGCTTGCAAATGCATTGACGATCAAGTCGCCCCGGTCCAAATGGGTTTGCTCATGGGCAATGATGAGGCGTTGTTCATCTGGGCTGTAGCGCTGCGCAAAGTCGCTGGGCAAAACGATTTTGGGTCGAAATAAGCCCATCACCATCGGGCCGCCATGTTCAGCCAGTTGGATGTTGCTGCCGGGCTTGCGCCAGACATCACCGAGGGAGCGCGCAAAGCGCAAATGGAGATCGATCAAACGCGCCATAGCCAATGCGCAGCCGATCAACCACACGCCAAGCCAAAGCTTGCGCTGGCTTGAGTCCTGCGCAATGCCGCTGGATACCGATTGCACCCACTGGACTGTCGCGGGGCTGAACTCAAGGGTTGATGGAGTCGGATTGACCGACTGCACCCACAGGGTCAGCAAGTAGGCAATCAAGAACATCGGCACCAGCGCCCAAGTGTTGTAGGCCAATTGCGCACCACCGTACCGCAGTGCCAGGCCGCGAAGGGCCAAAACCGAGATCAGTGCAGCGCTCAGCACGGCTGCGAGCCCCATCAAAGTGTGAAAAGCTTGCCCGTTCATTTTTCAAGCTCCGCGATCAGCGCTTTCAGCTCGGCGATGTCGCTTGCACTCAAGTGCCCTTGCTCACCGAAATGAGCCACGAGCGGCGCGACCCGCCCGCCAAAAAGCCGATCAAGCAAGCCTGTGCTTTGTGCGTTGAGCCAGTCCGCGCGGCGAAGCAGGGGTGTGTACAAGTAGCGCCGCCCAGCTTGCTCGGCGCTGATCGCGCCTTTTTTCAGCAAACGGTTGATGAGTGACTTGATGGTCGGCTCGGCCCAGTTGCGCTCAATCGCCAAAGCCTGAACGATCTCGTCTGCGCCAAGCGGGTTCGCTCGCCAAATGACCTCCATGACCGCCGACTCGGCTTCGCTGATTGAGAGGTTGGGCGGCGCGTTGGAGGCGAAGTCTACGGTTGATGTTGACATGGTTGTTTGATTGATTACGTTTGTAATTAATCTGATGATTACACGCGTAAACGAACTTGTCAAACATTATTTTCACTGATTCATCAATCGCGGATCATGCAAAAATAATAGCAACGAAGTGAATGAATCCGGTGACCAAGGGCCAATAATCCGATAAATTATTCGAAAACCATGAAAAAAGCCGCTCGGAAGCGGCTTTTGGCTGAGCGAGGAGCGACTCAGTCTGCGTACACGCCTGCGGCCTTGATCACAGGGGCCCACTTCGCGATTTCAGCGGCGACAAATTGGCGATGACCGGCTGGTTCGATGCGAGAGTCAGTCACGATGACCGCGCCCAAGCCTTCTTGGCGCTTGATGAAGTCAGCATCTTTGAGTGCCGCTTTGAGCGCGATGTTGAGCTTGGCTTGAATGGCGGCAGGCGTGCCCTTTGGTGCATACAAGCCGTGCCACACGGTGACTTGGAAGTTCTTTTGGCCGGCTTCGTCAAGCGTTGGCAGGTCTTTGAGCGCAGGTGTCGTCAGGCGCTTGGGCGTGGTCACGCCGTAGGCTTTGACTTTTTTGCCCTCAATTTGGCTGGTCGTGTTGGTGGTTTGGTCGCACATCACGTCGACTTGGCCACCGATCAGGTCGGTCATTGCAGGGCCGGTGCCTTTGTAGGGCACAGTCGTCATGTCGACCCCAATGGCGCTTTGCCACATCATGCCGCACAGGTGCGAAGCTGACCCAACGCCTGCGTTGGCCAAGTTCACTTTGCTTTTGTTCTCTTTCGCCCAAGCAACCAGTTCCTTGTAGTTGTTGGCCGCCATTTGTGGCTTGGTGATAAGCGTCATCGGCACATCGTTGATCATGCCCAGGTACTCAAAGTCGCTCTCAACTTTAAAGGGCAGGGCGCGAATCAAGCTTGGAAACACGCCCATTGAGATGTGGTGAACCAGCAAGGTGTAGCCGTCTGGTGCAGCTTTGACGAGTTTGGACGAGCCGATCAAACCGCCGGGGCCACCTGCGCTGTTGTCAACGACGATGGTGCCGCCCAAGGTTTTTTGCATCGCCACCGCCAAGTCACGCGCGACGCGATCGGTTGGCCCGCCTGCCGCAAACGGCACGATGATGGTGATGGTTTTGTCTTTGGGAAAGTCTTGCGCTTGAGCGGTGCTCAGGCTTGCAAAGAGGCCGGCGGCGGCGAGTACAGACAGGGTGAGGTTCATTGAGCGGCGCATGGTGTCTCCAAACGGGGGTTGCTAAAACTAAAAATTTACGCAATCTATGCTACCCAATTGCGGTGCGCCGTCGACAAGGGAAATACTTACTCCGACAAGCAAAAGGGTCAATCGATCGGGGGTGTTTTAGCTGGTTTTGTGCATATGCAAATGGATATTCAATATTGGACGGCATAAAGAAACATTCATACATTCGCTTCATGACTTTTCACGCCGCCTCTTCCATTTGGACATCGTTGTTGATTTCGACGGCGATGATGTCAACTCACGCGGTGGCTCAGCACGATCCGGTGAGCGTGCACGCCGCGCAGGCGGCCATGTCGCGCAGTGCGGTGGTGCTTGATGTGCGCAGCTTTGATGCCTTTGCGGGCGGGCACTTGCCCGGTGCGGTGTCGGTTCCGATTGACGCAGGCATCAGCACCACTGAGTTGGCAGCCCGCGTGTCGCAAGCGGGCGTGGACGTGTCGCGCGAGGTAATCGTGGTCGGCAATGTCGATGCAACTGGTATTGAGGCCGCGCAGCGGATTCACAGCAAGTTGGCGGGCTTGTCGAGCGGTCGCGTGTTGTGGCTCGTGGGTGGTGTCAGTGAGTGGTCACTCAGCGGGCGTGCATTGGTGGTTGGGGCTGACATGGCATCCAAGCGCTTGCCTGTGCCGCAGCATTTGGTTGCTTTTGATGCCGCGCAACAAGCCAGCCCGGTGTTTGCAGGGTCCAACCGCCGCGCCACACCGGCGGGTGACGCCTGGGTCGCCGTGCGCCCGCAGTGAGCGCAAGCGGCTGTGAAGGCGGTTTTTGCCTTCTGCCAGCCCAATTTGATGGAATTTTAGCCCTTGGTCGCCGAATTCATTGATGTTGTTGCTATACAAATAATAGCAATTGATTTCATGATTCAAGCGTAGCTGCGAGCGTCTTCAATGACTTTGCCGTCGTTGGGCAGGCTGCCAACCGCCAGCAATTCGATGTCTGCGCGCAGTTTGGTGATGTCGCGCACCGCCAGGGCGATTTGCTCGCGCATGGCGTTGTTGCCAGCCGGTGTCTCGACCTTGAGCGTCATTTTGTCGTTAGACATCTCACCGCTGACGACCAAGCGAGCACGCACCACATCAGGGAAGCGTTTGGCCACTTCCGCAACCTGACCTGGGTGGACAAACATGCCGCGAATCTTGGTGGTTTGGTCGGCCCGGCCCATCCAGCCTTTGATGCGGGCATTGGTTCGACCCGTGGGGCACACGCCAGGCAACACGGCGGAGAGGTCGCCGGTGCCAAAACGAATCAGCGGGTAGGTCGCATTCAGGGAGGTCACGACGAGTTCACCGACTTCGCCGTCATCAACGGGGTCGCCGGTGCCTGGGCGCACAATCTCGACGATCACGCCTTCGTCTAGCACCAAGCCTTGTCGCGACGCCGTCTCATAGGCGATCAAGCCCACATCAGCCGTGGCGTAACACTGGTAAGCGGCGATGCCGCGATCAGTCAGCCAGTCGCGCAAGCTCGGAACAAATGCCTCGCCGCCAACCAAGGCTTTCTTGATGGAGTCAATCGGTGCGTCAGCTTCCAAGGCTTTCTCAACCAGAATTTTCAAAAAGCTGGGCGTGCCCAAATAGCCGTTGGGGCGCAGCTCAGCAATGGCTTGCAATTGCTGCTCGGTCTGCCCAACGCCAGCAGGGAACACCGTGCAACCCACGGCGTGAGCGCCGCTTTCCATGATGAAAGCACCGGGAGTCATGTGGTAGCTAAAACTGTTGTGCGCCAAATCGCCCGCGCGAAACCCGGCTGCGAAAACGGCCCTGCCAGCGCGCCAATAGTCGCGCTCGACGCCCTCGGGCTCATAAATCGGCCCCGGGCTTGCAAAAACCCGACCCATGGATGGGCCACGAACTTGAGTCGAGAACCCGCCGAAAACATCCTTGGCAAGGCGATCTCGCTGTCGGCTTTGCAACTGGGTTTTTCGGGTGACCGGCAGCGTCGCGAGTGCGGCGCGGCTGTTGATGCTGGCCGCATCGACTCCGTTCAGAATCTCAGCAAATGCCGCACTGTGCGCTTGGGCGTGCGCGACCTGTGTGGCCAAAGCCTGCATCAGCTCGACTTCGCGCTGGGCGGGGTCGCGGGTCTCTAACGCGTCGAAAAATTCGGTCATGGCAGTCTCCAAAACGACATTCAGGTCAAGCCAGCCAGCGCTTGCGGCGCTTGTAGCTCTTCACGTCTTTGAATGATTTGCGCTCGCCTGCGCCTCCGGTGCCGAGGTAAAACTCGCGCACGTCTTCGTTGTCGCGCAAGTCTTTGGCATGGCCATCCATCACCACGCGCCCCGACTCCAAGATGTAGCCGTAGTCCGAGTACTTGAGGGCCATGTTGGTGTTTTGCTCAGCCAGCAAAAAAGTCGTGTTTTCTTTGTGATTGAGGTCTTTGACGATCTCAAACACTTCTTCAACAATTTGCGGTGCCAAGCCCATTGACGGCTCGTCTAGCAAAACCACCGTGGGGCTTGCCATCAACGCCCGACCAATGGCGCACATTTGTTGCTCGCCGCCCGAGGTGTAGGCGGCTTGGCTGGTGCGGCGGGTTTTGAGTCGCGGAAAGTACGCGTAGACCTTTTCCAGGTTGGCAGCGATTTCGCCTTTGTCTTTGCGGGTGTAGGCGCCTGTGAGCAGGTTTTCTTCAATGGTCAGGTGCGCGAAGCAGTGTCGCCCTTCCATGACCTGAACCACGCCGCGTTGAACCAAATCTGAGGTGCTGAGGTTTTCGATTCGCTCACCGCGCAGCTCGATGCTGCCTTTGGTGACCTCACCCCGCTCGCCTTTGAGTAAGTTGGAAATCGCGCGCAAGGTGGTGGTTTTACCTGCTCCATTGCCGCCCAAAATCGCCACGATGCCTCGCTCAGGCACTTGCAACGATACGCCTTTGAGCACCAAGATCACGTGGTTGTAGATCACCTCGATGCCGTTGACGTTGAGGATGATTTTGGGCGCGGATGCTGTTTGCGCCGCGGCTTCGACTGGGGTGGTGGTCATGGTGATTGATTGAAAAAGTGAGTGCCCAGCAACTTGGCTTCAAATGCGAGCGCTCAGTCATCATTTGACGAGCGCTTGCATTTGAAGCTTGCGAGCAACCGCTGGGGTTGCCCGCAAGCTTTGCCGATCAGCGGCTGATCAGCTGCCGCAATCCGTTGCAGCGCGACGGGTCAGCTTCTTCTCTGCGCCGTACTTGTCAGCCGATGCGCGCACCAGTGGGCGAATGATTTGGTCATCCGCTTGCAACCAGTCAGATGACCAAGCAAACTTGGCACCGTCCCAGGTGTGGACTCGCGCCCAAGCCGAACCCATGTGGTCCGCGCAGCTGGTGGAGACCGGACGCATCACGCCCTTAAAGCCCAAGGCGTCGAGCTTGGCTTGTGTGAGGTTCAAGTTCTCGTAACCCCAACGAGCTTGCTCGCCAGTGACGGGTTTGCCTTTACCAAATCGCTCTTGAGCGGCGCGAGCCCCCTCAACCGACAGCATGGCACCGACCACGCCGCGCATGTAGAGCACGGCACCCACTTCGTCCTTGGGCCCCGTTCCCTGGCCTTTTGCATGGACTTTGTCCAAGATCTCTTTGGTCACGGCTGCACCGGGTTCTGCGCCGTGCTGCATCATCACCGCGCTGTAACCCTTGGCCGCTGCGCCGACATCTTTCAAATCAGGCTCAGCGCCTGACCACCAGGTACCAAACATCTTCTCGCGTGGGTAGCCGGTAGCAACCGCTTCTTTGATCGCGGTACCCGTCATGACACCCCAAGTCTGCATGATCACAAAATCAGGCTTTTGCTGGCGAACTTGTAGCCAAGTTGCTTTTTGCTCAACGCCCGGCGCCGCAACCGGCAACGGCAGCAACGTGAACCCATGAGTCGCTGCGCGCTCGTTCAAAATAGGGAGCAATTCCTTGCCAAACGGGCTGTCGTGGTAGACCACGCCGATGCGTTTGCCCTTGAGTTTGTCCCAACCACCTTCTTTCTTGGCAATGTGTTGCAACACGGTGTCGCCAGCAACCCAGTAGTGGCCGATCAGTGGGAAGTTCCACTTGAACATGTTGCCGTCAGCCGAATCGCTGCGACCGTAGCCCGAAGTGATGAGGGGCACTTTGTCAGCGGCAACCTTCTCTGTCAGCGCAAAAGTGATGCCTGTTGAAAGCGGCTGAAACACCGTTGCGCCGCCGTGCTTGCCTTTGAGTCGTTCGTAGCACTCCACGCCGCGATCAGTTGCGTAGGCGGTTTCGCACTCCTCAACCAAGGTCTTCACGCCGTTGATGCCGCCGCGCGCGTTCACCAACTTCATGTAGTCAGCATAGCCGTTCGCAAACGGGGTGGCGTTAGGTGCCACAGGCCCGGTACGGCCGGTTAGGCTTGGGAAAAACTGAATTTTGTCTTGAGCAATCGCCGTGGTGGCGAAAGCTGCAAAACCCGAGGCCACGATCATGGCCGATGCTGTCAATTGCCGAAGTTTCATTCAAGGTCTCCAAAAAAAGTTGAACTACCCGTTCTTAACGCTCACCAAAATTTCAGGGTGTCGGTGTTTGCGAGCACGCCCCACCTGGCCCTAACGAATTCGCTCAATGCGGGAATGGCCAGACCCGCAGTTTTTGCTTGGCCAAACTCCACAACCGAGCCAAGCCATGTGGCTCAACGATCAAAAACCAAACGATCAGCGCACCAAACACCATGATTTCGGTGTGGGCAATGCCGGCCGTGGAGATTTCGAAGCCGAAAAGACTGCCCAATGCAGGCAAAAATTGGTTTAGAAAAATGGGCAAGATGACGATGAACGCAGCACCGAAGAAGCTGCCCATGATCGACCCCATGCCACCGATGATCACCATGAACAGCAACTGAAACGAGCGATCGACTGAAAAGGCTGCTGGCTCCCATGCCCCCAGATAGACAAAGCCCCACATGGCGCCAGCGATACCGACAAAGAAGCTGCTAACCGCAAATGCGGTCAATTTGGCGTACATCGGGCGAATGCCCACAACCGCCGCTGCCACGTCCATGTCACGAATTGCCATCCATTCGCGCCCTATCGCTGAGCGAACCAGATTTTTCGCAAGCAAGGCCACGACGCAAACCATGCCCAGACAAAATAAGTATTTGTCAACGGGGCTATTGATGCCCCAGCCAAAGACGCTCATGTCGGAGACCGACACCGAGCCCGATGTTGAGTTGTTGGTGAACCACTTCACCCGCAAAAATGCCCAGTCGCATACAAACTGTGCGGCCAAGGTGGCCACTGCCAGATACAAACCCCGAACCCGAAGGCTAGGGATGCCAAAAATCACCCCCACCACAGCTGCGCAAACGCCACCGATGATGAGCGCCGCAATCAGCGGCATGCCGTCAATCCGCGCAAACGCGTTGTAGGCCGCATAAGCCCCGACCGCCATGAAGCCGCCCGAACCCAGCGAAATTTGACCGCAATAGCCAACCAAAATGTTCACGCCAATGGCGGCCATCGACAAAATCAAAAACGGCACCAAAATTGCCTTGAACATGTAGTCGCTGGCTAGCATCGGCACGGCAAGGAATGCAAACAGCAACAGCAACACCATCGCCCAACGATCCTGCGCGATGGCAAAGATCTGTTGATCGGCTCGGTAAGTGGTCTTGAACTGACCGTTTTCTCTGTAAAACATGGTGGTGTGTATTGGGTTGTTTTGTTTGGTTTAAGTGGTTAGCGGCCAGTCAAACCCGGTCGATGATTTTTTCGCCGAACAAGCCTTGTGGCCGAAACAGCAACACGATGAGGGCAAGCACGTAAGCAAACCAAATCTCGATGCCACCGCCCACCATTGGGCCAAGGTACACCTCAGACAGTTTTTCACCAACGCCAATGATCAAGCCGCCAATGATGGCGCCGGGCACCGAAGTTAACCCGCCCAAAATGACCACGGGCAATGCGCGCAAAGCGACGGTTGACAGCGAAAACTGCACGCCCAACTTGCTGCCCCAAATCATCCCGGCAACCAAGGCGACAACGCCTGCGACACACCAAACGATGACCCAAATGCGGTTGAGTGGAATGCCAATCGACTGAGCTGCTTGGTGATCATCAGCAACGGCTCGCAGCGCCCGACCGGTGGATGTTTTTTGAAAGAAGAGGCTGAGTAAGGCGACCAGAACCGCCGCGATACACGCAGCGATCACGTCTTCTTTGTTAATCAAAATACCGCCTTCAAATGTGTCTTTGAATGCGAACAAAGGCTCTTTTGGCATGCCAATATTGATCTGATAAATGGCGCTACCAAACAGAGTTTGGCCCAGGCCATCCAAGAAATACGCGATACCCAACGTGGCCATGAGCAAGGTCGCGCCCTCTTGGTTCACCAGGTGGCGCAACACCAAGCGCTCAACCAGCCAAGCGACCGCAAACATCACGAGTGCTGCGGCAACGAATGCCAAGACGTTGGGAAGCCACAAACTATCGGTGCCGAGTGCCTTGCCGATCCACTCCGAGAATCGCGCCATCGCCAATGCAGCAAACAGCACCATTGCGCCCTGAGCGAAGTTGAAAACGCCCGATGCCTTGAAAATCAAGACGAATCCCAATGCGACGAGCGAGTAGAGCATGCCCGCCATCAGGCCGCCCAAGAGTGTTTCGATGAATGATCCCATGGTCTTTGTCCGTTACCAATCTGTGCAGAGTCAGTGTGAAGTGCCCAAGTAGGCTTTGATGACTTCGGGGTTGTTTCGCACCTCGTCAGGCGTGCCGTCACCGATTTTCTTGCCGTAATCCAGCACCACGACCCGGTCTGAGATGTCCATGACGACACCCATGTCGTGCTCGATCAAAACAACCGTGGTGCCAAACTCGTCGTTGACATCCAAAACGAAGCGGCACATGTCTTGCTTTTCTTCCAAGTTCATGCCTGCCATTGGCTCGTCAAGCAGCAACACCGATGGTTCCATCGCCAGGGCTCGGCCCAGATCCACTCGCTTTTGCAAACCGTAGGGCAGTTGGCCCACAGGGGTCTTGCGAAAGGCTTGGATTTCCAAGAAGTCGATGATTTCCTCGACCTTGGCGCGGTGCGCCATTTCTTCTTTTTCGGCTGGGCCCCAACGAAGTGCTTGCAAAAAAATGTTGCTTTTGATGCGCAAGTTGCGCCCAGTCATGATGTTGTCCAACACACTCATGCCCTTGAACAAGGCCAAATTTTGGAACGTGCGGGCAAAGCCCATCTCCGCCACTTGGCGACTGTCCATGTGATCAAAGGTTTGGCCGCGGAAGTTGATCGTGCCTTTTTGCGGCGTGTACACCCCGTTGATGCAGTTCAGCATCGACGACTTGCCAGCACCATTAGGGCCAATGATTGCCCGAACCTCGTGCTCGCGCACGTTGAAACTGATGTCTGACAGCGCGTTCACGCCACCGAAACTCAGCGAGATGTTTTTGACGTCCAAAATGACATCGCCGATCTTTTTGCTCATGCTGCGGCTTTCACAGGGGCGAAGACTTTTGCATCGCCGATGTTCAGTGTGGCGCTGATGCTGCCACTGCGGCCATCTTCGAACGTGACCTTGGTGTCGATGAATTGCTTGGCTAGTCCGCCGTACATGGCGTCAACCAGCACGCCGTACTTCTCACCGATGAAGCCTCGGCGAACCTTGTTGGTTCGGGTGAGCTCGCCGTCGTCTGCGTCGAGCTCTTTATGCAAAACCATGAATCGGCTGATTTGGCTTCCGGCCAGCATCGCGTCTTGGCTCAGGTCAACGTTGACCTGCTCAACACAGGTTTGAATCATGCTCAAGACTTCAGTCTTGCAAGCCAGGTCCGCATAGCCGGCGTAGGGCAAATTTCGCCTCTCAGCCCAGTTGCCAACGGCATCAAAGTCAATGTTCACCATCACGCAAACTTCGGCGCGTTGATCGCCAAACGCCACCGCTTCTTTGATGAAGGGAAAGAACTTGAGTTTGTTTTCCACGTATTTGGGGGCGAACATCGCGCCGTCGTTGGCCCCACCCTTGATGCGACCCACGTCTTTTGCGCGATCGATGATTTTGAGTTGGCCGCTTTTGTCCAAAAACCCGGCGTCGCCCGTGCGGTACCAGCCGTCAGCCGTTTTAACCTCGGCGGTGGCTTGCGGGTTTTTGTAGTACTCCTTGAGCAAGCCCGGGCTTTTGACCAGAAGCTCGCCACTTTCGTCGACTTTGATCTCTACCCCCGCGATGGGAACGCCCACCGTATCCGCGTGGACAGCGTTGTCGGGTTGCAAGCAAACGAATACGGCGGTCTCGGTGCTGCCGTAAAGTTGCTTGAGGTTGATGCCGATCGATCGGTAAAACGTGAACAAGTCGGGGCCGATGGCCTCGCCTGCGGTGTAGGCAGTTTTGATTCGCGACAGCCCCAGCGAGTTGCGCAGTGGCGCGTACACACACAGGTGGCCCAGCTTGTACTTGATCGAATCAACCAAGCCGATGGTTTCGCCAGACATTTTGGCCGGCCCGACCCGTTTGGCGATGTCCATGAATGTTTTGAACATAGCCCGCTTGATGCTGCCCGCGTCTTCCATGCGAATCATCACACTGGTGAGCATGCCCTCGAACACCCTGGGCGGTGCGAAGTAATAAGTCGGACCAACTTCTTTCAAGTCGATGGTGACAGTTGCAGCACTCTCGGGGCAATTGACCACGTAACCACAGGCCAACCACTGGGCGTAAGAGAAGATGTTTTGACCAATCCAAGCCGGTGGCAAGTACGCCAGCACCTCTTCGTTTTCGGTGAGGTGGTCAAAGTCAGCACCCGCTTTGGCGCGGTCAAGCAAGGTGCGATGGCTGTGCACTACGCCTTTTGGGTTGCCAGTGGTGCCGCTGGTGAAAAACATCGCAGCAACATCGTCAGGAGTTGAGGCATCGATTGCTGCTTGAACCAGCCCGGGCTGCGCTTGGAGAGCGGCTTTGCCCGTGGCGGCCAGATCGTCCAGCGAGATCAGGCCCGCCTCGCTGTAGTTGCGCAGCCCTCGGGGGTCGTCAAAATAAATGTGGCTGAGCTGCGGGCAGTGTTCACGCAGCTCCAGCGCCTTGTCGACCTGCTCTTGGTCTTCAACGATGCAAAAACGAACGTCCGCGTTGTTAATTGGGAATATGTACTCGGTCAGCGCTGCGTCTTGGTAAAGCGGGATCGGAATCGCACCAATCGCTTGGGTCGCCAACATGCTTGCGTAAAGACGCGGCCGGTTGGAGCCGATGACGGCGACGTGTTCGCCGTGTTTGAGGCCGACGCTCATGAGACCTGCAGCCAAGTCTTGCGTCAGCGAATTGAGCGCACTCCAGCTGACGGCTTGCCAAATGCCCAAGTGTTTTTCGCGCATCGCCGCAGCTAGCGGGCGTTGCTTGGCGTGATGCAGCAACAACTGAGGAAATGTGGTGTCCATGCGCGAGCCGTTGTCTTCTCTGATTAAATGTCGCTGAGAGTGCAAATCTGCGACACTCTCTTGTGCAATCCGATTGTTGCGCAACTCCATTGCCGCCGACAAGGCGTTTGGACGACAATTGGGGTGTTTTTAGACTGGTATTTTCCCTAGTCTTGTCGTTTTTTAGGGGATTTGATGACAAATGAAGTAGGCCCGCTGTATCGCCGCGCTCGTGCGGCAAATGAAACGGAGCTGGAGGGTATTCCGTGGCTGGCATCCCTAGACGCCGTGTCGCGGCTGCGCGCGGTTGCGGCTATTCGCGTTGGCGAGGCTGAGCCGGGTGATTATTTGTGCCGGGTTGGCAGGCCTGTGACGTATTGGTTTGGCTTGATCGACGGTTTGCTCAAAATGAGCAACGATGACAGTTCCAGCGTGAACGTCACCTTTGCGGGCGTGGCCCCAGGCGGGTGGTTTGGTGAGGGCACGTTGCTCAAACACGAGACCTACCGCTACAACATTCAGGCACTGCGCTCAAGCGTGGTTGCTGGTATTCCAGTTGAGACGTTTGATTGGTTGTTGGCCAACTCGATCGGGTTCAATCGCTTTGTGATGAATCAGCTCAATGAGCGGCTTGGGCAATTCATCGGTGCGCTGGAAACTGATCGACTCACGAACCCTGAGCAGCGGGTCGCGCGCTCGCTTGCGGCCCTTTTTCATCAACAGCTCTACCCGAATGTTGGCGAAACGCTTCGGATCACACAACAAGAGCTGGCCTATTTGTCGGGCTTGTCGCGCCAACGGGTCAATTTGGCGTTGAGCGTGTTGCAAGAAAAGGCGTGGATTCGGCTCGTCTATGGTGGTGTTCAGGTGCTTGACTTGGCCTCGTTACGCTCCCCCGCCTGAGCAGCAGCGTCGTTACATGTTGCGCCGGTATTGGCCACCGACCTCAAAGAGTGCGGTGGTAATCTGGCCCAGTGAGCACACCCGCACGGCATCAATCAACACGTCAAACACATTGGCGTTGTCGATCACGGCCTGCTGAAGCCGCTTCAACATGGGCGCGGCCTGAATCGCGTGGCGCGCTTGGAAGTCAGCCAAGCGGCTGAGTTGGGATTGCTTTTCTTCGTCAGTTGACCGGGCCAACTCGACCACTTGGGGTGGTGCGTCGCTGTTGGGGTTGCGGTAGGTGTTGACGCCAATGATCGGCAACTCGCCCGTGTGTTTGAGCATTTCATAGGTCATGCTCTCGTCTTGAATTTTGCCGCGCTGGTAGCCGGTTTCCATCGCGCCCAGCACCCCGCCGCGCTCCGAGATGCGATCAAATTCAGTCAAAACTGCTTCTTCAACCAACTCGGTCAGCTCGTCAATGATGAAGCTGCCTTGTGACGGGTTTTCATTCTTGGCTAAGCCCCACTCTCGGTTGATGATGAGTTGAATCGCCATGGCGCGTCGCACCGACTCTTCGGTTGGTGTCGTGATCGCTTCGTCATACGCGTTGGTGTGCAGGCTGTTGCAGTTGTCATAAACGGCAATCAAGGCTTGCAAGGTTGTGCGAATGTCGTTGAAGGCAATTTCCTGAGCGTGAAGGCTTCGGCCGCTGGTTTGGATGTGGTACTTCAGTTTTTGGCTGCGCTCGTTCGCGCCGTATTTTTCTTTCATCGCGACCGCCCAAATCCGACGGGCCACGCGGCCCATGACGGTGTATTCGGGGTCCATGCCGTTTGAGAAAAAGAACGACAAGTTCGGCGCGAAGTCGTCCACATGCATGCCGCGCGCCAAATAGGCTTCGACGAAAGTGAAACCATTGGACAGTGTGAACGCCAATTGAGAAATCGGGTTGGCCCCGGCTTCGGCGATGTGGTACCCGCTGATCGAGACGCTATAGAAGTTACGCACGTTGTGATGCACAAAATACGAGGCGATGTCGCCCATGACTTTGAGGCTGAATTCGGTCGAGAAAATACAGGTGTTTTGCCCCTGATCTTCTTTCAAGATGTCGGCTTGGACGGTGCCGCGCACGTTCTCTAGCGTCCATTCGCGAATTTTGGCCGCTTCCGTGTCCGTTGGGTCGCGGCTGTTATCCGCTTTGAATTTGTCTAGGTTTTGGTCGATGGCGGTGTTCATGAACATCGCCAAAATCGTCGGCGCGGGGCCATTGATGGTCATGCTCACCGACGTGCTGGGACTGGTTAAATCAAAGCCGCTGTACAGCACCTTCATGTCGTCCAGCGTGGCAATGCTCACGCCGGAGTTGCCCACTTTGCCGTAGATGTCGGGGCGAGGTGCGGGGTCGGCGCCATAAAGCGTGACCGAGTCAAAAGCAGTGGACAGTCGCTTCGCGGGCAGGCCCTCGCTGACCATCTTGAATCGGCGATTCGTGCGAAATGCGTCGCCCTCGCCAGCAAACATGCGCGTCGGGTCTTCGCCCTCGCGCTTGAACGCGAACGTGCCTGCGGTGTACGGGAAGCTGCCCGGAACGTTGTCCAGCATCAGCCATTTCAAAATTTCGCCATGGTCGTTGTACTGTGGCAGTGCGACCTTGCGGATGCGTGTGCCTGACAGCGACTTGGTTGTGAGTTGGGTGCGCAGCTCTTTGTCGCGAATTTTCACCACGTATTCATCGCCGGCGTAGGCTTGCTGCATGGTCGGCCACTGAGCAAGCAGCTTGCTCGCGTCTTTGTCCATGGCTCTTTCGCGCTCGCTAGCGAGGTCCACTGCGGCCAGCGCGGCGCGGGGTTTGTCGGGCTTGGTGGCCGACAACATGCGCGCTGCCTCGCGAAGTTGTTGGGCTTCTCGCGCAAGTGTGGCCTGCGCGGCAGTACGCAGTTTGTATGAGTGAACGGTGTCAGTGATCTCCGATAGATAGCGTGTTCGCGCACCTGGCACGATCGGATTTTGTTGCGTGCTGTGACGCGTGTTGGCAATTGGAAGCAGTCCGCTTGCCATCGGCACACCCATTTCGACCAGCCGTATTTTGAGCGCTTGGTACAGCGCCGTGATGCCGTCGTCGTTAAAACGTGCTGCCATGGTGCCAAAGACTGGCATGGTGTCTGGCGCGCTGCTCCAAGCTTCTTTGTTGCGCTGAACTTGCTTTGACACGTCGCGAAGCGCGTCTAGGGCGCCTTTTCGGTCGAATTTGTTGATCGCAACAAAGTCGGCGAAGTCGAGCATGTCGATTTTCTCCAGCTGGCTTGCTGCACCAAACTCGGGCGTCATCACATAAAGCGGCACGTCCACGTGCGGCACAATGGCTGCATCGCCTTGGCCAATGCCCGATGTCTCGACAATGATCAAATCAAATTGCGCCGCTTGGCACGCGGCCAGCACGTCGGGCAGGGCTTGGCTGATTTCGCTGCCAAAGTCGCGCGTCGCGAGCGATCGCATGAAAACCCGGTTGCCATTGCGCCATGGCGCAATGGCGTTCATGCGGATGCGGTCACCCAGCAAAGCCCCCCCGCTTTTGCGGCGGCTGGGGTCGATTGAGATCATCGCGATGGTGAGTGTGTCGTTTTGATCGAGGCGAATGCGGCGAATCAACTCATCCGTCAAGCTGCTCTTGCCTGCTCCGCCCGTGCCGGTGATGCCGATCACGGGTGCATGGCGTGCCCCAGTGACGGCGGTGGTCTCGCTGCGCAGCGCTTGAATCAGCGGGCTTTGGGCTTTCAAATCCTCGCGGGTGTTCTCCACATGCGTGACCAGCTGGGCCAAATTGCGCCAAGCCGACTCGGTGTGCCCGCGTAAGGCGGCGAGCTCGGCTGGAGGGTGGTTCGACATATCGTGGTCGCAGGCCATGACCATTTCTCCGATCATGCCTTGCAAGCCCATGCGCTGCCCGTCTTGCGGGCTGAAGATGCGGATGTTGAGGGCGGCGAGCTCGCGAATCTCGTCTGGCACGATCACCCCACCACCACCGCCAAACATGCGTATGTTTGCGCCACCACGAGCTTGAAGCAGCTCGGCCATGTACTTGAAATATTCGACGTGGCCGCCTTGATATGAGCTCACGGCGATGCCTTGGGCATCTTCTTGCAACGCTGCGGTCACGACTTCATCGACGCTGCGGTTGTGACCCAAGTGAACCACCTCGGCACCCATGCCTTGCAGGATGCGGCGCATGATGTTGATCGACGCATCATGCCCATCAAAAAGCGATGCCGCCGTGATGAAACGCACCTTGTTGCGCGGCCGGTAGTTTGCCAAAGCTTGGTAGTCGGTGTTGAGTTGCGTCATGGATTCAGCTGGTTAGGTCTAAGTTGACGTTTACGTAAACGTCAACCGTCGCATTCTAGGCCTGAGACCCGTCGCGTGTCGAGCGTTGAGCCGACGATGTGGCAATGGCGCATATGACGCACATGGCGCTGCACAATGTCGGGTCTGACCGCCTCCCCTCGCTTTAAGGACCGCCATGAACCGCTTCACCGCCCTGACCGCTGCAGCCACCCTGATTGCAACCTCAACCCTCGCACCCGCTCAGGCCGCAATGGTCACCGACTGCTCGCCAAACGGGATTTGCTATTGCTTAGACACCGATTTCAAACCCGCCATTGACGCGAACTTGATCAAACTGCGCGCTGAGATTGCTGCGCAGCGCGCACAGGGCAAGGCCGTGGGATACCAAAGCCTGCCGCTTTCGACCCTGGGTGGTGGGCACTTCAATGTGAACCGCGACATTGGCGAAAAATCCAAAGCGCGAGTTGAGGCCCGATTTGGCCCCAATCAAACCTACTTGCTTGCACCCGGCGGCAAGCTGTCGGAGATTCCTGATGTGAACAAAAAGCGTGCCGGGGGTGCCGAGTACATGGTGATGTGGACGGCCTTGCTTGAAGGTGCCAACGGCATGGGCGAAGATTTTGACTACGTGTATTACTTGGGTCAGTCTGACTTTGCTGCGGCGCTGGGTTTGACTGGGACAAATGACATGGAGCGCATCAACCAAATTTTTGCCGAGCGCATGCTGAGCGACCCTGAATTCAAACGCTCAGTCGATCAAGGGCGCGTGTCGCCCAAGAGTTTTCGCAACTATTACGCCCTGAAAGGCTCGATGAATGTCAGCCTTGGCGCGCACGATGAATGGGTGATTTTCGCGACGATCAACAAAAAGCGTCGCGCCGACCCAAAATTCGGCGTGGGCAACCAAATTCCGATGTGGTTTGACGGTCGTGCCACATCGGGCGCCGAGTCAGAAGCCTTGAACAGCAACGGATACATCGGGACGTGCAAGCCCTGATACCCTTTTTGGGATCATTGACGCATGAGTTTGAATCTTTCAACCGACGACTTGATATCGCGCATCGCTGAGAAGCGAGGCGATGTAGCGGCGTTGACCCAAGCCTTGGTTCGGGTGCCGACGATCAACCCGCCCGGTGACGCGTACGAGGCGTGCGCGCGCTTGATGGGTGAACGATTGCGATTGAGCGGCTGGGACGTGCAGTACGTTCGCGCAATAGGCGCGCCGGGCGACTGCGACAGCCACCCGCGTGTGAATGTCGTGGCGCGAATCGAGGCTGCGCTGGCGGGTGAGTGTGTGCATTTCAATGGCCACATTGACGTGGTTGAGCCGGGCTCGGGGTGGACGTTTGACCCCTTTGCTGGCACGCTGAGCAACGAGCGAGTCTATGGACGCGGCACCTGCGACATGAAAGGCGGCATCGCGGCCAGCGTCGTGGCGTGCGAGGCCTTGATTGAATCGGGCCTGTTCACCCACGGCGCGCTTGAAATCAGCGGCACAGTTGACGAGGAGTCGGGTGGTTTTGCGGGTGTTGGCTACTTGGCTCGGCAAGGATTTTTTAGCCCGCCCAAGGTTCACCACGTCATCATCCCCGAGCCGCTGGGCGTGGACAGAATTTGCGTCGGTCACCGAGGCGTTTGGTGGGGCGAGGTGCAAACCAAGGGGCGCATTGCGCACGGGTCGATGCCCTTTTTGGGCGACAGTGCCATCAACCACATGGCGGCCTTCATCCACAAAATTGAGGCCGAGCTGCAACCGCGCTTAAGCCAGCGACACACGCTTGAGCCCGTTGAGCCACCGGGCGCGCGGGTGAGCACGATCAACATCAACAGCGTGCATGGCGGGCAAGTTCAACAGCGATACGTGCTCAGTGAGCATGGCGAACCCATGGCCGACACGCCCGCGCCGGTTGTGGCGCATGACTGTCGCATCGTGTTGGATCGTCGATTCATCGCCGAAGAGTCGCTCGATGACGTCAAAGCCGAGATCGTGGCCATGCTCGATGAGCTCAAACGCACCCGCGCCGGGTTCGATTACGGCATCACCGACATCATGAGTTTTGTGCCGACGGCCACGGCAAAAGACGCGCAAGTCGTGTTGGCCACGGCGCGTGCCATTGCGCGGGTGCTGGGCCGCGAACCAAAAACGATTTCAAGCCCGGGTACGTATGACCAAAAACACATCGTGCGAACGGCGAAACTGGGCAACGTGATCGCCTACGGGCCGGGCATTTTGGACTTGGCGCACCAGCCCGACGAGTATGTAGACATCGATGACTTGGTGCACAGCGCCCAAGTGATGGCCTTGGCCGCGTGGGAATTGACTCAGTCCAAAGCAGCCCAAGCGCCTAATTGATCAGGCTTGGTTTCCTTGCCAAAATGTCGCCAATCGTTGACTCGTAGTCCTGCGCCAAGTCCAGCACTTGCGCGTCATGCATCGGGCGACCAATCAATTGCATGCCCATGGGTAGTCCGCGCGGGCTGAAGCCGACCGGTATGCTGATGGCAGGTAGCCCGCCAAACGTGGCGTAGAGCGTGCACTCCATCCAGCGGTGATACGTGTCCATGGCGCGGCCATTGATCGAAGTCGGGAATCGCGTCGCGATGTCAAACGGCCAAACCTGAGCGGTGGGGATGGCCAACATGTCGAAATGCTCAAACAACCGAGTCAACGCTGCATGAAATTGGCTTCGCTCGAGGCTTGCCTGCGCAAAAGCGCTGGCACTGAGGGTTTGGGCTTGGTCGTATTCCCAAAGTGCTTCGGGTTTGATGCGGTGTCGATTGGCTGCAGCCTTTAAATGCGGTGCGATTCGGCTGCCCACAATGACGTTGCGCCACACCAACCATGCCGCCCATAT
>JANOPN010000140.1:0-9690 GCA_031421855.1 Comamonadaceae bacterium
GTGTACGTGGGCGCGGTGATGGTGCTGTTTTTGTTTGTGGTGATGATGCTTGACATCAACTTAACAAGCGTTCGCGAAGGATTTTGGCGACACTTTCCATTGGCTGCAACGCTTGGCGCAATCGTCGCCATTGAGATGATCGCGGTCTTGTTGGGCGGGTTTCGCTTGAGCGAAGAGCCAAAAGCCGCAGCTGGACTTGCCAATGCGCTGAATCAATCAACTAGCGGCGCAACATTGGGCGGCAGTGCCGCAGCACAGTACAGCAATACCAAAGAGCTGGGCAAGGTGCTTTATTCGGCCTATATTTATCCGGTGCAAATCGCTGCTGTGATTTTGTTGGTGGCCATCATTGCGGCGATTGCGCTCACGCTGCGTGAGCGCAAAGACAGCAAGTATGCGAGCCCGTCAGAGCAAGTGCGAGTCAAAGCGGCCGATCGAATGGTCGTCATCAAAATGGATCCGACTGTGTCCCCGCCCATGCAGAGTTCGGCGGCACCCGCTTCAGAGCCAACATCGGCCGCCCAACCCTCGGGAGCGTCGGCATGACGATTACTTTAGGTCACTACCTGTCGTTGGGCGCGTTGTTGTTCGCGTTGTCCATCATTGGAATTTTTCTCAATCGCAAAAACCTGATCGTCTTGCTCATGGCGATTGAGCTCATGCTGCTCGCGGTTAACACCAACTTTGTCGCGTTCAGTTACTACTTGGGCGACATTCATGGACAAGTGTTCGTGTTTTTCATCCTCACCGTTGCAGCTGCGGAGTCGGCGATTGGTTTAGCCATTTTGGTTTTGTTGTTCCGCAATCGATCGAATATCAATGTCGACGGCATGAACAGTTTGAGGGGCTGATTGGATGAGCGCTACTTTATCAACTGCCAAACTGCTCACCATTGCTTTTGCACCACTCATTGGCGCCCTGTTGGCAGGGTTTTGGGGAACCAGGCTTGGCGGAAATTGGGTTGGGCGCAGGCTGTCACACAGCCTGACGATCTTGGGCGTTTTGTTGTCATTTGTGCTGTCTGCGACGGTGCTTTGGGACGTGACCCAACATGGTGCGCGATACAACCAAACCCTCTACGAGTGGATGGTGGTTGGCGGCTTGAAAATGGAGGTCGGCTTCTTGGTCGACGGACTCACCGCCATGATGATGTGCGTGGTGACTTTTGTGTCGCTCATGGTTCACGTGTACACCATTGGCTACATGGAAGAGGATGAGGGTTACAACCGGTTTTTCAGCTACATCTCGCTGTTCACGTTTTCGATGTTGATGCTCGTCATGAGCAACAACATGCTCCAGCTGTTCTTTGGTTGGGAGGCTGTGGGTCTGGTGTCGTACTTGCTGATCGGTTTTTGGTTCAAAAAGCCGACCGCGACATTCGCCAACATGAAAGCATTCTTGGTGAACCGAGTGGGTGATTTCGGCTTCATCTTGGGCATTGGCTTGATTGCCGCTTACGCAGGCACGTTGAATTATGGCGAGGCGTTTGCCAAAGCGGGCGAAATGGCAAAGCTGAGTTTGCCGGGCACGGACTGGTCGCTTATCACCGTTACTTGCATTTGCTTGTTCATTGGCGCAATGGGCAAGTCGGCGCAGTTTCCACTTCACGTTTGGTTGCCTGACTCGATGGAAGGGCCGACGCCCATTTCAGCGCTGATCCACGCGGCGACGATGGTCACAGCCGGCATCTTCATGGTGGCGCGCATGTCGCCTTTGTTCGAGCTCAGCGATGCAGCCCTGAATTTCATTTTGATCATCGGAGCGATCACGGCGCTGTTCATGGGGTTCTTGGGCATCATTCAAAATGACATCAAACGTGTGGTCGCTTACTCAACCCTGTCGCAGTTGGGGTACATGACGGTAGCTTTGGGTGCATCGGCCTACCAAGCTGCGGTGTTTCACTTGATGACGCACGCGTTTTTCAAGGCGCTGCTTTTTTTGGCTGCCGGTGCCGTTATCGTCGCCATGCATCACAACCAAGACATTCGCTACATGGGCGGGCTCGCGCGTCATCGCAACACCCGAATTGCCTGGGTTACATCGTTGCTCGGAACCCTTGCGCTGATCGGAACACCGATGTTTGCTGGGTTTTACTCCAAGGACATGATCATTGAGGCTGTTAAGTACAGCAATTTGCCGGCCTCTGGGTTTGCGTATGTCGCTGTATTGGCGGGCGTGTTTGTCACGGTCTTTTACTCGTTCCGAATGTACTTTTTGGTCTTCCACGGCCCAGAGCGCTGGGATCAAGTGCCTCATGACGATCACGGGCACGTTGCCAAAGACGACCATCACGATGATCATCACGCGGCCCATCATGATTTGCCAATCAATCCCGGCTGGTCGATGAACATGCCACTGATTTTGTTGGCGATTCCGTCCGTCGTTATTGGCTTTTTGTTCATCCAGCCCATCTTGTTTGGTGACTTCTTCAAAGATGCAATCTTTGTCGATGCCGCGAAACACCCGGCGATGACCGAGATTGCCAAGCATTTTCATGGTGCTGTGCAGCTAGCCGGTCATGCCTTCTTCACTTTGCCGTTTTTGTTGATGGTGTTGGGTTTTGGTTTAGCTTGGTGGTTCTACATCAAGTCGCCACACATCCCAGCCGCCATTGAGAAGAAGTGCCAACCGATCATGGCGTTGTTGGAAAACAAGTATTACTTGGACGCTTTCAATGAGCGCGTGCTGGCTGCGGGCGCTCGCATGCTGGGCACCGGCCTTTGGAAGGGCGGCGATCAACGTTTGATCGATGGCGCAGTGGTGAACGGATCTTGGAAGCTAGTCAATTGGGTCAGTCGGGTCACCCGCCAGCTCCAAAGCGGCTACCTGTACCACTACGCGCTGTCGATGATTGTTGGCGTCGTGGTGTTGCTCACATACTTTGTGTGGCTGAAGAAGTAGCCGCTTCCTGATGACCCGACGAGAAATCCTGCGACGAGAGAGAACAAAAATATGGGTTTGTTGAGTATTGCAATTTGGCTGCCGATCGCCTTTGGCGTGGTGTTGCTCTCTTTGGGTCGAGATGACCAGGCGCGCTCGGTTCGCTGGGTGGCACTGGTTGGCTCGATTGCCAGTTTTCTGGTGACGATTCCGCTATTTACCGGTTTCAAGACCGACACCGCGGCTTTGCAGTTTGTCGAAAAGATGCCCTGGATCGAGCGCTTCAATGTCAACTATCACCTGGGTGTTGACGGCATTTCGCTTTGGTTTGTTTTGCTCACCGCATTCATCACCGTCATCGTCGTCATCGCGAGTTGGGAGTCGATCACCGAGCGGGTCAATCAGTACATGGCTTCGTTTTTGATTTTGAGCGGCTTGATGATCGGCGTGTTCTGTGCAGCAGACGGTTTGCTGTTTTACGTGTTCTTTGAAGCCACTTTGATACCGATGTATCTGATCATTGGTGTTTGGGGCGGGCCAAACAAGATCTATGCGGCATTCAAGTTCTTTTTGTATACCTTGCTTGGATCTTTGTTGACCCTAGTCGCCTTGGTTTATCTGTACAACAAATCGGGTGGCAGCTTCGATATCGCGGCTTTGCACAAATTGCCGCTGAGCTCGACAGCTCAGACGTTGGTCTTTTTTGCGTTCTTTTCTGCCTTTGCGGTCAAGGTGCCAATGTTGCCGGTGCACACTTGGTTGCCTGACGTGCATGTGGAGGCTCCAACTGGCGGCTCAGCCGTGTTGGCTGCGATCATGTTGAAGCTCGGCGCGTACGGCTTTTTGCGTTTTGCAATGCCGATTGCGCCTGACGCGGCGCGGGAGTGGGCGTGGCTGATGATTGCGCTGAGTTTGGTTGCGGTGGTCTATGTCGGTTTGGTGGCCATGGTTCAAACCGACATGAAAAAGCTGGTCGCGTATTCATCGGTTGCGCACATGGGTTTTGTCACGCTGGGGTTCTTCATCTTTAACGACCTTGGCGTGCAAGGCGGGCTCGTGCAAATGATTGCGCATGGCTTCGTGTCGGGTGCGATGTTTTTGTGCATAGGCGTGTTATACGACCGTGTTCATTCTCGTGAGATTGCCTCCTATGGCGGGGTGATCAACACCATGCCCAAATTCACCGCATTTGCGCTGTTTTTCGCGATGGCCAATTGCGGTTTGCCTGGAACGGCTGGGTTTGTCGGTGAATGGATGGTGATCTTGGGTGCGGTCAAATTCAACTTCTGGATCGGCTTGGCCAGTGCGAGCGCGCTGATTTTTGGTGCTGCTTACACACTGTGGATGTTCAAGCGCGTGTATTGGGGTGACATTGCCAACGACGATGTGAAGTCGCTGCAAGACATCAACAGCCGAGAGTTTTTGATGTTGTCGCTTTTGGCAGCAGCCGTTTTGGTGATGGGCGTGTGGCCAAAACCCGTGACTGATGTGATGGGACCAAGCGTGAGTGAGTTGCTCAAACACTTGGCTACCAGCAAGCTTTGAGGATTTGAATTCAATGGACAAAATCAGCTTGCTCGCTGTGTACCCCGAGGTCGTGTTGTTGATCATGGCCTGTGTGATCTCGCTGGTGGATTTGTACGACAAGTCACCCAAGCGCAGCATGACCTATGTGCTTTCGATCGTGTCGCTGCTGGTGATTGCGATCATTTGCGGCTTTTATGCACAAGCTGGCGTCAAGATCACGGGCTTCAACAACATGGTCACCAGTGACCCCATGGGCAATTGGCTCAAGTGCTTTTCAGCGCTGGCGCTTTTGGCGACCTTGGTTTATTCGCGCGACTATGCCGCCCATCGTGGGATGTTTCGCGGGGGCGAGTTGTTCTTGCTGAGTTTGTTTGCATTGCTTGGCATGTTTGTGATGATCGGCGGCAACAACTTCTTAGTCATCTACTTGGGCCTGGAGTTGCTGACGTTGTCGAGCTATGCGCTCGTGGCCTTGAGGCGCGATCACGCGGTGAGCACCGAAGCAGCAATGAAGTACTTCGTGCTCGGCGCTTTGGCCTCTGGGTTTTTGCTTTACGGCTTTTCGATGATCTACGGCGCGACGGGTTCGCTAGACGTGGATCAGATCTTTAAATCGGTCGCGACGGGCAGCATCAAGCACCAGGTGTTGGTGTTTGGTACGGTCTTTGTTGTCGCTGGCTTGGCGTTCAAGCTGGGCGTGGTTCCGTTTCACATGTGGGTGCCAGACGTCTACCAAGGTGCACCCACCGCAGTGACGTTGTTGATTGGTGGCGCACCCAAGCTCGCAGCGTTTGCCATCGTGATCCGCATCCTGGTTGAAGGCATGCTCCCTTTGGCGGTTGACTGGCAGCAAATGTTGATGGTGCTCGCGGTGGGGTCGCTTTTTGTCGGCAACATGGCTGCCATTGCGCAAACCAACCTCAAACGGATGTTGGCGTTCTCAACCATCGCCCAAATGGGCTTTGTGTTGATCGGTTTGATGAGCGGCTACGTGAACGGCAGCACCTTGAATGCGCAAAACGCATACAGCGCAAGCATGTTCTACGTCATCACCTATGTGCTGACAACCTTGGCGACGTTTGGGGTGATGTTGTTGTTGTCGCGCGAAGGTTTCGAGAGCGAAGAACTCGCTGACTTTGCCGGTTTGAACGATCGCAGCCCCCTTTATGCAGGCGTGATGGCGGCGTGCATGTTCTCGCTCGCGGGCATCCCACCACTGGTGGGTTTTTATGCCAAGTTTTCGGTTTTGCAGGCCTTGATTGCGTCAGGTGAGAGCAGCCACATTGCCTTGGCGGTGTTTGCTGTTTTGATGAGCTTGGTGGGTGCGTTTTACTATTTGCGCGTCGTCAAGGTCATGTATTTTGACTCGCCGCTCACCGTCGGCGTTGTCAATGCACCGACTGAAGTACGCGTCACCTTGGCGGTCAATGGCGCGTTGGTCATTGTGTTGGGGATCATGCCTGGCGGCTTGCTCACGCTGTGCAAAGACGCCATCGTTCACGCATTGGCACCTTGACAACTTTTCTCATGCGAGCCTGATCCCATGAGCAGCGCAGCCGTATGGGGCGTGATTTTGGCGGCAATCGTTGCCGCCAATTTGCCATTTTTGACGCGCAAGTGCTTTGGTGTGTGGCTTCCCAGTGGGGCAGCTAGCAAAGGCTTCGGGTGGCATTTGGTCGAACTCGCCTTGTTGTACGCCGTGGTTGGCGGATTGGGCATCGCGCTTGAGAACCGTGCTGGGCAGGTTGCGCCCCAAAAGTGGGAGTTTTACGCCATCACGGTTTGCGTGTTTTTGACTTTGGCCTTTCCGGGGTTTGTTTGGCGTTTTTTGCTCAAGCACTCAGCCCGTTGATGGACCGGATCGAGCGTCAATTGTCGAGCCAGCAAGTGCTGAGTGGCGGTTTCTTGAGCGTTTGGCGCGATCAGGTTCGCCTACCTGATGGTGCGCTCGCCCAACGCGAGTACATCAAGCACCCTGGCGCTGTCGTCGTGGTTGCTTTGGTTGACGATGACCATGCCGTCATGGAGCGCCAATATCGATACCCGTTGCACCGCGACATGCTCGAGTTTCCTGCAGGCAAGTTAGAGGCAAATGAGCGGGGGCCAGAAGGTGCGGGCGCTGTACCCGGTGCCCTCCCAGGTGCCGTTCCAGGTGCCACTGCGGGCGTGTGGTCGTGCGCCGTGCGCGAGTTAGCTGAAGAGACCGGCTACCGCGCCGCACATTGGGCCTATGCTGGAGCCATGCACAACGCAATTGCCTACGCCGATGAGATCATTCACATCTGTTTTTGCCGTGGGCTGACCTTGGGTGCTCAAAATTTGGATGCAGGCGAGTTTTTAGATGTTTTCACGGCCAGCCACGAACAGATCACGCAAGATGTTCGCGAGTCGCGCCTCACAGATGCCAAGTCAATCACGGCGCTGTGGTGGTGGGACCAGCTTCGCTCGGGACAATGGACACCCGATTGGCAAGCAATCGATGCGCTGCCACAGGCCGCACCATGAAAGTGCTCGACCTGCGATGCGGCAATGCCCATGTGTTTGAAGGCTGGTTTGGCAGTGAGGCTGATTTTCAAGACCAGTTGGCTCGCAAACTGGTGTCGTGCCCTGTTTGCGCCGATGAGCACATCACCAAGGTGTTGACCGCCGCCCGCTTGAACTTGAGCGGCGAGCGCGAGCCCTCACGAGACAAAGCCTCTGAGGTCGCAGCTGATTCGACGTCCGATAGTCGGGCAGTCGTACCGCTGCAATCTGCCCCGTCGCCGCAATTGCCTGCCGAGCTGCAAAGCCAGCTCATGCAAATCGTCAAGCATGTGATGGATAACACCGAAGATGTGGGCAACCAGTTCGCCGACGAAGCCCGGCGCATTCACTACGGCGAAAGCGATGGGCGAAGCATCCGAGGGCAAGCCACTCGAGACGAGGCGCTTGAGCTGATCGACGAGGGCATCGACGTGATGAGCCTCAACCTACCAGACCACTTCAAAGGCACTTTGCAGTGATGTTTGGGCGGATTTAGAGGCTTTTGACCTCTTGGTCACCGGATTCATTGGGTTTGATGCTATTGTTTTTGACGGCTTGAACGGCGAGTGCGCCACGTCGACTCAATCCCCATGCAGATTGCGTGCAGCGCCCAAGCTCCCGCGCAGCACAGCCAAGCAGACCACAGGGTGTGACTCATGAAGTGAGCGCCGCGAATTTGTTGGGCGATGCCCAAGGCGATGCCGACAAACAGCGTCAATGCGAATGCGTTGCGAGCGGCCGATTGGTCATGAGCTTGTAGCCAAAACGCGACCGAAAAAAAGCAAAACCCCGTGACCGCATGACCGCCCGGGAAACAGCCGCCAATGCTGCTGTACCGAGAATCAGTGAAGTCCCAGTGCGAGATGTAGGGCATGTCGGAGCCGAATTCGATCAAATCCCACGGGCAGGCTGATTCTGAGATTGCTTTGAACGCCGGAACAATGATGGCGACCATGACGATGTTGATGAACATCAGCGCCCGATGTCGGCGTGGCAATTTCTGGAATACCCCCTGGGGCCAGGCGATGTTGATCGCCAAGACAACGAGCAAAAAGACCGCAGTTTGTTTGGCTTGGCCATACAGCAACACGTCGTACACCGGGTGATCGCGCAGTGCGAAGCCGGCGCTGGAGCCAAACCACTGGGCCATTGGCATGTCCCAGCCGCTGCCGTCAAACAGCATGACGGCCAAAAGTGCGACCAAGAGTGGGTTGCCCCAGCGCGTCATCGAGTTAGGCGTTTTGCGTGAATTGCAGGCTGGCCAGTTGCGCGTAGGTGCCGCCCTTGGCAACCAATTGCGCGTGCGTGCCAATCTCGACGATTTGGCCCGCGTCGAGCACGACGATGCGGTCAGCGCGTTGCACGGTTGCCAGCCGGTGGGCAATGACCAAGGTGGTGCGCTGCGGCTGCCCGCTGGACGTGCCCATGGCGTTTTCGAGCGCGGCCTGCACCATGCGCTCGCTTTCAGCGTCAAGCGCGCTGGTGGCTTCGTCTAGCAGGAGAATCGGTGCGTTTTTGAGTATGGCCCGAGCGATGGCGATGCGTTGGCGTTGCCCGCCACTGAGTCGCACGCCGCGTTCGCCCAAAAACGTGTCGTACCCTTGCGGCAGGGCGCTCAAAAAATCGTCTGCAAAGGCGGCTTTTGCAGCCGTGACGACTTCGCTCAAGCTTGCGTTGGGTCGGCCGTAGCGGATGTTGTCCAGAGCGCTGCACGAAAAAATCACCGAGTCTTGGCTGACAACGGCCAACTGGTCGCGCAACTCGTTGAGTCGCAGTGACTCGATGCCCATGCCACTCAGCCTGACCTGACCGCTGGCGGGTTCGTAAAACCGCTGCAACAGTTGGAACACGGTGGTTTTGCCAGCGCCGCTTGCGCCAACCAAGGCAACCGTTTCACCACGGCGCACGGTGAGGCTGAAGTTTTGCAAGGCTTTGACTTGCGGTCGCGACGGGTAGTTGAATTCGATCGAATCAAAAATAATAGCGTCCGAGTCAATGAATCCGGTGACCAAAGAGCTATTTGGCATCAAAATGTCGGTTTTTGGCAGGCTGAGTGCTTGTTTGGGCTCTTGTACGGGTGAGCGCGAGTGCAGGAGTTCCATGAGGCGCTCGGTTGCACCGGCGGCGCGTTGAACGTCGCCGTAAACCTCGCCCAAGACAGCAAATGCGCTGGCCAAAATGATCACAAACACGACCGTTTGCCCCAAGTGCCCGGCGCTGATTCGCCCTTGAGCAACTGCCTGCGTGCCGGTGAAAAGGCCGTAGAGCAACGCGGCAGATGTGGCGATGATGATGAACGCGACCAAAAAGGCGCGGGTTCGGGTGCGGCGCTCGGCGGTGCCGAATGCGAGCTCGGACGCCTGAGCGAAGCGACTCGCTTCGCGGTCTTCTGCGCTGTAGCTTTGCACCGTGAGTGTGGCGTTGAGCACCTCGCTTGCCATCGCCGATGTGTCAGCCACGCGGTCTTGGCTCGCACGACTGAGCTTGCGCACGCGGCGGCCAAACCACAACGCGGGCAGCACAATCAACACCAAAATACCCAGAACTTGGGTCATGACATACGGGTTGGTCACGATCAAGGCGACCAATGCGCCGGTGCCCATGACAACATTGCGCAAGCCCATCGACAGGGACGAGCCGACAACGGTTTGCACCAGCGTGGTGTCCGCAGTGAGGCGAGAGAGCACTTCGCCGGTTTGGGTGGTTTCAAAAAACTGCGGGCTCATGCGCAACACATGCTTATAGACTGCGTTGCGAACA
>JANOPN010000141.1:0-2883 GCA_031421855.1 Comamonadaceae bacterium
TTTGACCTCGGATTCGCCGCTGCGTTTGGCGCATCAAGCGCGGATGTCGTCGCTCGCCAAGGCATGCCCAGCCTTGGATTTCAATTTGAATTCGGGCCACGAGTGAAGTACCGCATCGCGCAAATCGACCCCATTACCCGCCTGGGGATTGATCTGCCAATTCGAGCCGCTTTTGAGTCCAACAACGGCGTCAAACACCGAGGCTGGGTCGCGGAGCCACGGATCGAGTTGGAGCGCCGCGCGCTTGGGCTTCGCCTACAAGCCACGGCCAGCGTCGCATTAACCGACCAACGATACAGTGACTTTTTATACGGGGTGAGCCCCGCATTTGCGACCGCAGCACGGCCCGCCTATGTGGGCAAAGCTGGCATCATGAGCACGCGCTTGCAAGGCACTGCGTTCAAACAATTCAGCCCTGATTGGGGTGGTTTTGTCTATTTGCGCCACGACAACGCAAGCAACTCGGCCAACACCGCGAGCCCCTTGTTCAAAAAATCATCAGGGCAAAGCCTGGGAGCTGGGCTGATTTGGACGATTGGCCGCTCAAGTACCAACGCAGCGGAATAATCGAGGAATCAAAACGACAACGCCGACCCAATGCCTCACTTCGATTTCAACCGTTTTTATCGCTACGACGAACTAAGCGCAGCGCTGCACAAACTTGCAGCCGCCCGCCCCGACTTGGTTCGCCTGAGCAGCATCGGCAAAAGCCACGAGGGCCGAGACATTTGGGTGGCGACGGTCACGCGCTTTGCCACGGGCGAGCCCGCCGACAAGCCCGCGTTTTGGGTCGACGGCAACATCCACTCAATCGAAGTGTCTGCCAGCGCAGCCAACCTGTATTGGCTGAATGCCCTGGTCACCGGCGACAGCGTTGATGCCGACACGACCCGCGCGCTGGACACCCGAACCTTCTACATTTGCCCGCGCGTCAACCCGGACGGGGCGGAGTGGGCGCTGGCAGACTCGCCAAAGTACGTGCGCTCGTCAACGCGCAACTACCCGACGGCGCAAGACGGCTTTGCCGACCGCATCGAGGGTTTTGAGCCGCAAGACATCAACGGCGATGGCCGGATTTTGCGCCTGCGCATGCCTGATGCCAACGGCCACTGGAAATGCCACGCCAGCGACCCGCGCGTCATGGTTCGCCGCGACCCGGCAGAGGTTGGTGGCCGGTATTACAAAGTCGTGCCCGAAGGTCGTTTTGTGGCTCCCCAGCACTTTGACGGCACGCGGGTCAAAGTCAACAAACCCGCGCAGGGCTTGGACCTTAACCGCAACTTCCCGGCTGAATGGCGTCAAGAGCAAGACCAGCTTGGCGCGGGCGACTACGCCACCAGCGAGCCCGAAGTCCGGGCAGTGGTGCAGTTTTTCATGGACCACCGCAACATCACCGGGGCCATCAGCTTCCACACCTTTTCTGGCGTTTTGTTGCGCCCATTTGGCACACAAGCCGACAAAGAGATGGCGCCGGAGGATTTGTGGATCTACAAAGCGGTTGGCAAAAAAGGCGTCGCCATGACGGGCTACCCCGCCATCAGCGTGTACGAAGAGTTTCGCTACCACCCCAAAGAAGTCATCACTGGCACGTTCGATTGGGTGTACGACCACTTAGGCATCTTCACTTGGACGGTGGAGATTTGGAGCCCGATGCGCGAGGCTGGCATCGAAAAATACGAGTACATCGACTGGTTTCGCGACCACCCCGAGGAAGACGACCTCAAGCTCATGAAGTGGAACGATGAATCCCTCGGCGGCAAGGGTTTTGTGGACTGGAAACCGTTCGACCACCCCGAACTCGGCCCAGTAGAAATCGGCGGCTGGGACACGGTGCATTTCATCAGCAACGTGCCGGTAGACCGCTTGGAGCGCGAAGTTGCCAAATTTCCCAAATGGCTGCTGCACCAAGCGCTGATCTCGCCCAAACTGGAGCTGCGCAGCACGTCGATCACTTCGTTAGGGGCCGATTTATGGCGAGTTCGCGCCGAGTTGCAAAACACGGGCTACCTGCCCACGACGGTCAGCAAACGAGCGGCTGACCGCAAACAGGTTGCGCCATTGGTGGCACAACTGAGCTTTGCCCCCGAGTCAGCCATTGAAATCATCTCGACCAGCGGCAACACGGGCGCGAGCTTTGGTGCCCTGCCAAGGGTTGAGCTGGGGCAACTCACCGGTTGGAGTCACAAACACACCGGCACCAGTTTTTGGCCGGACGGCGAGCCCACGTCAGACGTGACCGCCGCCGAATGGGTGGTGCGGGGTAAAGCGGGTTCGCAGTTGACCTTCACCGCTCGCGCCCCACGCGCGGGGGCGGTGAGCGCCACCCTGACCCTCGGCTGACCCCAAATTCCCCCAAATCCTCCCAAATTCTCCAAAAGGCCCCAGAAGCCTTAAAAAGCCCGTCAAAGGGCTTTTTTTATGGAAAATCGGCACTTGGTCACCGGATTCATTGGGTTTGTTGCTATTATTTTAGCATCACCTACTGTGCTTCGATCACCCCGTCTACATACAACCAACGCCCGTCTTCGCGCACAAAGCGACTCAACTCGCTGATTTGCCCCGCGCGGCCGTTGTCTTTGAACTTGGCAACAAACTGCACCACGCCCGCGTCAAGGGTCGAATCACGGTGCAAAACGTCCAAACCGACCCATTTCGTCGCACCCAACTCCAAGTCACCCGGCGCTGTGCTCGGGTGCCAAGTGGCAACCAAATAATCAATCAAACCCAAGGCATAAGCGCTGTAGCGGCTGCGCATCAGCGCCTCAGGCGTGGGCGCAGGCATTGCATCCGCGTAACTTCCATGAAACACCGCACAACATTCGCCGTAAGTCACGTCCTCAAGCGGCGTGCGGCATGGGCAAGCAATGGAGGCGCGAACGGGCA
>JANOPN010000142.1:0-22623 GCA_031421855.1 Comamonadaceae bacterium
CGAGCTGTCGCTCGTAGATTGCCGTGGCACTTTCTAAGCTGCCTGTTCGGCAGGGACGGTGTCGGCACTGATTGGGTGTGTTTGCATAGCTTTCTAAGCTGCCTGTTCGGCAGGGACGACAAGGGCTGCGCGTTTGGCGGCCTCGCACTTTTTCTAAGCTGCCTGTTCGGCAGGGCCGGTGTCGGCACTGATTGGGTGTGTTTGCATGGCTTTCTAAGCTGCCTGTTCGGCAGGGACGACGTATTTGCGGTCGTAGAGCTGCTCTTTGATTTTCTAAGCTGCCTGTTCGGCAGGGACGCGCCCGCGATCAGCGCGAGGCCCGCACTCAACTTTCTAAGCTGCCTGTTCGGCAGGGACGGGGGCGCGTGACCCCATTGCGGGCATGCTTGCTTTCTAAGCTGCCTGTTCGGCAGGGACGCTTCTGTCAGCGGCACGATCGCTTTTTTTGAATTTCTAAGCTGCCTGTTCGGCAGGGACGGATCCAAGCCAGGCCACAAGATCCGCGTGTTTTTTCTAAGCTGCCTGTTCGGCAGGGACGGTGGCATGTGAGCTTTCCCGCGTCTCAATCGTTTTCTAAGCTGCCTGTTCGGCAGGGACGCAGGCTGGCCATGCCGCTATCGAGGCGTTGTGTTTCTAAGCTGCCTGTTCGGCAGGGACGGGTGCGGGCGGGCTCAATCCTCTGCGGGTATTTTTCTAAGCTGCCTGTTCGGCAGGGACGATGTGGCGCTCGGCCTCGGTTGTGTCTGTACCTTTCTAAGCTGCCTGTTCGGCAGGGACGGGAGTGCTTGGGCCGAAGTCTCGGTTGACCCTTTTCTAAGCTGCCTGTTCGGCAGGGACGGAGCCAAGCGCAGGCGAGGCGTTTTGGCTCGCTTTCTAAGCTGCCTGTTCGGCAGGGACGTAGACGGAAATGAAGCTAAGTCATTGATTTCAAATAATTATCTCCCAAATCGCCTGCTGCAACCCAAATTTTCCGACCGCTTGTAAGTCATTGATCTAATTGCTTGATGCGGGTACGTGAAAAAAAGGGTCAGCGAACCTCATCTAGACCAATGCGGATGAAACAAGCGCTTAAAACCAAGCAACGGTTGCCGTGTTGCTCAGTCCATAAGCGTTGAATTCCCCGCTTACCGGATTCGATGACACGTCACCGTGCCGCAAAAACAGCTTGAAGCGGTGGCCGCCAGAGCTGGTGCTGTGAACATCTAACCAGGGCAGATCGGTGCAATTTGCGCCCGCGCTGTCTGGAATTTTCAGCAGAGCGTCCTCGGCGCTCTCGTTGTGTCTGCGCATGCGTCGCCTTCGCATGCGCTCAGCGCTGCTTTGCACTTGCACGCGGCGAATGCTGCGGTGTTGTGCGGTGGCAGGCACGGGCAACACCGGGGTGAGCCGCGTGTGGTCGCGCATGCCGCTGATCCAGTTGAGTGCCATCAGTTGGCTCAAAGCCACTTGCGGGCCGAGCAGCCTCAACGCGCACCCCAGCGGCGCACGGCCTTCTGTGTATTGTGGAAAGCTGACCGCAATCTCACCCTGGGCGGGCGAGGCCACCAAGGCGCGGTGTAGCTTGGCAAATAGTGCGGCCAAGAGCACATTGGGCCCAAACTCGGGGTCTGGCCTGAGCACGATGTCAAGGTAGTGAGTCATGGCGTCGGCCCCGCTCACTCAGACTCGCTGTCGCCAAACACACCGCCACGCACCAAGATGGCCATCACAAAGTGCTGGTTTTCCAAGCTGGGGATCTTGTCGCGCAATACCCATTCGTCGAGCAGCGAATAGAAGTCGATTTTTTCTTTGGGTTGGCGATAGGCTTTGCCCTGGGTGGTGACCGCACCGTAGGGCTCTGCGGCGATGGGGCCCAACTCTTCGGCTTCTGGGTACCAGTCGTCGATGGTTCGCAGCGCGTTGCCAATTTTTTGAGAGTGCATGCCCACAACGCCATTGACCTCATACAAAACGCGACTGACCGCGTTTTTGGCTTTTTCGAGCACCAACTCCTGCGAGGGAAACACCTCTTGCCCAGATCCCATGCGCGCGAAAACTTGCACATCGAGCAGCGTGAACGCTTTGCCTGAAAGGCCGTCGGCAATCAATTGGCCGAGGGCTTGGAGCTCAGCACCGGGGTTGTTGAAGTGGCGGGTGTCATGGGCCAAGGCGTCAAATGTCCCGATGACTTTGCTTTCGCCCTTAGCGACATGGTTGACGACGACCGTGACTTGCTCAGCACCCACGCGGTTGCGCCACAAAAAACGACCGTTGGCCAAATTGGCGGCGTAGCGTTTGGCCAGCTCGCCAAAGCCGTTGGCTGCAACGTAACTTGCAACCGTGGTGGCCAGTTTTGCTTGGTACGCCGCGCTGCTGCAAGCCGAAGGCAACCCCACGCGACCCAACACCTTCAGGGTGAAGCGCATGGCAAGCGTGTCGCAATTCGCTGGTAGCGATGCCACATGCACGGTTTGCAGGTTGGGACTCTCAATCTTCGCATCGAGCTTGGTGGGGTCGAGGTCTTTGGCCTTGAGTCGGTTAGAAATCGTTCCTCGCACCGCCTTTTTGGTCAGATTGATCGGTGCCCAGTGTTTGAGGTTAGCTTGGTTAGCCCAAGCGCCTGCGTACATGAGCCCGTCCGAGACATCGAGCTTGCGCTCAAAGGCGAGCACGGGTGCGGTCTTGATGTTTGCGACATCTGATGATTTTTTGGTGGCCATGATTTGCTTTCTATTGAGGTTCAAACAGGATCGCGTGCGTTTGAGCGCGCGGCTGTGGGTGTTGAGAAACGGTTGGTGTTGACGCAGCGGTAGACACCACTGGCATCGGGCGGCAGGGCTTGCCACATGAAATCTGCCGGGTTGCCCAGACGATGCGGGCTAACCCATTGACCAATGGAGTAGACGCTTTCGACAAACTGAAAGGGCAGCCGAGGATCACGTGCATTGGCCACGCTGCCTGCAGCTTGCAGCGGGGCAATGCTGGCGTAACCCACGGGTATGGGCACAGTCCAGCCGGTTCTCGTGTCTGCACGCCATTCAATTGTTTTAGCTGGTTGGGCCGCAGTCGCTGCCGTGCCCACGCCGACATCCGCACTTGCCTTAGAGAGCTCATCGACAGGATTGGCACGGTGAATGAGTGCAATGCGGTCGAGCCAAACACTGAGCGCGTCACCGGGCTGCTCGTTCGCGTCCAATGGTGCACGCAACAAGTCGTCACGGCTCACCAAGGCAAAGCCCGGCGACAAATCTGCTCGAATTCGCCGCCAGATTTTTTCATCGTCGCTGTCACTGAGCATCAGGCGAGGTTTTTCGCGCGGTCGATCGTTTTGCAAGCGCGGCAGCACCGAGCCACCAGCGATGCGCATGGTGGCGAGTTCGTCCATCATTTGCTGCAACAGTTTTTGGCGAAGCGCGTCCTCAAAAAATACGTCTGTGTCAACCTCGGTCTCAAACAGCAACGACACCTGCATGTGCGCCCGCCCCTCTTCCACAATCGCCGCCGAGCTGCCATCCTTTTGCACCGGGTTGCGAGTGAGGCTGAAGCGCACACCGCCGTAGTCGTCTTGGTTGATCTGGGGCTCAAACGAGTGGCACACCACGCCAAAGCGCTTGAGCACGATGCCGCGCTTGGCCCCACCCAAGCGCCTCTCCAGCGCCGTGCACAAGCCCGCAAACGCGGTGATGGCCGGAAAACCCCAGGTGAGCGGGCTGCTGATGCAGTTGGCGTTTTGCACCGAAATGCGCGGCAGCACGATCAGCGCTTGGCTGAAATCGGTCAATGGACTAGGCGAGTTCATGGTCAAACTCCTCAATTGCTTGCAGCTCGGTCTCGATCTCGCTGCGCAGGGCTCTGCGCCACTCGCGCGACTCGTCGTCGCCCACGGGTAGGCCATACCGCTCCAATTGATCGTTGAGCCACAAGCTGAAAGCGAGCAAGATTTGCTGCGCAACGCCGCCGGGAAATTTTTCGCTACGGGATTCAGCGAGCTGCTTTTGGCCATCCACATCAAGCCACCACTTTTGCGCGCTCGGCAGCTCGCAAGTTGGCGAGGTGCTCCAACCACTCGGCAGATCGCGGTACTCAGCGGTCAGGGTCACAAACGAATCCACGAGCTCGGCCACCAAGCCACGGATGCGCTGGCGATGTTCAAGATTGGCCCTGAGCTCGCCTTTGAGCGCCGCACGCAAACGCAGCAACGTCAGGCGCACCTCTCGCTTGCGCTGAAAACTGCTCATGAAGGCGTTGGCACCGTTCGGCGGCTGCAAGCCTTGGTCTCGCCAGTCGGGCGGCAGCGATGCAAAAAGCACACTGCGCCCGCCGCGTTCGCTGTTGAGCTGCGACACGTTCTGGGGCTTGGTACCACCCAGTTTCTTCACAGCGAGCTTTGGAAAGTCGCGCACTGGCCGGTCATGGTGCAGGTTTGCCTTTCGCGCAATTCGTGCGAGCTTGGCTTCATCGCCAAACTTCTCCTCTTGGATGTGCAAGTGGATGTGGTGAACCAAACTGGTCGGGTACAGCGGCGAGAGCTGGTGAAACGCAAGATCGTCACAAACATCTGCACCTACCGGCCACATGACTTGCTTGGCCAAGGCGTGCGACGCAATGCCCGGTGGCGGCTCAGCCAGTGAGGCAAAACCTTGCATCCAAGATTGCGCCTCCGCATGGCTGTCGCTCAGTGCGTTGGCCAAATCAGGGCTTTGGGCTACAGCGAGTGAAAGCAAGCTTTGGCCATTGATGCTGCGTTGGAGCAGCTTGTACACATCGAGCGCGGCGGCATTTCCCACGACATCGCTGTCGAATTGTTCGCCCAGGCTGTGGGTGCCGATCACATCTCGCGTCGGCAAGCTCGCGGGTGGGGAAAAAATGCTGGTCCCCCGCGCATCGGGGTGTACACCTTTTAGGCTGTGCGTCACGGCTTTGAGCTGTGTTGCGCGCCGCGCAGCATCTGCGAGCCACGCGGGTGGCAAATGCTTGGCAAGCAACTCAGCGCGCTCTTGTTCGTACTTGGGGTCATCGGATTTGAGTTTGTCCAACTTCAAATCGAGGCGCTCTCGAATGAAGGTGTGTATCAAGTCTCGCACCGCCGCTGACCGGATGGGGTCGGGTGGATTGGGGTTCACGGGGTCCTTTTAAGTGGGTTCTTAGACACGCTGGGCAGCTTCCTCAGCGAAGCTTGAATATAGCAGAACTTTATGACCAGAGTACTCTCTGTGATTTTTTTAAAAATAGCCAGTGATACACTGATTCACTGCCGCAACGAGCAGCTTAGAAAAGAGTTCTCTCGGTGGACTCTCCCTGCCGAACAGGCAGCGTAGAAAATGCCCGTCCTCGTTGCGCACCTTGTCAGCCACGTCCTTGCCGCACGGGCGGCTTCGACAATCAGTGCGGCGGCAAGGGCCTGGTCGCTGCGTGCCGTGCTGAGCAGTCAGTTCAAATACAGACTGCGGAGACCTGAGGTCGAAAAGCGGCGTCAGTCGAAACAAGTGTGCCCATGCAGCGCGGGTGCGCTTGCGTTTGCGAGGGTTTCGAGGGCGCGCCTCGTGCTTGTGTCGACGCTGGTTTAGACTCTCAATAGCATCAATATTCATAGCAACAAACCCAATGAATCCGGTGACCAGAGGCTGAAAACTTCCAAAAAACGTCTGGCGGAGTCAAAAATCAAGGCTTGAGCTTCGCCCTCGGATGCGCTTTGTCGTAGACCGCTGCGAGGTGCTGAAAATCGAGCCTGGTGTAGACCTGTGTGGTGCTGATGTTGGCGTGACCGAGGAGTTCTTGGACGGCTTGCAGGTCGCCGCTGGACTGGAGGATGTGGCTGGCGAAGCTGTGTCGCAGCATGTGGGGGTGAACGGGTGTCGCCAAACCGGCGGCGAGTGATCTCGATCGCAGTCGCACCCGAATGCTTTGTACGCTGAGTCGCTCGCCAGCGGCGTTGATGAGCAGGGCAGGGCCTGCGGTTGCGCCGCGATTCAACCCATTGGGCCGAACGCTTTCCCATTGCGCCAAGGCTGCTAGCGCATGTCGACCGACGGGAGTCGAGCGCTGCTTTTTGCCCTTGCCGGTGACGGTTGCCATGGCCGCGTCGACGTCGATCCAGGCTGTGCTGTGGGGTGTGGGCGGGTGGTCAAGCGCGGCCAGCTCGGCAATTCGAAGCCCGCTGCCGTACAAAAGCTCCACCACCAGGGCGTCGCGAGCATCAAGCCAAGCCGTTGCCGGGTCCGCCGTGGTGGTTTTGTGGTTTGCCAAGCGCACTGCATCGTCAACGCCCAAGGCTTTGGGCAGGGGTTTGGGCGCTTTGGGCGCTCGCACGCCGTCAAGGGGCTGGATTGAGACGAGTCCTTGCGACCCGGCCCACTTGTAAAACCCGCGCCAGCCCGACATGATGAGGGCGATGCCGCGCGCGCTGCGACCCCCGGAGTGCATCTGCATGACCCAAGCGCGCACGTGCACCGACGTGACGGCCAACACATCGGCGCGGCTTTTTTGCGCGTGATCGCAGAGTTTGATCAGGTCTTGCAAATACAGCTCGCAGGTGCGCGCGCTCAACATCCTTTCGACGCGAACATGCTGCAAGTACGCCTCAATGGATTGCGGCAAGTTCCCCACCAAGTGGCGTTTTCTTAAGTGCGCAAACGAGACAAGGCGGCGCTGGCCAAGTCGCCAATTTGGCTCAAAAAGTCGGTTGCCATTTCTGGCTTGAAGCGCTCGATGTCCGCGCTGGCCAAAATCAGGAGGCCCACCACCTCGCCCACCGCGCCGGAGCGCAGCGCGATCATGGCCACACTTTGGGCGCGCTGCGGGTCGTCAAGCCACTGCACGGCCTCAAAGCCGCTGTTGATGCCGCAGTAGGGTTGCCCCAAGCTCTTGGCGAAGGTCAAGACATCGGCGCTCGCGCCCATGGCAAACGGCTCGTTTGCAAAGCGGGCTGACACGCCCCAAACCTTGACTGCCGCTTGTAAATCGCCAAAATGGGCGCGAATGCCGCCGCCCAAGGCCGCCGGAATGGCGCTGTCGTCGGTCGTGAGCAAAATGTCGCGCACCCACACGTTCAAGCGCTCGCTGATGCTCAGGTTGGCACGCGCATTGGCTTTGAACCGCTCAATCAAGTCGGCGTGGCCATGCAGCTCCGACTCCAGGTGCCGAATGCGCTCGCGCAACAAGTCGGCTTGGCGCTCAGATAGGCTCACCGCGCGCTCGCCGTGTTGGCTGTAGAGGCGAATGTCGGCTAAAAGAGTGCTTTCGCGCTCAAAAAACCCAGGTTGGTTGCGCAAGTACCGAGCTACGTCGGCATCGGTCACCGGGCGCAGGGCGGCGGTGGTTTGGTTGTCTGAAGTTTGGTCAGAGTCGTTCATGATTGATTAGGTATCTTTCAACAGTCAGGCAAGTCAACGGTGGTTTCAAAAACAGGGGTTGCAGGGCCGGTCATCATCAGCGGCGCGTGGTCGGTTGGCCAATGCACGCTGAGTGTGCCGCCTGTGGCTTGCACGTTGACGGCGCGGTCGCGCGTCAGCAAACCCATGCGAATGCCGCATGCGACCGCCGCGCATGCCCCGGTGCCGCAGGCCAAGGTCTCGCCGACCCCGCGCTCGTAGACGCGCAACTTGACGAGATTGGGCGACACGATTTGCATGAACCCCACATTGACCTGCTGCGCAAACGCCGGGTGCGACCGAACCCATGGCCCGCACCAATCGACCAGTTCGGTGTTGACATCGTTAACCAGCACCACGGCATGCGGGTTTCCCACCGACGCAGTTGCTATAGTAACAGTAGCGCCCGGCCCAATAGATTCGGCGACCAAGTGCTGATTTTTCATCAAAACATGCTGCCAGGCCATGTTTTTGGCGTCTAGCGGCAGTTCGTAGCAATCTTGCTCGCCGACGCGCTGGTGGGCAAGGCCGCTTGGGTCAAATGGCAAAGTCCTCGCTTCAAACCTCGGCTGACCCATGTTCACGGTGACTTGACCGTTGGGGTTCTCAGTCAACACCAAGTCGGCGTTGATGGTGCGAACGCGAATGGTTGTTTGGTCGGTCAGGCCGCGCATGCGCACAAAGCGCACAAAACAGCGCGCGCCGTTGCCGCAGTGCTGCACCTCGCCGCCATCGGCGTTGACGATTCGGTAGCTGAAATCAACGCCGGGTGCGGGGCTTGGCCCGACAATCAAAATTTGGTCGGCACCCACGCCCATGTGCCGATCGGCCAACCAACGAAACTGGGCGGCTGACAGGTTGAGCGGGCTCTTTGTGGCATCTAAAACCACAAAATCGTTGCCCGCACCGTGCATTTTGGTGACATTGAGGCGCATCGCGTCATTATCGCGAATGCAATGCCGTCATGGCTTTCGCACCCAGCCTTTGTGCGCCCATTTGACAAAGCGGCGCGTCAGCACGTTGTTGGTGATCCAGCTGCCACTGGTCAGCACTTTGGGTCGTTCGGTCAATGTGAATCCGTTGAATGCCTCGGTCGTGCCCGCACCGTCGGTTGAGCCATGCAGGCCGTCCATGTCGCCCACATAGGGCCAATGGCGTCTGGCCTGCGGCGCTGCGCCGTCAACACGCAGGCAGCTGCCGCTGATGAAAGCCGCGCCGGGGCTCAGTAAAAAGCACACGGCGGCCGAGACCTCACTCTCGGTGCCCAAGCGTTGCAACGGCACGTCTTGGTGCAGATTTCGAATCATGGGGGTCATGATGGCTGGGTATTTGTCCATGCCGCTGGTGGCGATGAAGCCCGGCGCGACCGCGTTGACGCGCACGGGGGCCCATTCAAGCGCCATGGTCTCGGTCAAGCTCAGCATGCCCGCGCGGGCCGCACCGCTGTGGCCCATGCCGGGGACTGAGCCCCAAATGTCCATGATGATGTTGATGATCGTGCCCGCATGTGGCGCTCTGGCGCCGCTTCGTGCTCGGCTCGCCTGGCCTCGCATGGCTTGGGTATAGACCTCGCGGGCAAACAAAAAGCCGCCGGTGAGGTTGTTTTTGACGACCGTCTCAAAACCCTTGGCGTTGATGCGGTGCAGCGGCGCGGGGAATTGCCCGCCGGCGTTGTTCACCAACGCATCGATGCGACCAAACTTGGCCACGATGGCAGCGACCGTTGCCTTGACCGATTCTTCGTCTCGGATGTCGCAGCTGAAACTGGCCGTTTTGGGGCCATCTGAGGCGCTTTCTGACGACAAATCAGCCTTTGGTCGCCGGATCTGTTGAATCTCTTGCTCTACTTTTTGAAGCTTCTCAAGCGTTCGCCCCACCAAGGCGACATCGGCCCCGAGGTTGGCCAGCTCGTGCGCGATGCACCGCCCCATGCCCGACCCGCCTCCGGTGACCACGATGGTTTGGCCGGCGAAAAGCCCGGGGGCGAAAATGCTGTTGTAGGTTGACATGCTTGATTTGTGTGACTTTTGACATGCAATCATGGGTCAAAACCAGCCAAAACCGAATCGGGAGGAACCATTGTTGTAAGAACGCAGTCGATAACCGCACAAAACAACACCATCTTCTAACCGGAGTTTCCATGCAACGCCGTCCTTTTCTCAGCTTTGCTGCCGCAGCGATCCCCAGCTATTTCGTGCTGCCCGCCACCGCGCAAGACAACCAGTCCTCCAGTTACGTGCTCAAAATTGGCGACAGGGCGCCGTTGCTGAATGGCAAAACCATGGATCAGCGCAAGTTTTCTTTGGCCGACGATAAGGACCATGTGCGCTTGGTCGCGTTTTGGGCTACTTGGTGCCCGACTTGCCGAGTTGAGATGCCCGAGTTTCGCCGTGCGCATGAAAAGTGGATGAAAAATGGTTTTGATTTGGTCACGGTGTCGATTGATCGGCGTTTGGATGACGTCATCAGCTACGACAAAATCGTGGAAAGCACCGTGCCCGTGACGCAGCGTTTCGCGCAGTTGTGGCGCGGTGGCAAAGATCACCAAGACGAGTTTGGCCCGGTGAACACCACGCCAACCGCGTTTTTGATTGGCCGCAAGCAGCGCATCGTCGCCATCTACAAAGGCCGCTTGACCGAGGCCAATTGGACGCAAATCGAGCGCGAAGTGTCTAAAAAGGCGTAATTTTCGCCGACCTGTCTGACCGCCGATGCGTTTCGCATAATGCGGGCATGACATCCCAAATGAGCCGCGTCCACTTGTTGCTGCACCCGCAGCGCGAGCCAGCCAAACTTCGCCCCGCAGCCACTGTTTTGCTGTTGCGAGACGCCAAGTCAGCAAACGGCGAGCCGCAGCTTGAGGTGTTGATGACGCGTCGCTCAATGACGGCCAGCTTCGCCCCCGGTGCGTACGTGTTTCCGGGTGGCGGAATCGACGCCACAGATGCGGCCGCGCACCCACAAGCCAATCGGCGTGCGACCCAGACCGACACCCAGCTCACCGCGTCGATAGCGGCCATTCGCGAGTGTTTTGAAGAGTTGGGCGTGGTTTTGACCGAATCGGCCTTTATGGCGAGCGATTTGAAGGAAAATCAGTCCTTGGTCTCCGAATCTATTGATTCAGGTGCTATCAAAAATGAAGTACTAGCGCCGCTTGGCTACGACCGCAGTCAAGGGTTTTTAGCCCAAACGCTGGCGCGCGGTGATCGGCTCGCAGCCGACGAGCTCTACACCTTTGTTCATTGGGTGACTGACCGCGACTTACCGAGGCGATTTGATGTGCCGTTTTTGGTCGCTCGCATGCCGCCCAACCAAACCCCGGTCGCCGACGAGTCGGAGCAGTTTGAGCCGATCTGGATCAGCCCCGCTGAGGCTTTGAGCCGGTTTGAAGCTGGCAACTTCTTCATCATTTTCCCGACCATCCGCACCTTGGCTGCGATGAAGGCGTTCGAGTCAGTTCAAGCGTTAATTGATGCCTGCAAGGCAGAGCAGCCGCTGTGGACCAGTTGCCCACGCGCGGGTTTGCTCAATGGACAAGACTCGCGCCACATGTCGCACGAGCAGCCTTTTGGCGAGCTAGAAATGGTCAGCCCAGACGGGCAAATCTGTCACGAGCTGGCGTGGCAAAGCGCCAGTGCGGTATCACTGCGCAAACACGTGCGCCGCTTGACTGCCCCTAATACCAGCGTGATGACCGGGCCGGGAACCAACACGTATTTGATCGGCACAGCTGACTCGGGCTACATCGTCGTCGACCCCGGCCCGGCCATTCAGTCCCACATTGACCGCATCGTGGCGGCCACGGGCGGCGATGTTCGAGCCATCATTTGCACCCACTCGCACCCCGACCATTCACCCGCAGCCACGCCGCTGCAACGGATTTGCGAAGCGGCCAATGGCTTGCGCGCACCGATCATGGGCATGGCGAGCCAGGGCACCGCACGCGCGCACTCGCAGTTCGTGCCCGATATTGAGCTGGGTGAGTCACATCAAAAAGATGAGCACTCAGCCCAATGGATACGGAGACCAAGGGCTGATTTTGATCAAAATATGCATCCCACAGCCTGTTTGTGGGCTGAGTCGTGCGGCCCCATCAGTTTGCGCGTCATCCACACACCGGGGCACGCGGCCAATCACGTCTGTTTGGTGTTGGCCGAAGACGGGTTGCTGTTTTCTGGTGACCATGTGCTCAATGGCAGCACCACCGTCATTGATCCGCCTGACGGCAACATGGGCCACTACTTGGCCTCGTTGGACGCGTTGATGCTGGCTTGCGACACCCATGCAATTGCCCACATCTTGCCCGCCCACGGCTACGTGCTGGGCTCAAGCGAGTTGCCGCCCAAAGCCATCATCGCCAAGCTCAAAGCGCATCGACTGGCTCGCGAGGCCAAAATTGCCGCTGCAATGGCGCAGTCGCCAGACGGCTCACTGGCCGATTGGGTCGCCATCGCCTACCAAGGTACCGACAAGCGACTGTGGCCAGTGGCTGAACGCTCGTTGCTCGCGCATGTCGAACACATCCGCCAAGCGCAAAAGTCTTAAAAGTGTGAAGTTCGCCGATAGGCCGGATTCTGTTGGCTTGGTTGCCCAAGCCTGACCGCCATTCATCTGGGCCGTGGGTCGCCCGCACGGCTCGGTGCCACCTACCCGCACACAGTCCTCGGGCCAAGGCTCGACTCGCGCCGCTTGCGCGACGCTGGCCGTTGTGTGCCTATTTGGTGTTGCTGCGCGTAGAGATTGCCCGTTTCACCCGCACGACTCGACGCTTTCGCGCCGCCCCATGCGACTCGTCTCTGTTGCTCTGATCCGCACCTCGCGGTGGAGAGGTGTTACCTCCTACGCTGCCCTACGCAGTCCGGACCTTCCTCCAGTGCAACCTTTCGGTCGATGCACCAGCGGCGGTCTAGCGAACTTCACAGCAGCATTATCGCCGACCCAAACAGCCTAATTTTTCGTGACAAACCGCACATGCAATTGATTGCAAACAACAGATGCATCGAACAGTCGGCGATTTGACTGAGCTCCCTCGAATTAGTACTTTCCCGAATGTCGGAGTATCGACAAACTACATGGATTCCATCAACATTGCTCATGATATGCGCTCAAGCATGCAGTTACAGTCTCGATACAAATTTTCGAGTAACAAAGCGGTTATCAATCCCGCAGGGACCGATGTGCGATTTCGCAAGCTAGACCTTAATTTATTGGTTGCCCTTGACTCACTTCTGAGTGAAGCAAACGTCACGCGCGCCGCCAAACACATGCACATCACGCAGTCTGCGATGAGTGCAGCGTTGGGTCGCCTGCGCGAGCATTTTGGCGATGCCTTATTGATCCCAAGCGGGCGCGGCATGCAGCGCACCCGCCTGGCCGAGGATCTGATGGCACCGCTGGCTGATTTGGTTGCTCAAATTGATGCTTTTGTATCAAATGATCGTCAGTTTGACCCAGCTATCGCAACCGATCGATTCGTGATCGTCTTCGCTTCATCCCACATCTCGGACATTGGTGCTTCAGTCATTGATGAAGTGCTCAAACTCGCGCCGAATGTGCAAGTCGACCTGCGCACCTCGATCCAGACCGCAGCCGAAGCCTTGACCGATTTGGATGTCGATTTGGTTTGCGCGCCTGAACAAATTCGCTCGGTCGACCAGCCCAGCGCGGTCATCAGCGTCAAAAAACACGTCGCGGTTTGCTCGACCCAAGCCGATTTTTGTGCCGATGGCAAGCCCTTGGACTTTGCCGCGTTCACCGCAGCGCGACATGTCGCGTTTGGTGGTAGCGCAAGCCCGCTTATGGGTGCGTTGAACGAAGCTACCAAAACAACGAGCAATCGCTTTCGAGTCGATGCAAACACCGGTTTGGTCAGCGTCATCGGCCAATTGCTCAATAACCCCGAGCGGATCGCACTGTTGCCGTCCAACGTGGCGGACATCGTGCTGTCAAACGGTGGTACGCGGGTGGTGCCCTTAGCCTTCGCCGTTGAAGATTACCGCTGCGTGCTGCAGTGGCGTGAACGCGATCAGTCGGATCCAGCGGTCGCTTGGTTTAAGGGGATTGTTCATGCGTGTGCCGCAAGCGCCAATCAACGTGACGCGTCTGACTGAATTGAATCGGGCCAATGATAAAAAATGGCGTTGCAAGTGCAACGCCATTTTTGTTTGGCCAAAGCCAAAACACCCATGTCAGCCCGGTTGCTGCAAAGCGGCAATGCGCTCTTCAATCGGCGGGTGGGTTGAAAACAGTTGACCAAATCCACCCGAGATGCCCATTGCGGCGACGCTCTTAGGCAGCTCACCGGGCACCATGCCGCCCAAGCGAGCCAAGGCGTTGACCATCGGCTGCTTGCGTCCCATCAACTGTGCGGCGCCCGCATCGGCGCGAAACTCGCGTTGGCGGCTGAACCAGGCCACGATGATGTGCGCGGCAAACCCCAACACGATGTCCAACACCACAGTCGTGATCATGTAGCCGATGCCGGGGCCGTCGCGGTCATTTTTCAGGATGATTTTGTCCACACCGTAGGCAATCACGCGGCTTAAAAACACCACAAAGGTATTCATCACGCCCTGAATGAGCGTCATCGTCACCATGTCGCCGTTGGCGATGTGCGCCACTTCGTGCGCAAGCACCGCCTCAATCTCTTCGGCCGTCATGCCTTGGATCAAGCCGGTTGACACCGCCACGAGCGATGAGTTCTTGAATGCGCCGGTGGCAAAGGCATTGGGTTCGCCTTCAAAAATGCCCACTTCGGGCATGCCGATACCTGCTTTGTCTGCGAGCTTTTTGACCGTGTCGACCAACCAGCGTTCGTCTTGGTTTTGTGGCTCGGTGATCACTTTGACGCCACTCGTCCACTTGGCCATGGGTTTGCTGATCAACAGCGAAATGATCGCGCCGCCAAATCCCATGAGCAGCGCAAACCCGAGCAAACTGCCCAAGTTGATGCCGTTTGGCCCAATGTAGCGGTTAAGCCCCAAAAGCGAGGCCATGATCCCCAGCACCACCACCACGGCGATGTTGGTCAATGCGAACAAAAATATGCGTTTCATCTGATTTTTCCAATCGTGCGACCTCATAACGGCCACTATTGCGTGAATGTGAGGCATTCACGCTAGGTTTTCAAGTGGGCTTGGATTTGCCCGCGATTTTTTTAGGGGCAATCGACTGGGCTGGAGTCGCATCGAACCTTGACAGCCAGTTGAAAAACTCCCGGTACCACAGCACCGCATTGGCAGGCTTCAAAATCCAGTGATTTTCATCCGGAAACCACACCAAACGCGCGGGCACGTTTTGGGCTTTGAGGGTGTTGTAGTACGCCAGCCCTTGTGCGTCGGGCACTCGATAGTCGAGTTGGCCGTGAATCACCAAGGTGGGAGTCGTCAAGTTCGCCGCGTGCGCATGCGGGCTTTGCGAGTGGATCTTGGCCATGTCGTCCCAATACCAAGCGCCCAGTTCTTTGGCATGCCAATGCCAGGCGTCGTCACTGAACATGCCCACCCAATCAAAGCAACCGGCGTGGCACACGTAAGCCGCGTAGCGTCCTCTTTTAAGATGCCCGTTCATCCAAGCCACCATGTAGCCGCCGTAGCTGCCGCCGGTGGCAAACAGGCGCTTTTTGTCGATGAAGGGCTTTTTCACCATCAAATCGGTTGCCGCTTCGATGTCGAGCAATTCCAACTCGCCCCATCGGTGGGTGATGCTGTCCAAAAATGCGTACCCAAAACTGCTTGACCCGTGGTAGTTGACGCACGCCACAACATAGCCCTGAGCGGCAAAAACCTGGTTGTTCCAGCGGTAATGAAACGCATCCAAGCTCGCAGCATGTGGCCCGCCGTGAATGGCATGCATCAATGGGTAGGTCTGGGTGGCGTCAAAACCGGGTGGGTAAATCACCCACATGTGCGCTGTGTGGCCTTTGGCGTTGAGGGCCGGTGCGTCACTATTCGCGCCTTTGTAAGTCACCGATTCAACCGCGCCAAGTGCGACATCGGCCAGCAGCGCGTCATTGAACCCGTCAAGCCGCGTGATTGCGGCAACCGAAGACAGCGACGCGCAAGAGAGCCGAACCGGGTGGTTCATGCTGTCGGCAATCCACGAGGCGACCCCGTTGGCAACGTCGAATCCCTGCACCGTGCCGCCGCGCGCCAAAATCGTCGGAGTTTGGGTGTTCAGATCAAACTGCCACAGGTGATTTTGGGCAAAGTCTTCGGCTTTAAATGCCAATGTTTCATCATCAAGCCAGTGCAGCGGCGCGGTTGGCACGCGGTCCCATTTGTCGCTCACAACGGTCGATTTGTTGGTCACCAAATCAATCAGTGTCAGTTGACCTTGCAGTGTGTGCCGCTTGCCAATGTTCGCGCTCAGGCAGGCGATGCGCTTGCCATTTGGCCCATAACTCGGCGCTGCGTGGTCCCATCCTGGGCTTTGAGCCAAGATTTTGGTCAGGCGCTTGGCGGGCGACTTCGCGATCACCATCTCGATGATCGACCAGCAGTTGTCGCCTCGCTTTTGAAGGGCTGGGTCGAACGAAAACGCCACTCGGCTGTTGTCTGGCGACACATCGAAGTGAGTTGCGTCGTGCTCGGTTCGAGCCAACTCAAAGTCGCCGCCCTCAAACAAGTCAAACACCTCGCCGCTTTCAACATGCAGCACATGCAGATGCACCACTCGGTCTTGGGCGATGTTGTGATCCCAGTAACGGTATTGCGCCTCTTCGGTCACGTAGGCGCTGTCCTTGCGATCCGTGTGGGCTTTGAGCGCGGCCAATTGGGCGGCAGCGCCTTTGAGTTTTGGGTACACCCACGCGGTGAATGCAATGCGTTTGCCGTCTGGGAACCACTTGAAAGCCTGCACGCCGCCTGCAACCGAGGTCAGCCGCCGAGCTTCGCCGCCGTCAGGGGCAATCGCGTACAGCTGGGCATCGCTGTCTTTGCTGCCTTCTTGATCGCGCTTTGCCGTGAAGGCAATGCAGTCGCCACTTGGCGACCAGCGCGGCGCGCCGTCCTTCTCGCCGCACGAGGTCAATCGCCGTGGCGCGCCACCCAACGTGGAGAAGAGCCAAAGCGACGCACTGCCTTTATTTGCTGCGGTGTCGTAGCTCGTGACTGCGGCAACCGCCTGTGCCCCATCAGGGCTGAGACTGGGCGGGCCGATTCGAGACAACTGCCAAAGCAACTCGGCCGTCAGCAGTTTCGATTTTGGTGCAGGTTTGGTGGTGCTCATCAGCATGATTGTGCACGCCGCAAGAGTACCCCGACACCCAAACAGCCGCGTTTAAGCGAGCGTCACCGTGACATCGATGTTGCCGCGAGTGGCATTGCTGTATGGGCAAACCTGGTGCGCGGTGCTCACCAGGTCTTGCGCCACGGCACGGTCCATGCCGGGCAGGCTCACACTGAGGCGGGCGGCAATGCCAAAACCCACGGCGATTGGGCCAATGTCGACTTCGGCATCAATTGATGCGTCACCAGGCACGGCGATTTTCTTCATCCCGGCGACATGCTTCAGTGCGCCCATGAAGCACGCAGAGTACCCCGCCGCAAACAACTGCTCGGGGTTGGTCGCCGTGCCCGCACCGCCCATGGCCTTGGGCGGGCTGAGCTTGACGTTGAGCAATCCATCATCCGATGTGGCTTGACCATCGCGGCCGCCAGTGACGTGGGCTTTTGCGGTGTAGAGGACTTTTGCAAGGGTGGTCATGAGGAGATCTCGTGGGTGTTTAGAAGATGAGATGCTACAGCCGCATCGGTCAAACCGCGAAACAAAAAAAAGCCCCGTGCTCAAAAAAGAACCGGGGCTGATTTTGGCGGAGAGGGTGGGATTCGAACCCACGGTACCTTGCGGTACGCCTGATTTCGAGTCAGGTACATTCGACCACTCTGCCACCTCTCCTGGTGCGGTCAAGCAAGCCGACGATTCTAGCTTGGTTTTTTTGGATTTTCATCGCCTCAGACTTGAAGTGACATCACGCCACCCATGTAGGGAATCAAAGCAGCCGGAATCGTCACGCTGCCGTCGGCTTGCTGGTAGTTCTCAAGCACGGCGACCAAGGTGCGGCCTACGGCGAGACCTGAGCCGTTCAGGGTGTGGACGAGCTCGTTTTTGCCTTGATCGGTTTTGAATCGGGTTTGCATGCGCCGGGCTTGGAATGCGCCCATGTTGCTGCATGAGCTGATTTCGCGGTAGGTGTTTTGGGCGGGTAACCAGACTTCGATGTCATGGGTTCGTTGGCTGCCAAAACCCATGTCGCCTGTGCACAGCAAGACGGTTCGGTAGGGCAAATCGAGCTTTTCGAGGACAACTTCGGCGTGGCGGGTCATGGCATCGAGCGCGAGTTCGCTTTGGTCGGGGTGGGTGATTTGCACCATTTCGACCTTTTCAAACTGGTGGTTGCGCACCAGCCCGCGCATGTCGCGCCCGCCGCTGCCGGCCTCGGAGCGAAAGCAAGGGCTGTGAGCCGTGAGCTTGATGGGCAACTCGGATTGCGCCAAAACTTGGTTGCGCACGCTGTTGGTGAGAGAAATCTCGCTGGTTGATATGAGGTATTGCTCGGTTTGTGGCTCGCCGCCCTCGCCCTCACCGCCGCGTGTGACCCAAAACATGTCGTTTTTGAACTTAGGCAGTTGCGCCGTGCCTTCAAGTACGTTTTTGTTGACGATGTAGGGGGTGTAGCACTCGGTGTAGCCGTGTTCGGTGGTTTGCACGTCGAGCATGAATTGGGCCAAAGCGCGGTGCAGGCGTGCAACACCTGCGCGCATGAACACAAAGCGCGAGCCTGACAGCTTGGCCCCGGTTTCAAAGTCCAGACCCAGTGGGGTGCCGATGTCGGTGTGGTCTTTAGGCGCAAAGTCAAACTGACGCGGTGTGCCCCAGCGGCGCAGCTCCACATTGCCGTGCTCATCTGCGCCGAGTGGCACGCTGGCGTCAGGCAAATTCGGCAACATCATCAGCATCTCAGACAGCTCTGCCTGGATCGCGTCGTTGCGAATGGCGCTGTGCTCCAACTCAGCTTTCATGGCGGTAACTTGAGCCATTGCCGCTTCGGCCTCGGCGTGTTGGCCTTTGCCTTTGAGAGCGCCAATTTGCTTGCTCAAGCTGTTGCGGGTGGCTTGCAGCTCTTCGGTGCGAACTTGGATGGTTTTGCGCTCGGCCTCAAGGCGCTTGAAGCGCTCAACGTCCAAAAACGGTTGCGGGTCGGCGCGGGCGCTCAGGCGGGCGACCACGGCGTCGAGGTCTTTGCGGAGCAGGGCAATTTCAAGCATGGTGTGTCGTTTTCGAGGTTGCTATGAATATAGTAGCAACAAAGTCAATGGATTCGGAGACCAAGAGCGATAAAGTCATCAAATATGACGAAAACGCCGTCAACGAGTTGTTTTTGGGCGGTTTCTCAGTCAGCTCGATTTTATCGAGCTAACCGGCAGGCCAAACGAGTCGGCAACCGCGTCGGCGCTGTTCTGGGCGTGGGTTTTGAGCTGTTGCCGCTGCTCGCGGTCGCTGATCATTTGCGCCTCTAAATCTGCCCGGCTTTGTTTGGCCAGAGCGATGAGCTCGTTGCGATCGTGGCGTACCGAGTGGCTTTTGACGACTTGGACTTCGTTGTGATCTTTGAAGCTTTGCACCGCCCGGTGAGCCTGAGCGGCCTCGACCCCCAAGGCGTCCAACACCCGGCGACCCGACTTGAGGCTGGCCTCAAACAGTTCGCGGTCAAAATCAGTGATGCCGCGGTCAAGCATGTCGTAGGCGTGGGTGAGGTCGCGTACCCGCACGACGATTTTGAGATGCGAGAAATGCGTGCGGACGTGGTCTACGATGGTGTTGGCCGCTTCGGTGTCGTCAACGGCGACGACGATGACCACGGCCTGCTCGGCCCCGGCAAGGCGAAGCAAGTCCAGTCGAGAGGCGTCACCGTAGAAGACTCGGTATCCGAAAGCGCGCGCGGTTTCGATGCGCTGTGCGTCGTGGTCAAGCACCGACAGGGTGAGCCCCTGCGACATCAGCAACCGCCCGACGATTTGCCCGTAGCGACCGAATCCAGCGATGATGACCGGGGCTTCTTGCTGCTGGGCAAGCTCTTCGGGTTTGGCTGTGTTGCTGTTCGCAAAGCGCGGCAGCATCCAGCGGTCAATGGCTGCCAACAACAGCGGCGAGGCCAACATGCTGATGGCCACCGCGCCGATGAGCAAGGAGGCGACATCGGCGCTGAACACCTTGGCCCCGGCAGCCGCTTGGAAGACGACAAAGGCGAATTCACCGCCTTGGGCCAACATCAAGGTGAATACCGGTCGATCTTGGTAGGCAATCCCCATGGCCTTCGCCAGTGCATAAATCACCACCGCTTTGACCAACAAAAAGCCCAAAACGATGCCCGCAACCAACATCGGTGACTGGCGCAGCACCGCAAAGTCGATGCTCATGCCGACCGCAATGAAGAACAAACCGAGCAACAAACCCTTAAACGGTTCGATGTCGGCTTCAAGCTCATGTTTGTACTCACTCTCGGCCAAGAGCACGCCAGCTAGGAATGCGCCCAGTGCCATCGACAGGCCAACCCACTGCATCAACCACGCAATGCCGACAACGATCAAGAGTGCCGCAGCGGTGAAAATCTCGGGCGTTTTGCTTCGGGCCACGATGCGCAGGGCAGGGCGCACCAACAATCGGCCACCGAGAACGATTGCCGCAATGACCGCCGCGATGCGAAGCGCGTCAATGCTCCAGTGCAGATCCGATGCGCCGGCGGTCACGCTGGCAATGCCGAGCAACGGAATCAGCGCCAACATCGGAATGGCTGCCACGTCTTGAAGCAACAAGACCGAAAACCCCGCTTGCCCAGCTGCCGTAGGCAGCATGCGACGCTCGTTCATCACTTGCAATGCGATTGCGGTCGAGGATAGTGCTAACCCGAGCGCAGCCACCAACGCGATCCGCCAAGGCGCGCCAAATGCGACGGCACCTAGAAAAAGAGCGGCTGAGCACGCACCGACTTGCGCTGTACCCCAGCCAAAAATTGGCCCTCTGAGCCGCCACAGGCGCTTGGGCTCCAGCTCAAGACCCACCAAAAAAAGCATCAACACCACGCCAAATTCGGCAAAATGCAAGATGTCTTGCACGTTACTGACCAAGGCAATGCCAAACGGGCCGATGGCGATTCCTGCGATCAAATAGCCCAAAATCGAGCCCAGACCCAAGAGTCTGGCAAGTGGCACCATCAAAACGGCGGCGCCGAGATAGATCAAGCTGGCGCTTAACCAAGTGGGAGAATGTTCCATCGCTGATCGTGTTTCAAAGGATTTGACATGTCAATTATCGTTGTCGCCAACCCCAAAGGCGGGGTGGGCAAAACCACGGTTTCGACACACATTGCGGGCTACTTTGCTGCTTGCGGTCACGCAACAATGCTGGGTGATGTGGATCGCCAGCAGTCATCGAAACTGTGGCTCGGCCTTCGCGAAGCGAATAAAAACGCGCGCAGCATCAGCACGTGGGATGTGAACCACGACCGAATTGGTCGTCCGCCCAAAGGCGTGACCCACATCGTGCTGGACTCCCCTGCGGGCTTGAGCGGCTGGCGGTTCAAAGAGGTGCTGGCGCTGGCTGACAAAGTGATCGTACCGCTGCAAGCCAGCGTATTTGACATTTTTGCCACGCGGGCGTTTTTGGACGAGTTGCAAGCTCACTTGGCCACCCAAAAGCGTGCGCGGCCCTTGCCCATCGGGCTGGTTGGTATGCGAGTCGACGAGCGCACGATTGCTTATGAAAAGCTCATCGAATTTGTGAATACGCTCGACACTCCCATGGTCGGGCACATGCGCAACACCCAAAACTACGTTCACTTGGCCGCCAGTGGCCTGACAATGTTTGACGTGGCGCCGGGGCGAGTCGAGAAAGACTTGACTCAGTGGCAGCCGATTTGCCAGTGGCTTGATACGTGAAACTGAAGGAAAAACATGCGTGAATTCAACAACTTAGCCGAGATGGCCGCTTGTGTGGGACAAGAAATTGCGACCAGCGAATGGAGCACCATTACCCAAGAACAAGTCAACCTGTTTGCCCAAGCCACGGGCGATCATCAGTGGATTCACGTCGATGTCGAGCGGGCCAAGGCGGGGCCATTTGGCGCGACGATCGCGCACGGATTCTTGACCTTGAGTTTGCTGGCCAAGTTCTCTGACGAGACACTGCAAGTCAAGTCGTCGACCATGGGCGTGAACTATGGTTTGAATAAAGTGCGGTTCATCAACCCGGTTCGGGTGGGGTCGCGTTTGCGTGCCCGATTCAAACTGCTCAGCGCCGAGCCCATTGCGGGTGGCATACAGTTTGTCAATGAAGTGGCCATTGAGATCGAAGGAGCCAGTAAGCCAGCTTGTGTGGCCGAGTCGATCGTTCGCCGATTCGAGTGAAAAGACGGGTGAAAAAACGAATGAAGGCGCCCGATTTTTAGCAATATTGGCCCTTGGTTGCCGGATTCATTGGGTTTGTTGCTATCAAAAAGACAATCAATTGAGCTTACTCAATGCGCTTGAGTTGCCGCTCCGGTAGCCAACCTTCGAATGACGGTAGCAAAGAATTGACTCGCCGTGTCGCCTCGGCTTGGTTTTGAAGTGTGCCAAGCAAACTGTAGACGTCGCTGCGCAACTGCCAAAGCTCGCGCGGGCTGTGCGTCGCGGCGATTTTGAAGCGCAGGCGTTCCACTTTTTGGCCATCTCCGCAATCAAGGATCAGGGCGTTCATTCGTTTTTGCAAAGTCGGAAATGGCAGCCTCGCCGACGCGACTGGAACGCCCGAACTGACCAGCCCACCGGGAATGGTGAGGACTCGACTGGGGGCGAAGGTTTGGACGACACGTTTGATCAGCTCGAACAATTGAAATTCTCTCGAATGAATCGACTGCCGATGACTCGGTTGAGACTTATTGCAATCGATTGCATGAGTATAGGGTAAGTACTCAATTCGATCAACAGACATCAGCCGGTCAGTTGTGATGTCGTTCACGCTTTGAACAAATATTTTGCCCAGTTTGGCGTCAATCACCTGACTGAGGTGGCCTAGCAGGGTCGCTCCCAAAGCCGTTTTGCCGCCAAGCTTCAAAAACAGCCACGGCCACGGCGTTCGATAGATTCAGGCTGCGCTGCTGGGGCAGCATGGGCAGGCGAAGGCGTTGCACTTGTGCGAACGACTCGCGCAGCGCTGGTGCTAGCCCGGCAGTCTCTGACCCAAAAACGAGCCAATCGCCGCGTTGGTAGGTTTGCTCAAATGCGCTGTGGCTGCC
>JANOPN010000143.1:0-25006 GCA_031421855.1 Comamonadaceae bacterium
CAAAGGCGTGCCGTCGGGCTGGGTCATGTCCCAAGTCAGGGTCGCATCGAGCACGAAGTCGACTTGCCAGCCCAAATCTGAGGCGTGGCGGGTGGTCGTCTCGCAGCACTGCTCGGTGCGAATGCCGCTGATGATGAGCCGCTGAATGCCCTTGCTGGTGAGCCAAACACCCAGCGGCGTGCCAACCAGCGCGCTGTGGCGAGCTTTGGTGAGGGTGAGCGCCGCATCAAAGTCGACCAAGCCTTTGAATGGCCGCACAAGGCCCGACTCAACGGCGAAGGCATTGGATGCATCGGCTGGCCCGTCGCTGTGAAACACCCGCACGATGGGGGTGCCAGCGGCAACGGCGGCCGAAATCAGCTCATTTTGAGCAGCCAAATACGCAGGCACATCGGCCTGTGAAAAGTACGGCCGGTGGCGAAACGACTCTTGAACATCAATCACGATCAGACAGGACAACATGGTGGCTCCTTGGTTGAAAGATACCAAGTTTGCAAGCGGGAAGACATCGCGTCCGATCAACACCGGACAAACATCCATCATTTTCAGACAAATTCAGCGCTGAATGGCATCAATCAACGCGCACCTGTATTCTGATGGGCATGACCACGCCCGAACAACTCAACGCCCAGTACAACAACCGCGCTTTAGTGCCCGACTTTGCGGGCTATTTGGCACGCTGGCAAACCGAGTCGGCTGGCGTGCGGGCGATTGCGCCTTGCGCGCTTGACCTTCGCTACGCCAGCGGGATTGGCGCGCTTGACGACGCGGGTGCGTCACTTGATGTGTTCAAGGCCACAACGTCCACGCGCCAGCGCGCGCCGGTTCTATTGTTCATCCACGGTGGCTACTGGCGCAGTTTGGATAAATCTGACCACAGCTTCATTGCGCAAGCCTTCAACCGCGAGGCTTGCGTGGTGGTGCCCAATCACGCCCTGTGCCCCGGCACGCCACAGCGCCCCGTCACGGTGGCCCACATCGCGCACCAAATTGCCTTGGCTTACGCATGGGTCGTGCGCCACATTGCCCAGTTTGGCGGGGACGCGTCGCGCATCACCGTGGTCGGGCACTCAGCCGGTGGGCATTTGGCCGCGATGCTGATGGCGGTCGACATGCGAAAACTCGGCCTCAAACCCAGCGATGCACCCACCCACACGGTGGCAATCTCAGGCTTGTTTGAGCTGGAGACCATTCGGCAAACGCCGTATCTCAACGACAGCCTGCATCTGGACGAGTCGACAGCCCGCCAGTGCAGCCCCGCGTGGATGCCAGCGCCCGCTCGCGGCAGCCTCAGCTGCTTCGTGGGAGCAAACGAAAGCACCGAGTTTCGCCGCCACAACCAGCTCATGCAAACCTCCTGGGGTAAAAAACGAGTGCCGGTGGCTCAAGAAATCGCCGGGGCCAACCACTTCAGCGTGCTGGATGCCTTGATCCAAACCCAATCAACCATCCACAAGCACGTATTGGCTTGTTTGGGATGAATCTGTGAATGATTTGGCCGTTGATCAACGGATTCATTCACTTTGTTGCTATTATTTTATTTATTCAACGCGGTGCGGACTCAGTGCTCTCGCTCGGGCTAGGCCGCATATTTCACCGTGACGGCATCCGACGGGCCCCGCAGCGGGATGCAGCGGCGCGCCGCATGCCGCGTCAGGGGCTCAATGCCCCTGCAAGGCAGGCGGTGCGGCGCTGCGCCCGCTGCGGGGATGCGATGGATGCCGAGTTTTTTGCGGGAGTACAAACTGGATTCGACAAAAATGACCCTACTCGATTGGGGACAAAGCCGCAAAAACGCGTTCACGGTGAAATATGCAGGCTAGGCGGGCGGCCACAGCTTGGCGTTGACTGAGAACTCGTGCCATTCACGCATGTCTTGGTCATAGATCACATACTCGCCCCGGTGCGCCTTCCAAACCAATCTGAGCTGATCGGTGCGCAACTCGTCTAGCGCCGCTTGCACTTGGCTTGCGCCTACCGGCTTGCCGAGGTGATTCGCGTAAAAAGCCAGCGCTTTTTCGTCAAACGCTTTGTAAGCTGTGCCGAGATCGAGCATGCGTTGCAGCACGGCTTGCTGAATCGGCTCTAGTGCAAGGTAGACATCGGTGAAAGCTTGGCGCGCTTGCTCACGCTGTTGCTGTGCTTGGGCGAGCAAAGCGCGCTCAAATGCTGCGCCATCAGTGGCTTCAACTTGGGCGGCTTGGAGCGCATTGAAAAACTGCTGCGGGCGACGACCGAAATGCTCGAACGCCTGCACCAGCGGGCTGGTGCGCAAGCTGCCCCACTCGGGCTTGGCGCTTCTCAGCTGGGTGGCCAGCGCCTGCACGAAATCGTCGCCCAAAAGTGGCAATGTGCGAACTTGAGAGCCCCAAAACGGTGCTGAGGCAGAGTTGAGCAGCCGCATCAGCTTGTCGCGATGCGAGCCCGCCATCACCAGCAGCAAATTGGCGCTGGTGGGGGTCTTCATCTGATCGCGGGCTGACTTGAGCGCGCGCATGGCGCTTTGTCCCTCGTCGGTGGTCAGCGCTTCTTGCGCTTCATCGACCATCAGCACCACCGGCTTTTCGGTCGCAAGGTGAAGGGTGTTCAACACCTCATGCACACTCATGCCGTCGGTCTTACCGATTTTGCCCACGTCCATTTGAAACGCGCCGGGCACGCTTAGCTTGTCAATGCCCAGCTTCTTCACGAACTTGGCAATCGCGCCCTGATTGGCGGCCACAGCCAGCGCGATTGGGCTGAGCAGCCGCTCCAGCGGCGTGCGGTTATCGGCGGCCCACAAGTCGGCATAAATCACCAACAACCCACGCTGCTCCAGCTCGGGCTTCAAGTCAAAACGCAAAAACTGGGTTTTGCCCGTGCGGCGTGGACCCGACAGGAACAAGCCGTTGGGCGAATCCGACAAAGGGATCTTGCCCAGCATCTCGTCAGCAAGGCTCGCTGCAAGGGCGGGGCGGGGGTGGTGGCTCATTTATGGCAGTTTATGACAAAAAATGAGATCGGCAATAAAAACAAATAAATCTCTCTGAAAAATGACAACAATCTCGGAATAATCGACCAAACGAACTCAACGAATCTCTCGATTCGCCGACTTTGACAGATCTTCGATGCGCCAAGTAGTGCAGTATTGCTACTTGTGCTATTTTATAAGAAGACGCACAATCTTCACCATGCCGATCAATTACCCCCTTCAAGCAAGCGCCGTCGCCCGCGACAGTGCCGCGCGGGCATTCGCCAAGCTCACGCCCGCGCAGCGAGCGAGCGGGGTTGGGCGCGCCTACGCGCAGGTGCTTCGCCTGAGCGATGCGTCAGGTCAAGCATCTTTGAAGGCGGTGCTTGAGGCGATATTCCCACTAATGCCTCCCAGTGAAGCTCGCCGTGCCCTGACCACGCAAATAGTGAATCGCCCCCCCAAAGATGCCCAAGGCAACCCCGTGCTTCGACTCAAGCACACGCGTGTGGTAATCGCGGACCCGCAAGCCTTGGTAAACGCACGCATCTGGTTTGAAGCCCACAACAGCGCCACGCCCGAGCCGGGTGAGCTGGCCAAACCGGTGGCATCGGACTTGGAAAACGGCCCCGAAGCCACCCGCGCGGCTGTGGATGACGACAACGCGCAACTGGCCAAAGACAGCGCCACGCCTGTTGAGCCACCCCAAGAGCCGGCCCGCTGGTTCGCGCAAGAAGGCACGTCATTGTGCAAGGCCGAGCTGAATTGGGGTCGAATCACCGAGCAGCATGGCATACGTCAAGGCGCAGAGTTTGCCCAAGACACGCCCGCAAGCGAATTTGAGCTGGTGACTGGAGACAACACCACCGGACCAACGCACCCTGTCGCACTCAACGCCATGCTAGCCTGGGCCCGTGACCAAGCCCCCACCGCCAAGCGCTTGCTCTTACTAACAGGCGACTACGGAGCTGGCAAAACCACCCACGCCCAAGCCTTTACCCGCGTACTCAACGGCGACTTGCCCCATACCAACTGGCCTCAAACCGATGCAGCGTTGCCCAACGCACTCTACATCGACTTGGCCGAGCTGGCCGGGGCCAGCGCGTTGGGCAGCATGTCGCTCGAAGACATGGTGCTCTATGTGCTGAAAAAGCGCGACGGCGTGCGCCTGCAAACCATTGACGACATTGCGCCCTACATTGCCGCCTCACGCGCTGGGCAGCTCGTGTTCGTATTTGACGGCTTGGATGAACTGCTGGAAAACGACGCGCAGGTGCTGCAACAAGCTTTTGGACAACTGCTGCGCGCGCTGGAGCTGCCAAGCGGCAAAGGCCGCAACACCGCCACGCCCCGCCCCAAAGCCGTCATCAGCTGCCGCACCCACTACTTTCGCAGCGTGCAAGAGCAGTTTGCGTTTTTCACCAGCCGCAAAGCCGCCAGCGCGCAGGCCAAAGATTACCTATGCCTCACCTTGCAGCCCTGGGGGCCAAGCCAGGTGCAAAGCTACCTAGAAAAACGCCTATCGCCAGCCGAAGTGCAGCCCCTGCTCACGCAAATCGACACCACCTACAACCTCAAAGACCTGGCAGGCCGCCCCGTGCTGCTGGCCATGATGACCGAGCACATTGGGGCACTGATGCGCCAACGCGAAGCAGGAGAAAAGATCACGGCGGCGTCGGTCTACAGCTTGGCCGTAGGCTCTTGGATTGACCGCGACCACGGCAAACACCGCATTCGTGCCGTACACAAGCCTTTGCTCATGGGCGCGCTCGCACACGCCATGTGGCAAAGCGGCGAAGAGGCTTGGAGCGCCGAACGGCTTGATCCGTGGGTTGCCCGCACCGTCAACTTGCTTTTTTCGGGAGAGTACGCGCCCCAAGACATGCAGGGCCTGCAAGACGATTTGCGCACCGCCACCTTCATCGTGCGCCCCGGCGCGCAGCGCTTCGCCTTTGCCCACCGCTCATTTGCAGAGTATTTTTTAGCCCGCTTTTGGCTAGACGCGCTAGACCACACCCACGCCAGCACCTTCAGCCCCGCCGAGGCCGTGGCCATGCTGCAAACCATGCGCAGCTTGCTGGCCAGCCGCGAGTTGAACCGTGAATCCGCCCAATTTCTGCAAGAACTGAACGCCAGCGACGTGAAGCGCAAACCCGAACGTGACCGCGCCCACCGCAGCGCGTACCTGTGGCACATGCTGCGCCACAGCGATACCGACACCCCAGAAGGCGAGCTCAGCCCTGCGCCCGAGCTGCACAAAACCATGTGGCAAACGCTCATCAGCCTGGGCCACGGCAGCGCAGCCAGCGACGCAGAAGCCGCAACCCTCCAAGCCCTGAAACAAGCCACCCCAGCCACACCCTGGGCCATCAACCTGCGCAGCCTAGACATTCAAGAAATCCTGTTGTTAGAAGTCGACTTCGCCCACCAACGCCCGCCACTTGATATACGGAACACTAACCTACGCGGAACCCACGCCCGGCAAAGCACCCTCGGGCCGGTGATCAGCAACGATCAAACCATCTGGAACCAATGCGTGTTTCGCAACTGCACCTTCAAGGGTTTCGAGTGGGGCAACTCGATGCGGCTGGGCTTGGTGGTGAGGAGTGGGGGAGATTTTCGGTTTGACCAGGGGCTGGGCGGGCCTTGGTCGCGGCCGGGCGCGTTGGGTCGGCTAGGAACCACTGACGGCAACGTGGAAGTTGCCGCAGCGGCGGGCGATCCCATTGGTGGCGCTGCTCTCAGATTCGCGTTTCCCGGAAACCGTCCACGCATAGAAGTTTGGCATATGGGAACTGGCGCACTGATCGAACGTCGAGATCTCACTGCATTGGAATTTGACGAAGAGCGAAGGACGGCGGCGATAAGTTCGAACCAATACCCTTGCGAGCTAGGCGTTTTCGCGGGGCCTTGGGATGATTGGAATTTCGTGACATTGAGCAGCCGGCCGGGCGGCGCGCGGGTGCTGAAAGTTCGAGGACACATCACGGCGACACCGCTAGCAATCCACAGCCGCATCGAAGTCACCCACCCCATAGGCCTCTTCGAACCCTCCTGGGCTGAATTCGACGCTGACGGCAACCTGCTCGCCTGTAGCGCCTCAGCCGTTGACCATTGGCTCTACCGCATCAAAGACGGCATCGTGGAGCCGATTGAAAGCATGCTTTGAGGCCCCGACGCGCTGAAATCGCTTAAAACCGACGTAAGCACCGAATTTCAGAACGAATCAACCCTTGGTCACCGGATTCATTGGGTTTGTTGCTACTTTTTTTGAATCAACCAAAATGGCAAACATAGTGATACGCCTCGGCCACCCGAATCTCAAAGCTTGAGTTGGCGGGTACAGCGAACTGCTCGCCAGGCCCCGACGCCAGCCACTGTTCGCTGCCTGCCAATTTGTACTCACAGGCCCCGCCCACGCAGGCCATGACCTCGGCAACACCGGTATTGAATGTCAGCGTGGCGGGCAAGATCACGCCGACGCTCTTTTTGCTGCCGTCTGCCAGTGTGACGCTGTGGCTGACGCATTTGCCGCCGAAGTAAACGTTGGCTTGGGGGTTGACGCTTTGAACTGGCAAATCAGGCGACGAAAGAGCACTCATGTGAAAACCTCAAAAATAATAGCAACAAACTCAATGAATCCGGTGACCAATGGCCAAAAAGATTCAAATTCTGTCAACTTCGACCTGGAACCGCCTCATTCAGACTGCAAGCGCGGCAAATCGCTTGCGTCGCCGCTGGCCAGGAGTCCTGCGCGGGCGTAGATGCCCAGCTTGTCGCGCGTGTCGACGATGTCGAGGTTGCGCATTGTGAGTTGGCCGATGCGGTCTGCGGGGCTGAAAAACGCCTCGCCGCGCTCCATGGTGAGGCGCTCGGGTTTGTAGGTGAGGTTGGGGCTTTCGGTATTGGTGATTGAGTAGTCGTTACCGCGTCTCAGCTCAATCGTGACCTCGCCCGTGACGGCGCGCGCGACCCAGCGCTGGGCGCTTTCGCGCAGCATGATGGCTTGGGGGTCAAACCAACGGCCTTGGTAGAGCAATCGGCCCAGTTTGCGGCCGTTTTCGCGGTACTGCTCAATCGTGTCTTCGTTGTGGATGCCGCTGACCAAGCGCTCGTAGGCGATGAACAGCAGCGCCATGCCGGGAGCCTCGTAAATGCCACGGCTTTTGGCTTCAATGATGCGGTTCTCAATTTGATCGCTCATGCCCAAACCATGGCGCCCACCGATGCGGTTGGCCTCCAAAATCAATTCGACCAAGTCGGGGTAAGCCACGCCGTTCAAGGCCACGGGCACGCCGGACTCAAACCGCACATTGACGCTTTCGCGCTTGATAATCGTCTCATCGCGCCAATGCGCCACGCCCATGATGGGGTTGACGATGTGAATGCCGCTGTTCAGGTGCTCCAGATCCTTGGCTTCGTGGGTGGCACCAAGCATGTTGCTGTCGGTGCTGTAGGCTTTCTCGGCGCTCATTTTGTAGCCAAAACCAGCCGCCGTCATGTACGCGCTCATCTCTGAGCGGCCGCCAAGTTGGTCAATGAAGGCTTGATCAAGCCAAGGTTTGTAGATCTTCAAGTCGGGGTTGGTGAGCAAGCCGTAGCGGTAAAAGCGCTCAATGTCGTTGCCTTTGAACGTGCTGCCGTCGCCCCAAATATTGACATCGTCTTGCTTCATGGCCGCGACCAACATCGTGCCCGTGACCGCGCGACCCAAAGGCGTGGTGTTGAAGTACGTCACACCAGCCGTGGTGATGTGAAACGCGCTGCATTGCAAAGCGGCCAGGCCTTCGCGGGCCAATTGGCTGCGGCAGTCAACCAAACGGGCAGTGACCGCGCCGTAGGTGAGCGCTTTGCGGGGAATTTCGTCGTAATCAGGCTCGTCGGGCTGGCCCAAGTTGGCGGTGTAGGCATAGGGCACGGCCCCGTGCTCTTTCATCCAAACCAAGGCAGCGCTGGTGTCCAAGCCGCCGGAAAACGCGATACCGACCTTTTGGCCGACGGGAAGTGATTGAAGAATGGTGCTCATGGGCCGTATTTTCCCTTGGAAAACGACTCCGGCGAAAAACCGACCGTGAATCGCCCATCGGCCCACCGCACCAGCGGCCGCTTGATCAAGCTGGTGTTGGCTTGCAAGCAAACCACGGCGCTTGGCAAGTCAACCAGCTGCGACTGGGCTTGGGCATCTAACTTGCGCCAAGTCGTGCCACGCTGGTTGACCAAAGCTTGCCAGCCCAGCTGGGCGCCGGCGGCTTCTAGCAAGTCAGTGCCCACTCCGAGCTTTTTGAAGTCATGAAACTGGTAGGCCACACCGACCTCATCGAGCCAAGCTCGGGCTTTTTTAACGGTGTCGCAGTTGGCGATGCCGTGTAGGGTGATCGGGTTCATGGGGGCAAATTGTCCGCGACAATTGCGCCCATGTTCAGCAGTCAAAAATTAGCCGATTGGCTCGGTTTCATCGAGCAAAACCACCCCAAAGCTTGGGATTTGGGCTTAACAAGGGTGCGCGCAGTCGCCGCTCGCATGGGGCTGCCCACGTCCGAGTTGGGCGGCTTGCAACTACCTGTACCGCTGATCACGGTGGCCGGAACCAACGGCAAAGGCAGCACTTGTGCCATGTTGGAGTCAATTTATGCCCAGGCTGGCTACAAAGTCGCCACCCACACCAGCCCGCATCTGATGAAGTTTGAGGAGCGGTTGCGCTTCAACGGCGTAAACGTCGAAGCCCACGCGTTGATCGAGCCCTTTCATGCGGTTGAGTGCGCCCGATTGGGCGAGCAAGCCTGTGACGAAATCACCCTCACCTATTTTGAATTCAGCCTGCTGGCCATTGTGCAAACCGCCTTGAACGCGCATGCAGAGGGCGAGTTGGATGTGATTATTTTGGAAGTAGGCCTGGGCGGTCGGCTTGACGCGGTCAATATATTTGACGCGGACTGCGCCATCATCACCAGCATCGACCTCGATCACACCGAGTATTTGGGCTCAACCCGCGAGGCCATTGCGCTAGAAAAAGCCCACATCATGCGCGCAGGTCGCCCGGCCATCGTGAGCGATCCGGTTGCGCCCAGCACGATATCAAGCCACGCTCAGGCCGTTGGCGCGGCGTTATGGTTGGCTGGTCACGACTTCAATGTATCGGGAGACAAACAGCAGTGGGCATGGGCTTGCAGTGCGGCCAAAGGGGGGCGGCGCTACGGCGGTCTGGGCTACCCGGCGCTGCGCGGGGCCAACCAGTTGATGAACGCCGCCGGGGTGTTGGCCGCACTTGAAGCGCTGCGCAAACAGTTGCCCGTGAGCGCGCAAGCCATTCGCAATGGTTTTGCATTTGTCGAGTTGGCCGGTCGGTTTCAACTCGTTCCAGGCCAACCAACCGTGGTACTGGACGTGGCACATAACCCGCACTCAGTCGCAGCGCTGGCCGAGAATTTAGACGCGATGGGGTTTTTCCCGCGCACACACGCGGTGTTTGGCGCGATGGCCGACAAAGACTTAAACGCCATGTTGACCCGAATCGCGCCTTTGGTTGATCACTGGTACTTGTGCGATCTACCCACGCCACGCGCCGCGTCCGCCAGCGCCCTGGCCGAGCGAATCAAACCCATGCTGCCCGCGCAATCGAGTCGACCAGTTAAGTCAAATTTGATAGCAACAACCCCAATAAATCCGGAGACCAAAGGCCAAATTGACCACAAATCAGGTGATTTGAAGCCCATTCAGGCCTCGGTGAGCCCGCCGCCCGCTTCACAGTGCTTTGGTTTGGCGCTCGATGCCTTTGCCGCCGCGCTGAGTGCCGCCGATGCGGCCGATAGAATCGTCGTGTTTGGCTCATTCCTCACCGTGGGAGCCGTCATCGAGCATGGCCTGCCACAACTCAGCGCCAAACATTTGCCCAGCGCCCGCGGCTGATTGGTTTCGTTTTACCCCTCACGCATTGGTTGACATGGCCATTTTTGATCGACTTTTTCGAGCCAAACCCAGCAGCACCCACATGCCACCCGACGCGCCGCTCGAGTCCGTCGATGCGATGCGCCGGCGCGCGCGCCAGCGATTGGTCGGCTCATCGGTGTTGGTTGCCATCGGTGTGAGCTTGTTCGCGGTGATGTTCGACCGCCAGCCGCGCCCGGTCTCTATCGACATCCCGATTGACATTCCAGACAAGCGAACGGCCAAGCCGCTTGATTTGCCAAGCTTGCCCGCCGGGCTGCCCGCGCTTTCACCCACCCCGCCCACCTCACCGGCTTCCACGCCAGCGACATCCATTGCCCCAGCCGCCGCTGTGGTTGCCGCAACCACGGCAGTCGCCGCAGTTGCCGCGGCACAATCGACACATCCGACGAAATCCAACGCCGCCACGGTCGCAGTCGACAAGTCGCTGTCGCCAGGCGAAAAAGTCGTTCAAACGAGTAAACCGACTGCGCCAACGCCAACGCCCGAACCCAAACCTGAGCCAGCAAGAGTCGACACACCCACGCCAGTGCCTACGCCAGTCCCGGCGGTTGCCAAAGAGGCACCCAGCGCCGACGCGGTTCGCGCCAAGGCGCTTCTTGAAGGCGCAAGCCCCCAAGCCGCAAAAGACAAATCTGCCATTGCACAGTCACCCGCTGGTGCGGAGAGCGCGCGCTTCATCGTTCAATTTGGCTCATTTGGCGAAGCCGCTCGTGCCCAAGAAACCCGCAAAACGGTTGAGCGTGCGGGCTTGAAAACTTATGCCCAAGAGGCCGCAACCCCTGACGGCAAGCGCATTCGCGTTCGAGTTGGGCCATTCGCGACCCGATCTGAGGCCGAAAAAGCGGCCGCGAAGATCAAATCCCTGGGTTTGCCCGCGTCGATTTTGACGCTGTGATCGCACACCGGTAGCCGCCTCAAATGGGCAATATCGCCACGCTGGACGCGGTGCTGCTGGTTGCCGTGCTGCTGTCAATGTGCTTGGGCGCGTGGCGCGGCTTGGTGTACGAGGTGCTTTCGGTTCTGGGCTGGATTGCGGCCTTCATCGCCGCGCAACTCTACGCAGCCCAAGTGGGCGATCGAATCATGCCGCTCGGACTGGCCACCAGCCTGCGATACGCGGGCGGCTTCGCGCTCACCTTCGTCACGGTGGCATTTGCAGGTGGTTTTGTGGCGTGGCTGGCCAAAAAACTCATCAGCAGCGTGGGCTTAAGCCCGGTTGACCGTTTATTGGGCGCGGCATTTGGCGGCGTGCGCGGCTTGCTCATTGTGTTGGCCATCACGTTTGTGATGCGAATGACGGGTGGCGATCAACATTCAGTCTGGCGGGCATCAGTCAGCGGTCCAGCCTTGAGCTCTTTAGCCATGGCGCTCAAGCCGCTTTTGCCTGACGCGTTGGCTCGGGTGATGTGATGCGTGCATACAACCCCTACGCAGACGCCAGCGACAATCCGCCTCGCGCTAACACTCATCAATAGGCATTCCAACATGTGCGGCATTGCAGCAATCGTCTCCGACGCTCCCGTTAACCAAGCGCTGTATGACGCACTGTTGCTGTTGCAACACCGTGGACAAGATGCCGCCGGTATCGTCACCCAAGAAGGCACGACCTTCTTCACCCAAAAGGGTCGCGGCATGGTGCGTGATGTGTTTCGCACCCGCAACATGCGTGGCCTGCCCGGCAACGTCGGCATCGGCCAAGTGCGCTATCCCACTGCGGGCAACGCCGAGAACGAAGCCGAGGCCCAACCGTTTTACGTGAATGCCCCGTTTGGCATCGTTTTGGCGCACAACGGTAACCTGACCAATGTTCCCGAGCTCAGCCAACAGCTCTTTGATGTCGATCACCGCCACATCAATACCGCCAGCGACAGCGAGGTGTTGATCAATGTACTTGCTCACGAAATCGAGCGCACCACGCGCGGATTGCCGCTCAAAGCCGCTGATTTGTTTGCAGCGGTCGTCGGGGTGCACGAGCGGCTAAAGGGCAGTTACGCTGTGGTCTCCATGATCGCGGGACACGGGGTTTTGGCGTTTCGCGACCCATTTGGCATTCGCCCGTTGTGTTTGGGTCGCTCGGTGACTGGCGACATCATGGTGACCAGCGAGTCGGCAGCCCTCGCGGGTACGGGGTTCAACTTCGTACGCGACATTGCGCCCGGCGAAGCGGTTTTCATCGACATTGACCGCAACTTGCACTCAAAACAATGCGCCATCGCCCCAAGCCTCTACCCCTGCATTTTCGAGTACGTGTATCTGGCAAGGCCAGACTCGGCGATTGACGGCATTTCGGTCTACCAAGCTCGCCTGAATTTGGGCGAAACCTTGGCCAAACGCGTCGTGTCTGAGGTGCCGCCCGATCAAATTGATGTGGTGATTCCGGTGCCCGAGTCGTCGCGCCCAAGCGCCATGCAACTGGCACACATGCTGGGCAAGCCATATCGCGAAGGATTCGTTAAAAACCGCTATGTGGGTCGAACCTTCATCATGCCCGGCCAAGCCGTGCGCAAGAAGTCCGTGCGCCAAAAACTCAGCGTCGTGCCGGCTGAGTTCAAAGGCCGCAGCGTTTTGTTGGTCGACGACTCGATCGTGCGTGGCACCACCAGCCAAGAAATCGTGCAAATGGCCCGCGACGCAGGTGCCAAGCATGTGTATTTGGCCAGCGCCGCTCCGCCGGTGCGTTTCCCCAACGTCTACGGCATCGACATGCCGACGCGGGAAGAACTGGTCGCTCATGGCCGAACCATCGACGAAATACGTGCCTTCATTGGCTGCGACGCCCTGATTTATCAAGACGTCGACGCCATGAAGCGCGCCGTTGCTGGCGCGCAGGTACACGGTGGCCCGACCTTGCACGGCTTTGAAGCCTCGTGTTTTGACGGCGTGTACGTCACCGAAGAAGCGGCAGACGGCATGGACCCACCTCAAACCCGTTTTGCCCAAGACTCCGGCTGGCAAGAGACAAGCAGCGCGCCGCTCTAGACCTAATCGCGCGGAGAAGCACGGGGATAATCCACCCCATGCAAAACCTCGACCCATCAGCCGTCCGAACCCGAATAGCGCCTTCGCCTACTGGCTTTTTGCATTTGGGCACAGCCCGAACGGCGCTTTATTCATGGGCTTACGCTCGCCACCTAGGCGGGCAGTTCATTTTCCGCATTGAAGACACCGACGTTGAGCGCTCCAGCGCTGACGCAGTCACACAAATCATCGAATCGATGCACTGGCTGGGCCTGAACTTTGACGAAGGTCCATTTTTTCAAATGCAGCGTCTCGCGCGCTACCAAGCAGTGGTCGATCAACTCATTGCCGATGACTTGGCCTATCGCTGCTACGCAAGCCCCGCCGAACTCGACGCGATGCGCGAAGACCAGCGCGCTCGCGGCGTCAAAACCCTCTACGACCGCCGCTGGCGACCCGAGCCCGGCAAGACGCTGCCGGCACCGCCCGACGGCGTGGCCTGTGTGGTGCGGTTCAAAAACCCGATTGAAGGCGACGTCACTTGGGACGACCTCGTCAAAGGCCCCATCACGATCAACAACCGCGAAATCGACGACCTCATCATCATGCGAACTGGCGGCGTACCAACCTACAACTTCGCCGTGGTGGTGGACGACTGGGACATGCGCATCAGCCACGTGTTTCGCGGGGACGAGCATGTCAACAACACGCCTTGGCAAATCAACATCTTCAACGCTTTGAAGGCACCGCTGCCCAAGTTTGGGCACTTTCCGGTGATTTTGGGCGACGACGGCTTGAAACTCTCCAAGCGCCGAGGCGCAGTCAGCGTCACAGCCTACCAAGACATGGGCTACCTGCCCCAAGCGATGCTCAACTACCTCGCCCGGCTGGGCTGGAGCCACGGCGACGACGAGATCTTCTCAAGCCAGCAACTGGTTGACTGGTTCGACGGCAACCACCTCACCAAAAGCGCGGCCCAATGGGATGCGGCCAAGCTGAAATGGGTCAACGCGCAACACCTCAAAGCGTTGAGCGGCGCTGATCTCGCCGCGCATTTAGCGCGCTACATCGACTTCACGGCCGATGATCGCCTCAGCGCCATCTGCGACCTGTACAAGGATCGCTGCAGCACCTTGGTCGAGCTAGCCGATGCTGCACGCCTGTTCTATGTCACGCCGACGAGAGACGAGGCCGATGCCGCCTTGCACCTCACCCCAGCGGCCAAGCCCATCGTCGCTGACTTCGCCGCGCGGCTACAAACCCTCAGCACCTGGGATAAACCCACCATGGCCCAAGCCATCAAAGACAGCTTGGCCGCAACAGGCACCAAAATGCCGCAGTTGGCCATGCCGGTTCGGGTTTTGGTCGCCGGTCGCGCACAAACCCCAGCCTTGGACTCGGTGCTGAGCTTGCTTGGGCAAGAGCAAGTCGTTAGGCGACTTGTCGCGCATTGAGCGCGTCAACTGAATCGGTTTTAGTCGAGCAATGTTAAAAATTCCCCGAATCTGCGCTATACTTTGAGGCTCTGTGCAGCGCGACTAATCTTGGTCACGCAAGCAGCATCACAAGCCAATTGTGGTGGTCGCGTGGGGGTATAGCTCAGCTGGGAGAGCGCTTGCATGGCATGCAAGAGGTCAGCGGTTCGATCCCGCTTTCCTCCACCAACAGTTTCGGTTAGTTCCAAGGTTTTGACTCCATCGTCTAGAGGCCTAGGACACCACCCTTTCACGGTGGTTACCGGGGTTCGAATCCCCGTGGAGTCACCAGTTTTGGTGCGTTTCAGCTTAAACGCACCCCACGCGGAGTGGTAGTTCAGTTGGTTAGAATACCGGCCTGTCACGCCGGGGGTCGCGGGTTCGAGTCCCGTCCACTCCGCCACGGTTAGTCGTCAAAAAAGCCACTCACATGAGTGGCTTTTTTGCTTTTGGTGGCCTCTTTCAGCGGTTGCCGCTCCACCGACCGTGCCCCGCCCCCGACGGATTCTCGACGCCGAGTCGTGTATCGTCATCTGGGACAATCCGTCAAATGAAAGCCCTTCAAATCTACGCGGGTCCTCGGGCCATGGCACACATTCGCTCGCGTGGGTTGTCACCTGCTGATGTGCGGGCGATTCCGGCTGCCGCAGGTGGGCCCAAGGGTTTGATTTTGGGGGCTTTGGATCGGTACCTGTTTGGCGAATGGCTGACGGAAAGCAGCCAGCCGATTGACCTGATTGGCGCGTCGATCGGCGCGTGGCGAATGGCAACCGCGTGCACCCCGAAGTCGGTTGCCAAGTTTCATCAGCTGGAGCACGACTACATCCACCAAGACTATGTCGTTGAGCCCGGAAAGAAGCGGCCGACCTCAACTCACATCAGCGAGCGTTTTGGCAGCAATTTGCGGGCGTTTTACGCCGATTTAGTCGCCCCGGTCTTGGCTCACGAGCGCTATCGGCTGCACATCATCACGTCTCGCGGCAAGGGCATTTTGTCGCGTGAGACCGGGCTGCGCGCTGGGCTGGGTTTTGGCTGCGCGTTTTTTGCCAACGCGGTATCGCGCAACTCGATGGGTATGTTCATCGAGCGGGTGGTGTTTTCTCAAGCTCACGCCAAACTGCCGTTTGAGCCTGACGGCTACCCCGGCAGCCAAGTGATGCTCACGGAACTAAATTTTTGCGATGCCCTGCAGGCCAGTTGCGCCATTCCGTTCGCGTTGAAGTCCGTGCCCAACATCACCGGCGCTCCTCAGGGTGCTTACTGGGACGGCGGCCTCACGGACTACCATTTGCACTTGGATTGGCGGCAATCGGAACAATCAAAAATAATAGCAACAAATCCAATAGATCCGGTGACCAAGGGTCAATTTGGCATCAAAAACCTTGGTTTTGGCGTTTCTGAGCGCCCCAGCATCGTGATCTACCCGCATTTTCAACAAGCGGTCGTACCGGGCTGGCTAGATAAGTCGTGGAAATCACGTCATCGCGCGACTGCTTTTTTAGATGATTTGATCGTGCTCGCGCCCACCGCGCAGTGGGTCGCGAGCTTGCCCAATGCCAAGCTGCCCGATCGCAGCGACTTCACCCGGTTTGGCACCGACTTGGGCGCCCGTGTGGCGGCGTGGCAACGCGCGGCAAACATGTCGCACCAACTGGCAAATGAGTTTGCCAGTTGGCTAGAAGCGCCGAATCCCGACTCGGTCTTGCCGCTATAGTTTGAAGGTTTTACTTAAAGGCTGTTCGAATGAAGTTTCTCGTCACCGGATGCGCCGGGTTCATCGCCAGCAACTTGGTTGATCGGCTGCTTGGCGAAGGCCATGAAGTCATTGGTTTTGACAATTTCTCGACTGGCCAAGAGCGTTTTTTGACTGCAGCTACCCGCTTGCAAGGCTTCAAGCTGATTCGCGGCGATTTGCTCGACGTTGCCGAGATCACCGCAGCGGCGGCAGGCTGCGACATGGTGTTTCATTTGGCGGCCAATGCGGATGTGCGTTTCGGTTTGAACCACCCGCGTCGCGACTTGGAGCAAAACACCATCGCCACATTCAATGTGCTGGAAGCCATGCGCGCCAATGGCGTCAAACGCATCGGGTTTTCAAGCACCGGGTCGGTGTATGGCGAGTCGCCGCAAATCCCCACCGCAGAGGATGGTCCGTTCCCGATCCAAACTTCACTTTATGGCGCGTCAAAGCTGGCCGGTGAAGGCTTGATTGCGGCCTACTGCGAAGGCTACGGCATGCAAGGCCTGATCTTTCGATTTGTGTCAATCTTGGGTGAGCGCTACACCCACGGCCACGTGTTTGATTTTTATCGCCAGCTCAAAGCTGACCCAAGCCAACTCAAGGTTTTGGGCAACGGCAAACAACGCAAGAGTTACCTGTACATCCAAGACTGCATCGACGCGATGCTGCTGGCCCGCGACAAAGCGGTTGACGGCAGCTTGGGCAAGGTCAACTTATTTAACCTGGGCGTCGATGGCTATTGCGAGCTGAACGACTCAATTGGTTGGATTTGCAAGGCAATGGGCGTGTCGCCAAGCTTCAACTACACCGGCGGCGAGCGTGGCTGGGTGGGTGACAACCCATTTATCTTCTTGGACACCGCACGCATTCGGGCTTTGGGCTGGCAGCCCAAGCACACGATTGAGCAAGGGGTCGTCAAAACGGTTGAGTTTTTGAGTGCCAACCCGTGGGTGTTCGATGAGCGCCACTGAGTCAACATTAGTCGTCGGCGTATTGGGTCTGTGGCACTTGGGCAGCGTCACAGCCGCAGCCTGCGCGTCGGTCGGGCACCGCGTGGTCGGCATTGACCCCAACGCGAACAGCATCTCAGGCTTGAAAACCGGGCAGGCACCGATTGCCGAGCCGGGTTTGAACGAATTGATCGCAGCACAGCTCGCAAGCGGACGCTTGAGCTTTCAAACGACCGACGCGCCAGTGCCGCCGCTTGACGTGCTTTGGGTTGCGTTTGACACCCCTGTTGACGACGACGACAACGCTGACGTGGCGTACGTCATTGAGCACGTGCAGCGGGTAGTACCCAAGCTCAGCGCAGGCGCGGTGGTGTTGGTTTCATCACAAATGCCCATTGGCTCGGCCAAGCTGTTGGCGCAATGGGCCGCCGCACACGTACCCGAAAAGCAGCTCGAGTTTGCCGTGTCGCCCGAAAACTTGCGTTTGGGTAGCGCGCTCAAGGTGTTTTTGCAACCCGACCGCATCGTCATCGGCTGCTCGAGCCCGCGCGCCAAAGCCGTGCTGACGCGCTTGGCAGCGCCAATTACCGACCGAGTTGAGTGGATGTCGCCAGAATCGGCCGAGATGAGCAAACACGCCATCAACTCGTTTTTGGCGATTTCGGTCACGTTTGCCAATGAAATTGCCATCCTTTGCGAGAAGTTTGGTGCGGATGCCAAAGATGTCGAGCGCAGCTTGAAGTCTGAGAGTCGAATCGGCCCGAAAGCCTACGTTGGGCCGGGTGCGGCGTTTGCTGGTGGCACTTTGGCACGCGACATCGCATTTTTGAACCACTTGGCCCTTGAACGCGGCTTGACGACCCCGGTTTTGGGTGCCGTGCGCTCAAGCAACAACGCCCACCGCGCTTGGGCACGAAACAAGTTATCCGCTTTGCTGGGCGACCTCAGCGGCAAAACCGTCGCCATTTGGGGTTTAACCTACAAGCCTGGCACCGACACGTTGCGACGATCGATGGCGGTCGAGTTGGTCGATTGGCTCCTCACACAAGGCGCGGTCGTGCAGGTGCATGACCCAGCTGTGACCGAGTTGCCTGCGTCTTGGTCCGCACGCGTCACGCGCACCGACGGCGCATGTGACGCCGTTGTCGGCGCTGAAGCATTGGTGCTGTGCACGCCCTGGCCGGTGTACCGCACCGACGAAACCCGCGAGGCGTTGGGTCAATCCTTGGGGTCAAACAAGCTCATCGTGATCGACGCGGATCGCAGCTTGATTGGCCTGAAGACCTTGGCCTCGATTGATCACCATGCCGTTGGAACGCCAGAATGAGCCCCTTCGACCCCGCACTTGCACCCAGCACCGCCTTAATCGGCAAACATGCCGTGATCACTGGCGCGAACCAAGGCTTGGGCCTTGAAATCGCCCGCCAATACCTGCGCGCTGGGGCCAAGGTTTGCCTGTGCGCGCGCGACGCCGAACGTTTGGGACTCGCGCTTGAAGCATTGTCCACCGAGTTCGCGGCAGACAAACTGCTCCAAGTGCGGGCTGATGTGGCGCTCGAATCCGACTGCCAGTTGGTCGTCAATACCGCCATGCGGGCCTGGGGGCGCATCGACATTTTGGTGAACAACGCGGGTATTTACGGCCCCAAAGGCAGCATCGCTCAAGTCGACTGGGCCGAGTGGGTGCAAGCCATGCAAATCAACGTCATGGGTTCGGTGCTGATGGCTCGCTTGGTGTTGCCCGCGATGTTGGCCCAAAAAGCCGGCAAGATCATCCAACTCTCGGGCGGAGGTGCCACCAACCCGCTGCCCAACATCAGCGCCTACGCAGCCAGCAAAGCGGCCATCGTTCGGTTTGCTGAGACTTTGGCCGAAGAAGTGCGCGGCAGCGGCATCGATGTCAATTGCATCGCGCCCGGCGCGCTCAACACCCGCATGCTCGACGAAGTCATCGACGCCGGGCCAGAGGCAGTGGGCGCAAGCTTTCATGAGCGCGCGCTCGCGCAGCGCGCGCAAGGCGGCGCGGGTTTGGTCAAAGGCGCTGAGTTGGCGGTTTACTTGGCGAGCAGCGCAAGCGACGGGCTCACCGGCAAGCTGCTCAGTGCCATTTGGGACCCGTGGCGCGAATTTCACACCGTCAGCGCGGACTTGGACCGCTCTGACATTTACACCTTGCGGCGCATCGTTCCCAAAGACCGCGCCAAAGACTGGGGCTAGACCTTGAGTGATTCATTGAATTTTTGCATCGTCGGCTGCGGCCTCATTGGCCAAAAGCGGGCCAAGGCTCTGAACGGCGGCAAGCTGGTGATGTGTGCCGACTTGGCACTGGAGCGGGCACAGGCGCTCGCCAAAGCCAGCGGCGCACGCGCAACGGTCGACTGGCAAGCAGCGGTGAGCGACGAAGCCGTTCACGTCGTCATCATCGCGACCGCGCACGACTCGCTGGCCGAAATCGCCCGTGCGGCCATCTTGGCTGGCAAGCATGTTTTGGTCGAAAAGCCCGCCGCAAGGCGCTGCACTGAGCTGAGTGGCCTGCGCGAGCTGGCTCAGGCAAAAGGCGTTTGCGTGCGGGTTGGCTTCAACCACCGCTACCACCGCGCGTTTCAACAGGCCCGGCAAATTGTGGACTCGGGTGCTTTGGGGCCATTGATGTTCATCCGCGCGCGCTACGGTCACGGCGGTCGCGTGGGCTACGACAAAGAATGGCGCGCGTTGCCCGAGATCTCGGGTGGCGGCGAGCTCATCGACCAAGGTGTCCACTTGATCGACTTGGCAGGCTGGTTTTTGGGTGATTTCACCCAAATTGACGGCTTCGCGCACACGTACTTTTGGGACATGCCCGTTGACGACAACGGCTTCATGATTTTGAAGACCGCCAGCCAACAGGTCGCTTTTTTGCATGCCAGTTGCACCGAGTGGAAAAACACCTTCTCATTTGAGATCTATGGCAAAACCGGCAAGCTGCACATCGAGGGATTAGGCGGCAGCTATGGGCTGGAAAAGCTCCACCACTACCAGATGCAACCTGAAATGGGGCCACCGCCGACAACGGTCTACGAGTACCCCATGGCGGACAATTCGTGGGAGCTTGAGATGCAAGATTTTCATGCTGATATTGCCCGCCAGCGAACCCCGCAGCCTGGCTTGGCACAGGCCGAGGCCGCGCTGGCAGTGATTGAATCCATTTACGCACGCAGCGGATTTTGAACAAATGGCAACTGACCTGAAGGCCCCAACGACATGATCATCTCTCGCAGCCCGTTGCGCATTTCTCTGGGCGGTGGCGGCACCGACTTGGCCTCGTACTACCGCGAGCATGAAGGTTTTTTGATCGCGGGTGCCATCGACAAATACGTCTACGTCACCGTCACGCGACCGTTCACCGAAGGCATCTACCTCAAGTACTCGCAACTTGAGCATGTCAACCAAGTCGAGGATGTCAACCACCGCATCATTCGCGAAGCCTTGGCCATGCAAAAGCTGTCAACGCCGCAAATTGAAATCACCACCTTGGCCGACATCCCGGCGGGCACTGGCTTAGGCTCGTCCGGCAGCTTCACCACCGCTTTGCTCAAGGCGATTTACTCGCATCGCCGCCGCCACATCTTGCCCCAAGAGTTGGCTGAGCTGGCCTGTCACATTGAGATTGACCGCTTAGGCGAGCCGATTGGCAAACAAGACCAATACATCGCCGCGTACGGCGGCTTGACGTGTTTTACCTTTCACAAAGACGACACGGTCACGGCTGAGCCACTCAAAGTAAGCATGGACACGTTGCACGACCTTGAAGACAATTTGCTGCTGTTTTTCACCGGGTTTTCGCGCAGTGCCAGCGCCATTTTGAAAGACCAACAAGTCAAAAGCCAACAACACGACAGCGACATGTTGGCCAATTTGCATTTTGTAAAAGACCTCGGCCTGCGCAGCAAAATCGCTTTAGAAGCTGGCAACGGCACCCTTTTTGGCGAGCTCATGCACGAGCATTGGGAGAACAAAAAGCGTCGATCAGGCGGCATGAGTAACGCTCAAATCGACACTTGGTACAACCTAGCCATGTCCAATGGGGCTGCGGGCGGCAAATTGGTGGGTGCGGGCGGCGGTGGCTTTTTGATGTTTTACGCGACCGATCGCACCCAATTGCGCGCAGCGATGCGCGGTGCGGGTCTTGAAGAAGTGCGTTTTCGCTTTGATTTCCAGGGCTCGCAAACCGTTTTATCGGCTTGAACACAGTGGCCACGCAAACGGTGCCCATGCGAGCTGTCGCCATCTTGGCTGGCGGGCTGGCCACGCGCATGCGCCCTTTGACCGAAAAAATCCCCAAAGCGCTGCTCGATGTTGCCGGCACGCCCTTCATCGACCGCCAGTTGCGCGACTTGCACGCCAAGGGCATCACCGATGTGGTGCTGTGCGTGGGTTTTTTAGGCGACATGTTGCAGTTGCATGTCGCAGACGGCTCGCGTTACGGCCTCAAGGTGCATTACAGCTTTGACGGCGACACCCTGCTCGGCACCGGTGGCGCGCTGCGCCTGGCTGCGCAGCGCTTTGCAAGCGTGCTGGGCGACGGTTTTTTTGTGCTTTACGGCGACTCATTCTTGCCCATCGACTTTGCCCAAGTGCAGCGCGCATTTGACCAAGGCGACGCGCCCGCGCTGATGACGGTTTTGGCCAATGGCGACCAATGGGACACTTCTAACGTCATTTGGCAAAATGGCCAGTTGCGGCGCTACAGCAAACGCGAACGCAGCGCCGAGATGCGCCACATTGACTACGGGCTGGGCTTGGTTCGCACGTCGCTGCTGCACCTAGAGACCGCACCGGTGTTTGATTTAGCCGCTTTGTACGAGCGCTTGTCTGGCAGCGGGCAACTATCAGGCTTTGAAGTCTTCACACGCTTCTACGAGATCGGAAGCCAACAAGGGCTCGCCGACACCACCCATTACTTTTCTACGAGAGAGCAAACCATGAGCTACGCAAAACAACACCTGGCCGAAGCCACCCAAATCATCGCCCAAATGGACACCGGCCCGATTGAGCAAATTGCCCAATTGCTGGCTGATGTCAAACAAGCTGAAGGGCGCGTGTTTTTCCTTGGCGTGGGCGGCAGTGCAGGCAACTGCTCGCACGCAGTGAACGATTTTCGAAAAATCGTCGGCATTGAGTGCTACGCACCGACCGACAACGTCTCGGAGTTGACCGCTCGCACCAATGATGAGGGCTGGGCGACGGTGTTCGTGGAGTGGCTCAAGATCAGCCACCTGCGCCCTCAAGACGCGCTGTTCATCTTCTCCGTCGGCGGGGGCAACCTCGAGAAAAACATCAGCCCCAACTTGGTTGAAGCGCTCAAATACGGCAAAGAAATCGGCTGCAAAATTGTGGGCGTGGTCGGGCGCGACGGTGGCTACGCGGCCAAGGTGGCAGACGCCTGCGTGATCGTGCCCACAGTCAACGCCGACACCATCACCCCCCACTCAGAGGCATTTCAAGCGGTCGTGTGGCACTTGCTCGTGTCGCACCCCCTGCTCAAAGCCAAGCAAACCAAGTGGGAATCAGCCGTTTTGCCAAAGTAAGCCATTCAGCCATGCGAAAAGCCGTTTTTCTGGACCGCGACGGCGTGCTCAACGCCGCAGTCGTGCGAAACGGTCTGCCCTACCCACCCGCCAACGCGGCCGAGATGCGCGTCATTGACGGCGTACCGCAGGCGGTCGCGGCACTTAAGCGCATGGGGTATTTGACCATTGTCGTGACCAACCAGCCCGACATCGCGCGCGGCACCACCAGCCGCGAGGCAGTCGATGCCATCAACGCCAAACTCAACGAATCCATCGGCGTCGACGAATTTCGCGTCTGTCCGCATGACAGCGCAGACCATTGCGACTGCCGCAAACCCAAGCCCGGCTTGCTGCTACAAGCGGCCACCGACTGGGGCATCGACCTGAGTCAAAGCTTCATGGTTGGCGACCGCTGGCGCGATGTCGAAGCGGGGCAACAGGCCGCCGTGCGCACCTTTTTCGTATCGTGCGGCTACGCCGAGCACCAGCCTGTCGGCTACGATTGGGCCGTCGCGTCGCTGACTGAAGCCGCAGCCATCGTCGAACAACTCAACCAACCCGTTACAAAAAAGGATACCGAATGAGCGCAGCAGATCACCTCAAAGTCAAAGTTTTTGCCGACGGCGCTGACCGCGCCGGCATGCTGGAGATGGCCGCCAACCCGCGCGTCAAAGGCCTCACAACCAACCCCACGCTCATGCGCAAGGCGGGTGTGACGGACTACAAAGCCTTTTCGCTCGACATTTTGTCCATCGTCAAAGACCTGCCAATCTCGTTTGAGGTCTTCTCCGACGACTTTGCCGAGATGGAGCGCCAAGCCATGGAGATCGCCAGCTGGGCACCCAACGTCTACGCCAAAATTCCAATCACCAACACCCAGCGCGAGACCTGCTATGCCATGGTGGACCGCCTCACCAAGCGCGGCGTCAAAGTCAACGTCACGGCCATCATGACGCTGGCTCAAGTGCGTGACACCGTCAACGTCTTGCAAGGCGACGTGCCCAGCTACGTGAGCGTTTTTGCTGGTCGAATTGCCGACACGGGTGTTGATCCCATCCCCATGATGGCGGCCAGTGTTGAGTTGCTCAAACTCAAACCAGCCTCAGAACTCATCTGGGCCAGCCCACGCGAACTCATCAACATCTTCCAAGCCGACCAAATCGGCTGCCACGTCATCACCGCCACCAACGACATCATCAAAAAGCTGTCATTGGTCGGCAAAGACTTGGAAGAATACTCATTGGAGACCGTGAAGATGTTCTGCACCGACGCGGTTGCAGCGGGCTTCAAGCTCTGACCCAGCCCACACCAAAAAGGCCCGGCAGAAGTCAGCTTCTGCCGGGCTTTTTTCTTGGGGTTGAGTTTGTTGATTTGTCAAAACTACCTGACCATGTGAGTCCGTCAGACAGAACGACCGTCATCCGAGCGCAGGCTGGGATCCAGTGGCTGTTTGATTGCGAACCGACCACGCCTGGATCCCAGCCTGCGCTGGGATGACAGCCGTTTCGATTCAAGGTATTTACAAAATTGGTCAAAAAAATAATAGCAACAAACTCAATTAATCCGGTGACCAGATGCCGAAAACTCTCAAAAATTTGATGCGACGAAGCAAAGAGCCAAAAGAAGTGCAAACACGCCAGCCGAAACGAGCGAAAAGCGATCAACTACACGTTACACAACGGCGCTCATCGACAAAGCCCAACTAAGCCACGAGATCGATCACAAAACGCCCGACACCACGCCCAGAGTGAAGCGTCGCCGTGAGATGTTGGCGCGACTGCCTTGGCGGCAGAAGAAATCGAAATGCGTACACAAAGCTATTTTTTTATGGTTTTTTAGCACTTGGTAACCGATTTCATTGGGAGTGTTGCTATGAATATTGAATAAACCGTGTGACAAAATGCGATCTGTTTTGCGTGAAGCAACGAGGGATTGCGGGGTGATTTTGGGCAAAACGGGAGAGGCGAACCTCAAACCCAATTGCGTCGTTAACGAGGTAACGGACATCTGCCATGTTCTCTCCTCATTTTTGTGGCACTGATGATTCAGTTTGGAACGATAGCGCAGCGCGTTTCCTGTGAGGCCTAACGACAGCGCGGTGCGGCCGAACGCTGCAGGCGGGCGGTCTGAACGAGCAGCAGGTTAGAGCGCTTTCTCAGCGCAAGGGAAGTTGGGGTCAAGACGCTCATTGCCCTCAAACAACCTCTGTTTAGAGTAGCTCCAGTAGTACTGAGTACCGTCCGCCACTCGGACTATTGCATGAGCATAAAAGGAATTGCCCTTGTGCCTGATGGATGTAAGCGTCCGGTGACCACCATCCTTGCGCACTTGTGTTGAATTCGCGAGTCTCTGGGGTTTCAACGACGAGGAGTTGGGCATGAGGCAGTCGCAGCGAGAGCGCATAGAGTTGTGTTTGAAGGAAATTGACGCATGGC
>JANOPN010000144.1:0-6209 GCA_031421855.1 Comamonadaceae bacterium
TCGGTGTATCGGCTCGACACCCCAACACCCATCATGGTTCAAGACGGTTTGAGGCGGCTGCCCGACAAGCCCGTAGTTCTTAACCCCAAACATCGATTGAATTATGAGTGGCACACGACCCCACGGGTCGTGGATGGGCGACAACTTCAAAATTTCGGTATTGCCATCGACTATGGACCCCGTGGCGTCACCCGCAGCAGCATCGGCAACTCAATCAAAGCCACGTTTCCTGTTCACATTGAGGGGAAACAGATGCTGCTCGAGCTGGTGATCAAATCGGTTCGAGAGCATCAACGGCCGCTGTTGGGTTGATCGCCATGCCGAACGACGTGTCAATGCTGAGTAGGCAATCCTCGAAGAACTGAACTGAAACGCGACTTTTGACCACTTGGTGAGCTTCGATCTGTCAGTCGGTCATCACCTCGATATCCGTCATCGGGTAATGTTTGCGATTGCGTGTCCAAAGCGGGCAATCGTGTGCTTTGGCGGTTGCCGCGAGCAAGAGGTCGTCTAAGCCCACGCCTTGGTGCGATTTGGCGAATTGATTAGCGTATTGACCTGCAATGCGTGCGATATCTGCATTGAGCTCGGTCAGCTGGCACAGGGCAAACAAGGCTTCAATGTCTCGGTACTCGCGTACAAAAGCACCCGCATAGATTTCAGCGACCACAATGGGGCTAATCAAGATCGTGGTCTTTGAATCCAGCGCGTCCAAAAACCGCTCGACCGTCGAGGTGGACTTCTTGAGCAGATCAATCACGATGTTGGTGTCGAGCACCATGCGGGCAGTCATGATTCGCGGTTTTGCAGTCGGCTCTTGCCGCGCAGGTTGCGAACATACGCCTGGGGGTCGATGTCTGCAAAACTCTCAAGCGGCTTGAGCCGATCAAAATACGCCCGAGCATCTGACACCGGGTCGCGTGCCAACTGGCTCTTCAATGTTTGCCGTATCAACTCCGACACGCTCATACCCGCACCGCGCGCGCGCAGCTTGAGTCGGTTAATCAGATTTTCATCAAGGTAGATTTGAGTGCGTTGCATGGCAGCATTCGATTGTGGTTAGGACTTACGCAAAACCGGCCCAGCCGCGTTGCAGCTCCTAGCCGTGCTATTCGCACTGTCGTCGTCGTTGCGCCTTGCTGGGACGATTTTGCGTAAGTCCTAGTGGTGTATCTCACTGTACACCAAATGGTCGTTTTCGCGGTCGATTTCAAATCGACAATGGATCCACGTCAATCGCCCAGCGAATCACGCGCTCGGGGCCTTTGCTGGGGTTGAGGTCGTGAATGTTGGGACGGGTGTCGGACAACACGCGTTGCAGCGCGGCGCGGGAGTTTGACTCGATTAGCATTTGGGCGCGTTCGATGTTGGCCACACGCTGCGGGTAGGCGGGCACGGGCGGGTAGACCGTGACGTGGGGCGACGCGGCGCTTTGGCTGGTTGCTTGTGCGACGCGCTGCAAAAACGCCACGACGCTGCTTTGCTCTTTGGCCTCGGCCCGTACCAAGGCGTGAAACGCGTGCGGCGGCAGGCCGACTTGGGCGCGCTCAGCGAGTTGGGTGCTGGCGAAGCCCTCAAAATCGTGTTTGGCCAAAGCTGCAAATAGCGAGTGGCGCGGCGCGTGGGTTTGCACCCAAACCTCACTGACTTCGCTCAAAGCCGCGTCGCGCCCTGCGCGGCCAGCCACTTGCATCAGGAGCGAGAAAAGGCGCTCGGGTGCGCGGTAGTCGCTTGAAAACAGCGCCGCGTCCATGGCAACGGCTGCGACCAAGGTGATGCGGCGAAAGTCGTGCCCTTTGGCAACCATCTGGGTGCCGACCAAGACATCAATGTCGCCTGCGTGCACGGCGGCGAGCTGGCCCTCAAGGCTTCCTTTGAGTCGGGTGCTGTCGGCGTCGATTCTGGCCAATCGCAGCGGTTGGTCGTTGGCGCCGCGTGCTTCTATTAAAAGCTCGTCGAGCTGTTCTTCGAGCCGCTCAGTGCCCTTGCCCATCATTTGTAAGTCCAAACTGCCGCAGCTGGGGCAGGCTTTGGGCACGCGCTCGACAAAGCTGCAATGGTGGCACCGCAGGGTGCGGTCTAGCTTGTGAAACACCCGAAACGCGCTGCAGTTGGGGCACTCGCTCTTCCAGTCGCAGTCGGCACAGTGCAGCACCGACGCGTAGCCGCGCCGGTTGAGCAGCAACAGGCTTTGCTCGCCGCGCTGGGCGCGCTGGGCAATGGCTGAGATCAGCTCGGGCGCGATCAGGGTGCCCTTGGCTTGCAGCGTCATGTCAAGCAAACGCAGTGTTGGCAAGCACCCATCGCCAATGCGCTGAGGCATGCGCAGCCGTGCGTAGCGGCCAGTGCCTGCGTCGGTGTCGGCGCTAGCGGCCCACGACTCCAGTGACGGGGTAGCGGAACCCAAAATCACCTTGATGCCTTCGTTTTTGGCGCGCCAAACCGCCAAATCGCGCGCTGAGTAGCGCGGACCGTCTTGGCTTTTGTAGCTGGGGTCGTGTTCCTCGTCGACCACGATGATGGCCAAGCCGGGCATGGACGCCAACACCGCCAAGCGCGTACCCAAAATCACCTTTGCACCACCTTGATGTGCCGCCAGCCAAGCCTTGAGTCGCTGTGCAGGTGTCAAGCCGCTGTGCAGGGCCACCACGGCGTTTGCGCCATAAGTTGGCGTGAAGCGCTCGGTGAATCGCGCGAGCAACTGCGGCGTGAGGTTGATCTCGGGCACCATCACCAAAGCCTGTGTGTCGGGGCTGGTCGCCAGGGCCTTGGCGACGAGTTGCAGGTAGACCTCGGTCTTGCCGCTGCCAGTGGCCCCAAACAGCAGTGCGGGGCGATTTTCAGTGGCAAATTGGTCGATGGTCGCTGATTGCATTGGGCTGAGTGCTACTGAATCAGTAGCGCGGCGTGAGCCGTCAACTGGGGTGACCGCTGCTTCTTTTCGTTTGCTGCGGCGTTGTAATTGCACTGCGCTCAAGTCGCGCAGTTGGGGCGGCAGGGCGGCCATCGCGACCTCACCCACCTCGCGCTGGTAGTAACGCGCTGCAAAATCAACCAACTCGCACCAATGATGCGACAGCGGCTCGATGCCCGGCAAGCTGCCGGTGATGGCTTTGAGCGATTGCGGCCTGAGGGGCGGGGCCAAACTCGGTGGCATCCAGACAACACCCAAGACCTCGCGGGTACCCAGCGGTACGCGGACCAACGTGCCGGGCAGGAGTTCGCACTCACTTGCGTAGCTGAGCACCGAGCCAAGTCGGGCGTGTGTGGGCGCGCTGATTGCGACGGAAAGGTTGAACATCACTTGCGAGTTTGAGCTGTGACTTTACCTGCGAAATGAGGGCTAAGTCATTGATTTTTATGGCCAGAAAAACGATCCCAATTTTCTGTGGATAACTTTGTGAACAACCTCCGAGAACAGCGCGTGAACCGTTTAAAACCAAGGCTTCGCGCAAGACTGCCTATTTTAGTTGCAGTGGCAAATATCTTTATGAATCAATGACTTACGCGTGCTATCGGTTTCAAAGCGTTTGACAACAACCAATGTTGATATGGGCGTCCCCGCTCGCTCAAAATTGTGCATAAGCTTCATTTTGGTGCGGGGTTTGTGCTAGACAAATCAAGCGAAATTGTTACCATTTGTTAGCTGTTCAATTTTGGTAGCGCCTGGGTCAAGCTTGGAGGTGCTTTGAGCGTTGATCAGGCTAGGACTGACGCAAAACCGCCCCAGCGGCGTTGCAGCTCCTAGCCGTGCTGCCCGCACTGTCTTCGTCGCTGCGCCTTGCTGGGACCGTTTTGCGTCAGTCCTATTGGTGTTTCGGGTGCGTGCAAAACGTCTCAAAACCGCTCGCAAACCGCGAACACATTGAGCGTCAAGCGGCCCAATAGCGGGTCAGCAACCAAGAGCGACGGCTGCTCAATGTGGCTGCCGTGGAATCGGCTGCCCTCATACCAGATCATGCGGTTTTGACGCGGCAGTGCCGTGCCAACGTGCGCAAACCAAGCGTTTGAGGTCAACATGTACGACGCGGGCGCATGGGACAGCGCCTCGTACTGAGGCGTGCTCATGCCGCTGCAAGCCTGCATGTGCGCGTCGATCGCGGCGGGTGCCAGCAAAGGCTCGAAGAAATTGGTGCCACCCAAGCGCACGTCGTCAAACAAATAGAGCACGCCCGCGACCACGATTTGATCGGGGGATGATTGGAGCCGGTCCCGGTGGCACATGCGCTGGAGCGGGCTGAGTTGCGCGGGTTGGCGCGTCACAACCGACAGCCGCGCATGAGCGCTGATGACGGATCGCAGGCCCAACGAGTCAGCCGCGTGGGCGTGCAGGGCGAGCATGAAGGCTTGCACGGCGGAGTCGGGCAAAGCCAACTCGGGGCCGGGGAACGCATTGTGGCCTGCCACTGCAAACGCGTCCCAGTGCTTGGCGGCCATGCCGCGCAGCAAATTGGGGTCGGTCAACACGTCGTCGACCACCACGACAGGGCGCGACGCAAACGCCTCAACCTGAATGGGCGGATCGGGGTTGAACATGTCGCAGCGCTTGTGGGGCTCGCTCAGGCGGTTTGCGGTTGTTTGATCAATTTGGGGTCGATGGCGCAGTGGTCAGCGATGTACTGCGCATGTGTGGGTATGACGTCAACACAACGGGCGATGGTGTGGCGCACATTGGACAAAAAGTCTTCGATCTTGGTCTCTGAGAGCGAGTCAACCACCGGGTCGTAGCCCTTGGGCACCATGCCTTGACCCAAAAACACCTCAACCCAACTGATCTCAGAAAACAATTCGGCGTTTTCGCGAAAAATTCGGGCATTTGACTGCCACAACTGCATTTTGTGGGTAAGCGTGTCTGGGATCGGCATGGTGCGCACATAGCGCCAAAACTCGCTGTCGTCGCGTTCGGTGGCTTTGTAATGCAGGATCAAGAAGTCGCGGATGCGCTCAAACTCAAAATCTGCTTGGCGGTTGAACTCTGCGGTGGCGACTTCGCTGAACCCTTGATCGGGGAACAAGCTCACCAGCCGAGCGATGTTGGACTGCACCAAGTGAATGCTGGTTGACTCCAGCGGCTCCATGAAGCCACTGGCCAGGCCCAGCGCCACTACGTTTTTGTTCCAGAGTTTTTTGCGCTTGCCTGTCGTGAATTTGAGCATGCGTGGGTCGGCAAGGGGCTTGCCCTCCAAGTTCCCCATCAGTGTGTCGACAGCGGCTTGCTCAGTCGTGAACGTGTTGGAAAACACGTGCCCGTTGCCCATGCGGTGCTGCAGCGGAATGCGCCACTGCCAGCCAGCGTCGTGGGCGGTCGCTCGGGTGTAGGGCAGCAAGGGCGAGACCGATGTGCAAGGCACCGCCCAAGCCCGGTTGACAGGCAACCAATGCGACCAATCACTGTAGCCCGTGTGCAGGGTCTCCTCGATCAGCAGCCCACGAAAACCCGTGCAGTCGATGAATAAGTCGCCCTCAATGCGTTGGCCGTTTTGCATGATCACGGCCTCAATGAAGCCGTCAGTTGCGCGTGTGCTGACCGAGGCGATCTTGCCTTCGATTCGTTTGACGCCTTTGGCCTGGGCGTAACGGCTCAAATATGCCGCGTAAAGCCCGGCGTCGAAGTGATACGCGTGCGCAATCTCGGCCAGGGGCGATTGACCCAATTGGGGTTGGGCGCGCACAAACTTGTTGGCTTTGGCTGCGGCGTTGTTGATGGCGTAGTCGTCAAGTGGTCCGGCTTTGCCCATGCCGTGCATCTTGAGCCAGTAGTGGTGGAATTTGGTGATGCCTAAATCGGGTCCAAGCGGCCCAAAACCGTGGAAGTAGCTATCACCTTTTTTGCCCCAATTGCGAAACTCAATGCCGAGTTTGAATGTTGCGCTGGTCTCTCGCATGAACGCATCTTGGTCAATGTCGAGTGCGTTGTTGTAGATGTTAATCAGTGGAATGGTGGCTTCGCCCACGCCCACGGTGCCGATTTCTTCCGATTCAATCAAGGTGATGTGCCAACGCGGGCCCAGTACCTTGGCAAACGCAGCAGCGGCCATCCAACCGGCGGTTCCGCCGCCTGCAATGACGATGTTTTTGATGTGATCAAGGCTCATGGCATGCTCAAAATTGACTGAAGTTTGACTCTAACCGCTTCGATCGAACGGCGCGCGGCGCAAGAAAAAAGCCCCGCCGCGAGGTGCGGACGGGGCTGTGAGTGGCGTTTTTTG
>JANOPN010000145.1:0-14142 GCA_031421855.1 Comamonadaceae bacterium
GCTGGCATCGGTCTCGTCTAGCCAGCGTTGGGGCTCGAACGATGCCGCTCGGGGTAGGTGGCTTTCGCTCACGCTGTCAACACGCAGCAGGTTCATGACGATGGTGCCTTTGGGGACGCGAACGTCGCCGATGGTCATGTCGATCGAGGTCTCTAGCGGCAAGAACGGTGCCACGGGTTTGAGGCGCATGGTCTCGTGGGTGCAGGCTTCGACATAACTGAGAGCGTTCAGCTCATCCAGGCCTGGGTTGCACGGGTCGGCGACTTGTGCGCGCACCTCTTGCGTGGCTCGGGCCAGCGCTTGCGGGTTGCGCCAAAGTTGCTCAATCATCCAGGCCAGGGTGTTGGCGGTGGTGTCTTCGCCTGCAAGCAGCATGGTCAAGACGTTGCCTGTGACTTGAGCGTCGTCCATGCGGCTGCCGGGCATGTCGGCGGCAGCGATCATGGCTTCGAGCAAGTTATTGGGTGACTGGTGCAGCTCGGGTTGGGCCTGCATGCGCGCGCGGGCTTGGGCGACGAAGCCGGTCACGGCGGCGTTGACTTCGACGATGCTGGCCTCAAGCTCGCGATCGGCGCGGGAGCGCATGATTCGCCACAGCGGAAACACCGCGACCAGCCGCTTCATGAGCGTGGGGAAGATTTTGTTGAGGTGCTTTTGGATGACGTCTTCGTCAGACTCCAGGGTGTTGACCTCCGCGCCAAAGGCGAGCCCGGCGATGGTGTCAACCGTGTAGCGCATCAAGTCGGCTTGCAAATCAATTGACGCGCTGGTTTGGGCCGCTGTGGCCCAGCGCCCATTGAGCCGCTGCGCCACCCGCTGCAGCGCGGGAAAGTAGTTTTTGACGTGGGTGGGGGCAAAAGCGGCCATCACCATGCGCCGCTGGTTGCGCCAGGTGTCGCCGTTTGCGCCAAAGAGGCCACTGGGCAAGGCCATTTCGGCCCACCGGTCGTTCAGGCGCTGGGTGCGGTGCAGGCCATCGGGGCGGTCGCGCAGCAAGCTGGCAATGACGCGGTGATCGCTGACAACGAGCGCGCCCCGGTCGCCCAGCTTGAGCTTGAAAAACGGCCCAAACTCGCGGCTCCAGGCCTCCATTTGCAGATGCAGACGCGGCGCGTCAAGTTGAAACGCGTTGCCCAAAATCGGCACACCTCGCGGGCCAGGGAGGGCATCAAACGAGCGCAGCGCGGTTGCCGGTGTGGCTTCAAGCGGCATTTAAGCGTCCTTTGAGGTCATTTTTGGGGCGTGATTCAGGTTTGAGGCGATATCTAAAAGCATAGCAACAAACCCAATGAATCCGGCGACCAAGGGCTAATATCTCATCAAATTCGTCCAAAAGGGTTGCTGGTAGCCCTCACTTGGCCCGAATTGAGCCCCGATTGAGCCTGGGTTAGGCTTTCAGCAGCTCAACCTCAAAGCAAAGTGTGGCGTTGGGTGGAATCGCGCCGCCTGCGCCGCGCGCGCCGTAGCCCAACTCTGACGGGATGATGAGGACGCGGGTGCCGCCTTCGTTCATGCCTTGCACGCCTTCGTCCCAGCCTCTGATGACCATGCCGCCGCCGAGCGAGAAGTCAAACGGCTGGCCACGGTCTTTGCTGCTGTCAAACTTTTTGCCCTTTTCGCCGTTGGCGTACAACCAGCCGGTGTAGTGCACGCTGACGGTTTTGCCTTTGACGGCGACGGCGCCTGTGCCGACGACGGTGTCGTCATATTGCAAGCCAGTGGCGGTGGTGGTCATGGTCATGGAGAGTTTCCTTTTACAAAAAGTTAGATATTAGGCCTTACGCAAAACCGCCCCAGCGGCGTTGCAGCTCCTAGCCGTGCTATTCGCACTGCCGTCGTCGCTGCGCCTTGCTGGGACACTTTTACGTAAGGCCTAATCAACACAAAATCAGTGCGCTCAAGGCTGCCAGCGGCGCGGTCTCCGCGCGCAGCACGCGGGGGCCAAGGCTCAAAGCGGCAAATCCGAGCGTGGTCGCGCGGGCTTCTTCGTCAGCCGACAGGCCACCCTCAGGGCCTGAGAGCAGGCAAATGGCGTTGGACGCGGCTTGCGATAAGCCTGCCGCGTTGAACGCGGCGGCCGCGGGCGACAGGCTGAGCACGTATTGGGCGGGGTGAGTGCGGTGAGTGGGATTGGGCAGTGGGTCAGTGCTTTTGGCCCAATCGGCAAAGCTTAAAACCGCGTCAATTGCGGGCACGCGGTTGCGTCCGCTCTGCTCGCATGCGGCGATGGCCACGCCTTGCCAGTGGGCGCGTTTTTTGTCGGCGCGCTCGCCGCTGAGGCGCAGCACGCTGCGCTCGGTGAGCAGCGGGGTGATGCGGTCAACGCCGAGTTCGGTGGCTTTTTCAACCAACCAGTCCATTCGGTCGTTGGCCACGAGGCCTATGAGCAACTGAACCCGAAGGCGCGGCTCGCAGTCAACGGCCAAGCGCTGGCCCACGGTGACGGTGACGTCGCGCCGCCCCATGTCCGTGACGGTGGCATCAAATTGCCCGCCGGTGCCGTCAAAGAGCGTCAAGGCACCACCGGGTTGCATGCGCAGCACCTGCACGTGGCGTGCCGCGCCACTGTCCAGTGCCAAGCTTTGGCCGGCAATGAGCGGGTGCGGGTGGTGAATGCGGGGTTGCTGGGCCACGGAGTCAAAGCCCAAATTTGCGCAGATACGCGGTGTCGGGGTGAATGCCGTCGAGCAACTCCACCAAATTGAGCAGCGGCTTGAGCTCACGGTAGCGCTGCGCGGTTTCGCGGATGTAGGCGATGAAGCGCGGCGCGTCGGCCAAGTAGCGGGGTTTGCCGTCGCGCAGGGTCAAGCGGGCAAAAATACCGGCGATTTTGAGGTGGCGCTGCAAGGCCATGTAGTCCACTGCGCGCCAAAAGTCGCCAAAATCATCGCCCCAATCGCCCCAGGGCCCGTTGGTCAAGATGCCAGCTTTGCGGGCGCGCTCCCAGTAGCGCACACTGACATCGAGCACAAACTCGTCGTTCCAGCTCAAAAACGCGTCGCGCATGAGGGCGGCGATGTCGTAAGTGGCGGGGCCGTAAAGCGCGTCTTGAAAGTCCAGCACGCCCAAGGCCTGGCCCGGCGCGGTGGGCATCATGAGGTTGCGGGGCATGAAGTCGCGGTGCACAAACACCTTGGGCGCGCTTAAATTGCGCGCTTTGATGAGTTCAAACACGCCTTGCAAGCTGCTTTTTTGGGCGTCGCTCAAGACCACGCCTTTGTGCTGTGCGATGTACCAGTCGGGGAAGAGCTGCATCTCGCGCTGCAAGTTCGCGTCGTCGTAGGGCTGCAAGGCACCTGGGCGGCTGGCGAGCTGCCACGGAATCAAGGTGTCGATCGCGCCGGTGTAGAGCTGCGCAAAGCTCGCACCCAATTCGCCGCCTGGACAAGTCTGTTTGGCCAAGGGCGGCGACTGCGCGTCGAGCCCCAAGCGCATTTGCACGTGTTGCATGACGGTGTGGCCACCCAGGTCAGACAGCAGCATGAAGCCGTCAGCCTCGTGCCAGTTGAGCACCTCGGGCGCGTTGAGGCCCGCGCCGTGCAGGAGCGCGGCCACATCGACAAACGGGCGGCAGTCTTCTTTGTCGGGTGGTGCGTCCATGACGATGCGGGTACGGCCCTGCGTGTCGGTCACGCGCAAATAGCGGCGAAAACTTGCGTCAGCGCTGGCAAGCCGCACCGTGTCAACGCGCAGGCCATGCGCTGGGGCCACCGTGTTTAACCAGCCATCGAACAGGCGTTTGCGTTCGGTACTGGCCCACACCACGGGCGGGGCATCAAAAACTTCGGTCACGGCAGTCATGGGTTGGCTGGAATGGGCAGGTCTGGTTGGGACGAAAAACTGGGGTCGTGGATAATTTACGCCGTGCAACGCCGCTGTGGCTTGCGCGCCGAATCGCCAAACCCCACATTGTCCACTGCCCGCCCCAAGAAGTTGCCGACTCGGCTGCGAATTCGCCCCCCCACCTCGGTCTCGGCGCAAGCCTTGGCTCCGGTCTGGGTGCTTGCCCCGTTGGGTTTGGCTGTGGCATTGACCTGCCAGACGGTTGGCGCGCAGGTCGCACCTGCACCGGACGCAACCTCGCCCAAGCTTAAAACCTCGCCGCTGATGCAAGAGTCGCTGGGGCCGGATGCCTCGCGCTTTGTGCCGACCTTCTTTTATGGCGACAGCGTGCGCGGCCGCACCGATTTGGACACCGTCATCGACGGCAACGCCATGCTGCGCAAGCACAGCACGGTCATCCGCGCGGATCGCATTGAGTATTACCAACCCGACGACCGGGCCAAGGCCAGTGGCAGCGTGCGCCTCAGCCGCGCTGGCAATGTATTCACGGGCCTCTTGCTGGACATCAAAGTTGACGCATTTGAAGGTTTTTTGACCGCGCCAAGCTTTCAGTTCCTCAAAAACGCCAGTCACGGCCAAGCTGAGCGCATTGATTTCTTGGACGACAAGCGCGCCGTCATCAAAAACGCGTGGCTAACCAGCTGCCGCCGCGAGCCGGGCCCCAATTGGATGCCCGACTGGGTGTTGCAAGCCAGCAGCATCAAGCTCGACACCGAAGCTGACGAGGGCGAAGCCAAGAGCGCCGTGTTGCGGTTCAAAAACACGCCGATTCTGGCGGTGCCCACGCTGGGTTTTCCGCTGTCAGACGCGCGACGCTCGGGGTTTTTGCCGCCCAGCTTCACGGTTGACAACATCTCGGGGCTTGAGATCACGCAGCCCTATTACGTCAACATCGCGCCCAATCGCGATGCCACACTTGAGCCCACTGTGCGCCTGCGCCGGGGTTTTGATTTTGGCGGCGAGTATCGCTACTTAGAAAAAGACTACAAAGGCACGCTCAAGGGCAGTTGGATGCCCAACGATGCGCTGCGCGGCACCTCGCGCTGGGGCGTGGCCGCCAAGCACAGCGGTTTGGTCTCGCTCGATGCCCTCAAAGCGGGCACTTGGGGCCTGAACTTGGAAGTGAACCGCGTCAGCGACGACAATTTTTGGCGCGATTTCCCACGCGGCAGCTCCACGCTCACCCAGCGGCTGCTGCCAGCCGATTTTTCGCTGAGTCGCAGCCTGAACACGGCCGCTGGGCCCATCAGCGTCAGCGCTCGCACCTTGAGTTGGCAGGTGCTGCAAGATGCCAGCTCCCCGATCACGCCGCCTTACGACCGGCTGCCGCAGGTCACTGCCAACTACTCTCGGCTCAATTACGCCGGGTTTGACGTGCAAGCTTTTGCCGACACCACCCGTTTTGTGGCCGACCGCCGCTTGACTTTGCAGCCCAACAGCACCCGCGTGGTGGGGCAGGCGCAGATCAGTCGCCCCTATGGTGCTGCGGGCTGGAGTGTGGTGCCCAAGTTGCAACTACACGCCAGCAACTACAGCTTTGACGCGCCGCTGAGCGATGGGCGCACCCGCTCGAGCCGCACCTTGCCCACATTCAGCGTTGACTCAGGCCTGGCGTTTGAGCGCGATGCGGTGATCAACGGGCGAGATTTCATTCAGACGCTGGAGCCGCGTGCGTTTTATGTGCGCACGCCGTACCGTGATCAATCGGCGCTGCCCAATTACGACTCGGGCGCGAATGACTTCAATTTCGCAACCATTTACAGCGAAAACGCGTTTGGCGGCAACGACCGCATCGCCGACGCCAATTTGCTCACTTTGGGCGCGACCAGTCGGCTGCTGAACCCGGCCAGCGGCGCCGAAGTGGCGCGGTTCTCGCTCGCGCAGCGCCTGCGCCTCTCACCGCAGCGCGTGAGCCTACCCGGAGGCGCCGTGGTGGATGAGCGCGTCAGTGATTTGCTGCTGGGCGCGGGGGTCAACACCAGTGACAAGTTTTCTGTCGATACCACGGTGCAATACAGCCAAGCGCTTCGCCAATCGATTCGCGCCACGGTCGGCGCGCGCTACTCGCCAGCACCGTTTCAAGTGTTCAATGCGGCCTACCGGCTGCAACGTGGGCAAAGCGAACAAGTCGACATGAGCTGGCAGTGGCCGCTGACCAAGGTCTGGCCGCTCAACCAAACCGCCACTTTCAGCCCCGACCGGGCCGGAGGTCGCTGGTACAGTGTTGGCCGCTTGAACTACAGCGTGCCTGACCGGCGCTTGGTTGACGCGGTTTTGGGCTTGGAGTTCGACGCGGATTGTTGGGTGGGGCGCGTCGTGTTGGAGCGATTGCAGCGCGGCGTGTCAAACTCGGTCAGCGGCCCAGAGTCCAGCAAACGCGTGCTGTTTCAGCTTGAATTTGTCGGTTTCGCCCGATTGGGCAACAATCCGCTGGCGGCATTGCAGCAAAACATCCCCCGCTACCAGGTGCTGCGTGAGAAAACCACCAGCCCCAGTCGCTTCTCGAATTACGAATGATGAAATTCACCACGCCACACCATCCGCCGACTGACATGCCAGGTCACCCGCCGCGTCACATGCCGACCGCTTTATTCGTCAGCACATTGGCTCTTGCCCTGTTTGCCCAAACGGCAAACGGCCAAGCTTTGCGCGCAACACCGCAGCTCGGCGCATCGACTCCTTCGTCTGCCGCGTCAAAAAGCAACGACAGCCAAAGCGGTGACTTCATCGTCGCCATTGTCGACAGCGAGCCCATCACCAACCACGAGGTTCGCAGCCGCGTCATCAGGCTTGAACAACAGCTCACGACCCAGGGCGGCGCATTACCACCCAGGCCCGAGTTGGCCAAGCAAGTGTTGGAGCGGCTGATTAACGAGCGCTCGCAAATTCAATTGGCCAAGGACACCGGCATCAAGGCCGACGACGCCGCAATTGAGATAGCCATCGCCCAATTGGCGCGCCAAAACCAGCTCAGCAACGACGATTTTCGCAAACGCGTGGAAAGCGAAGGCGTTCGCTGGGCGAGCTTTCGCGACGACATGCGCGAAGAAATCGCCCTGACACGGGTGCGCGAGCGCGAGGTTGAGTCACGGGTTCGGGTCAGCGAGACCGATATCGACGACTTCGTTCGCACCAATACCGACCAAAACGCCAGTGGCTTGGTGATCAACATCGGGCAAATTTTGGTGGCGCTGCGCGACGACGCGATGCCGACCCAAATCGATGCCGCGCAAAAGAAGGCGCAAGCGATTTTCGAGCGCGTGAAAGGCGGAGCCGACTTCAGCGCGGTGGCTCGCGACTCGTCGGACGGCCCTGAGCGCGATGCCGGTGGTGCCATGGGCGCACGCGAGCCCGAGCGCTTGCCTGAGTTGTTTGTGAACGCCGTCTCAGCGCTGCGCATTGGCGAGCTGGCTGAGCCCGTGCGCAGTGGCGCCGGGTTTCATGTGCTCAAGCTGCTCGAAAAGCGCAGCGCCAGCATGCCCAGCATTTTGGTTGGCCAAACCAAGGCGCGCCACATTTTGCTGCGTGTGACGCCGCAGCTCAGCGAGTCGCAAGCCGTTGCGCGGCTGAGCGAGATTCGCAAAAAAATCGAAACCGCCAAAGCAGGCTTCGCCACCGAGGCCCGCGCCAACAGCCAAGACGGCAGCGCTGCACAAGGTGGTGATTTGGGCTGGAGCAACCCAGGCGGCTTCGTGCCCGAGTTTGAAGACGCGATGAACGCCTTGGCACCCGGCCAAATCAGCGACCCGGTCGTCAGCCGATTCGGTGTGCACTTGATCCAAGTCAACGAACGCCGCCAAAGCGAGCTCAGTGAGCGAGAACAGCGCGAGCAAATTCGGGGTGTGGTTCGCGCTAAAAAGCTAGAAGACCAATATGCCACTTGGCAGCAAGAAGTGCGCGGGCGCGCCTATGTCGAGTACCGTGACGCGCCTCAGGTTGCGCGTTGAAGCACATCCCGCGCAAGCGCTTCGGCCAACATTTTTTGGTCGACAAAGCGCTGATTGGCGATATTGTTGACGACATCAACCCCCAAAACGGCGAGCTGCTGATCGAAATCGGCCCCGGATTGGGTGCCATCACGCACCCGATTTTGGCGCGCGTGAAGCGGCTCACCGTGGTGGAGCTCGACCGCGACTTGGCTAAGACTTGGCGCACCAACCCGCAGGTCAACGTCGTGGAGTCCGATGTGCTGCGTGTGAGCTTCGATTTGAAGCAAAATCCGCTCTTGGTCTCCGGATTCATTGGGTTTGATGCTATACAAATTGAATCAATTGCGGCCGCAGATTTGCCGCAATTGCGCGTTGTTGGCAACTTGCCGTACAACATCTCAACCCCAATTCTGTTTCACTTGATGGCATTTGCGCCGCTCATCAAAGACCAGCACTTCATGTTGCAACGCGAAGTCATTGAGCGCATGGTGGCACAACCGAGCACGGCTGCCTATGGTCGGCTCAGCGTGGCATTGCAGTGGCGCTACGAGATGACGCGTTTGCAAGACGTGCCGCCCGAGTCGTTTGACCCGCCACCGCGCGTGCAAAGCGCCATGATTCGCATGGTGCCGCGCGCCGAACCCGCGCCGCTGGACGCAAAAGTATTGGAAGACATTGCCCGAGTTGCGTTCAGCCAGCGACGCAAACTGCTGCGCCACACGCTGGGCCAGTGGATTGCTGCACGGGCTGGCGCGAATGGGTTCGCACCTGACGCGCCTGATGCGTTCAGCGCCGGATTCAATTGCCAACGCCGGGCCGAAGAAGTGCCGGTTTTGGACTACGTGCGCTTGGCGCAGTCGTGTGTGGACGCAAAAAGCCCGCCAACTCGTTGAGTTTGACGGGCTTTAGTAGCCGAACGAGGCGCCTGGGTTGTTTGACCGATCAGGCCTCGGCGGCCAGCCAGTAACCCGCGTTGAACGGGCTGCTCATGCGCAGTGCCAGTGGACTCACGTCGACAATTTTGTCGGTTGGCATGGGCTCAGCACCATCTTCAGTGCCGGGCTGGCCATCAGCAGCACGCGCCACAGCGAACGAATAAAAGCAGCGAAACGGCACTTTGCGGTCATGCCAGTAGTCGGACGCATCGCGAAAGATGTCGATCAACTGCTCGCGGGCTTCTTTGTCAAATTTGACATTGGCTGGGATGTGCTCAAGCACGATCACGAAGCCGGGCTGCGATCCGCTTTTGTAAAGCGGATCGGTCATGCAGTCGTAAAGCGCGTCGTAGTTTTTGCCAAAGTGAGCTGGAAACGTGAACTGCGTGGCGATCATGTCCAGCACGTCTTGCTTGCTTTGGGCTTTGGCCAAGTTGGCATACAAGAAATGATGGCCGAGCTTGGTCGACGCCGCTTGAAGCGTGGCCACCGTGTGCTGGCGAATCGACTGAACGACGTTTGAGCGAATGCTACCGAGGGGCATGGATGCCTCCAAATTCAAAAAAGCCAAAAACCAAGACGCTTGGTGCCGCTAAAACGCAGCAGCAAGCCTGAATGTGTCACTGCGGGGCGATCTTTCGAAAGCTTGCGTAGTGATCTGCCGTGTAGAAACACGCATCGGGTTTTGCAGCAATCAAGCCACCGCACACGATGCGCCGGGCCCCTCTGTCCCTCGAAAAAGGCGTTTTCACGGTGTACTCGCGGTAGTAGCCGCGCTTTTGTTTGGGCAACACCTTTTCGCGATTGCCAAACACCGTGCCGTCTTTGTCGTAGGCAAATGGCCCGCCTGCCAAAATCTTCTCGTATGTGTCTTGCCCTTGTTTGGGCAACTCGCGCAGCGCGATGGTTGCCAAGCCTGCACCGTTGCCTGAAACATCTGGCGCTGGCCCTTTGGCCAACGCGGTGCTGTTCATAGCAACCGCCAATATCCAAGCAGCGATGCCCGCAAAACCCAACTGGAAACTACGCATGGCGGTCATCAATCCAAAGGCGGCTCGCATGAGCCAAAACACATATCGGGTTTACCCGAAAGTCCAAGAGCGTGAGTGTCGCAAAAAAACCGAGTTTTGGCAAGTGCTTTACCGCCAGTACACACAGGGTGCGCGTGGTTTTGGTGCATGAAATCACCACAAAACCGTGTGCAAAGTCGCAAAGAAGTTAGGGCTTGCTCTCTATCCAAGCCCCATCAGCTCAAACCTTGGTCAAATCGAGGTCAACGCGCCGCGTTTGCATCCGCGACCGTCAATGCGGTCATGTTGACGATGCGCCGCACGGTGGTTGACGCGGTCAACACATGCACGGGCTTGGCAGCACCCAAAAGCACTGGGCCGATGGCGATGTTGCCGCCGGCGGCGGTTTTGAGCAGGTTGTAGGCGATGTTGGCTGCGTCAATGTTGGGCATGACCAACAGATTGGCCTCGCCGACCAAGGGGCTGTTGGGCATGCTTTGGGCACGGCTTTGCGCGTCGAGGGCGACATCGCCGTGCATTTCGCCGTCGACTTGCAGCCACGGCGCTTGCACTTTGAGCAGGGCCAACACCTCGCGCATTTTGACCGCGCTGGGCTGGTTGCTCTGACCAAAATTGCTGTGCGACAACAGTGCTGCGCGCGGCTCAATGCCAAAACGCATCATTTCTTCAGCGGCCATGACGGTGATTTCTGACAACTCCTCGGCGGTCGGGTCGTAGTTGACGTGGGTGTCGACGATGAACACCAACCGGCCTGGCAACATGAGTCCGTTCATCGCGGCATAAATTTGCACGTCTTGCGGGGTCGAGGGGCTGCCGCCTTCGCGCTTGCCAATGACTTGATCGATGTAGTGCAAATGCATCTGGGTGGTGCCCCAGGTGCCGCAAATCAAGCCGTCAACATCGCCCTTGTGCAGCAACATCGAGCCAATCAGGGTCAGGCGCCGGCGCATTTCGATCTTGGCCATTTGCACGGTGACGCCCTTGCGCTCAGTCATGCGGTGATAGGTTTGCCAAAAATCGCGGTAGCGTTCGTCTTGCTCGACGTTCACCACGTCGTAATCGCGCCCTTGCAACAGGCGCAGGCCAAAGCGCTCGATGCGCTCGGCAATGACGGTCGGGCGACCGATGAGCGTGGGGCGAGCGATGCCTTCGTCCGCAATGATTTGCACCGCGCGCAACACGCGCTCTTCTTCGCCCTCGGCGAAAGCGACGCGGTTTTTTGACGCTTTTTTCGCGGCATCAACGATCGGCTTCATTACCGTGCCCGATGCGTAAACAAAGTTGCGCAGCGTATCCTTGTAGGCCGCCATGTCGGCAATCGGGCGACGCGCCACGCCGCTGGTCATGGCAGCTTGCGCGACGGCGGGTGCGATCCACATCATCAAACGCGGATCAAACGGCTTGGGGATCAAATACTCTGCGCCAAACGCGAGCTGCTCACCCGCATACGCCGCGGCCACCACGTCAGACTGCTCTTGTTGAGCCAGCTCGGCGATGGCGTGCACGGCCGCGATTTCCATCTCAACCGTGATGGTGGTCGCGCCAGAGTCCAGCGCCCCGCGAAAAATGTACGGAAAGCACAAGACGTTGTTGACTTGGTTGGCGTAGTCGCTGCGCCCAGTGGCGATGATTGCGTCGCTGCGCACCGCCAAAACCTCCTCTGGCATGATCTCAGGCGTGGGGTTGGCCAGTGCCAGCACAATCGGTTTGGCGGCCATGCGGGCAACCATGTCGGCCTTGAGCACGCCACCAGCGGATAGGCCCAAAAACACGTCAGCGCCGTCGATGACTTCGGCCAAGGTGCGGGCAGAGGTTTTCTGCGCAAACACGATCTTGTCGTCGTCCATCAACTCGGTGCGGCCTTCGTAGACGACACCGGCCAAGTCGGTCACAAAAATGTTCTCACGCGGGATGCCCAGCTTCACGAGCAAGCCCAAGCAGGCAAGTGCGGCTGCGCCCGCGCCCGAAGTCACCAGTTTGATCGCTTTGGGGCTTTTGCCGACGACCTTCAGGGCATTAAAAATGGCTGCGCCCACCACAATGGCAGTGCCATGCTGGTCGTCATGAAAAACCGGGATTTTCATGCGTTCGCGAAGCGCGCGTTCAACATAAAAGCAGTCGGGCGCCTTGATGTCCTCTAAATTGATGCCACCAAAAGTGGGCTCCAACGAGGCAATGATGTCGACGAGCTTGTCGAGGTTTTTCTCGTTGATCTCCAGATCAAACACGTCAATACCGGCGAATTTTTTGAACAAAACCGCCTTGCCTTCCATCACCGGCTTGGCCGCCAGCGGCCCGATGTCGCCCAAACCCAGTACCGCCGTGCCGTTCGTGATGACGGCGACCAAGTTGCCGCGCGAGGTGTATCTGAACGCCGCGTCGGGGTCTTTAACGATTTCTTCGCAGGGCGCGGCCACGCCAGGGCTGTAGGCCAATGCCAAGTCGCGCTGATTGCTCAACTGCTTGGTTGCCATGATCGCCAGCTTGCCCGGCGTTGGAAACTCGTGATACTCCAACGCCGCGCGCCGAAGCTCGGCCCGTTTTTCGTCGCGTTTGGCCTCGGTTTGAGCCAATTGCTCAGCCAATGACGGGGTAGATGTTGGGTTGGTGGCCATAAAGTTGGCCCAGACCCTCACGAGCCCGCGCCTGAGTTCAGAAGGGAGGTCAATTTTAGGCACGGATGTGCCGCAGCACCTACGTATAACTATGCACAAACAGGTGCAAGTCCATCAACTTTTGGGATGAGGCGGTCAACGCTTTGGTTGCCCGCGCCAATCAAATTTCATAGCAGCTAGCCCAATGAATCCGGCGACCAAATGCCAAAATCGCATAAAAATTGTTGATTACACATCCAAAAGCGTCTTTTGGCGCGCCTGGCGCACCTTGAATTGTTTCAGGCTTACCCCAACGTCTTTAAGCAGGCAAACTAACTGTCGCGCCGATGGCTGCTCATTGGCCGCGAGTAAACGAATCAACTGGCTCCCATGAACAAAGCACCGACCCTATTCATCTCGCACGGCGCGCCCACCTTTGCCTTGGAGCCTGGCAAAGCCGGCGCGCTGCTGCAAGCGGCGGGCCAGCGTTTGAGCGGCATCACCAGCGTTTTGGTGGTGTCGCCGCATTGGACGACCGCTGAGCTGCGGGTCATGGCCGCACCAACACCCGCCACCATTCACGACTTCTCGGGCTTTGATCCGCGTCTCGATGACATCCGATACCCCGCACCGGGCGACCCTGCCATGGCTGGCGTTGTCGCGAATGCCTTGACCCAGCAAGGCATGCCCGCTCGTGTGGATGTGGCGCGCGGACGCGATCACGGCGCTTGGGTGCCGATGTTGCACCTGTTGCCACTTGCCGAAACGCCGGTTTTTCAGCTGTCCATGCCCGGCCACTTGACCCCTCAGGGCGCGTTTGAACTGGGCAGAGCACTTCGGCCACTGTCAGACTTGGGTGTGTTGATCGTCGGCTCGGGCAGCATCACACACAACCTGTCTGAATTTAGCCTCAGTGCAACCGACGAGGCCCCTTACGCCCGGTCGTTCACCGAGTGGGTTCGCAGCCAAGTCTTGCGCAGCGACTTTGAATCGCTCATCAACACCCAAAACCAGGCACCACAAGCCACGCGCGCACACCCAACCGACGAGCATTATTTGCCGCTGTTAATCGCAGCAGGCGCGGCCAGCGATGCTGCGACCGTGGAGGTGCTCGAGGGCGGCATCACAAACGGCGTGATTGGCATGGAGTCGTACATTTGGCACCCGTCATGAATGGGCCTCAAGTGCCTCCTACATAAGGGTTGCTGACCCGCTCCGCACCAAAGCTGCTCTCGGGGCCGTGACCGGGGATGAAAACGGTGTCATTGCCCATGGGCCACAGGCGCTGGGTGATGCTGGCAATCAACTGCGCGTGATTGCCGCCGGGAAAGTCGGTGCGCCCCATCGAGCCAGCAAACAGCACGTCGCCAACAAAAGCGCGTTTGGCCTGGGCGCTGTGAAACACCACATGACCCGGCGTGTGGCCAGGGCAATGGCGCACGCTCAAGCTGCTGTTGCCAATGCTGACGGTGTCGCCATCGGCCAACCACCGGGTGGGTGCAAATTTTGGCGCGACCGGAAACCCAAACATCTGCGCTTGCTCAGGCAACGCATCGATCCAAAACTGATCACCGGGATGCGGCCCAATGATGGGCAAGCCAAGTTGATCGGCAAGCGGCGCGGTTCCGCCCGCGTGATCGATGTGCGCGTGGGTGAGCCAAATCGCCTCAAGCGTAAGTCCATTGGCTTTGACGCATGCCAAAATCTTCGGCAAGTCGCCGCCCGGGTCAATCACTGCCGCCTTCAAGGTATCGCTGCACCACACCACCGAGCAGTTTTGCGCGAATTGCGTGACGGGGATGGTGTGATA
>JANOPN010000146.1:0-6811 GCA_031421855.1 Comamonadaceae bacterium
AGCCGGAGCCGGAGCCGGAGCCGGAGCCGGAGCCGGAGCCGGAGCCGGAGCCGGAGCGGCAATCGGCGGCGTTGGTGACGGCGCTGGTGTGCCGCCGCCGCCACAAGCCGTGACAGCCGTGGCGGCTGCGACGAGTGTGAATAGGTTCAGAAGTCGCGATTGCTTGGGCATCATGATGGGTATCCGGTTAGTAAGAAAGAAGTCTGTTCAGTCAAACTGGATCATGGCGGCTTCAATCGAACTTGTCCATCCCCTGATTGAGGGGGTCGATTACGATTGGGGGCTGATTTCCAAGTTTGTGTGCGGCCCGTGCGCGATGTGAAACGACTCCGTGAAAGATACCCATGTCTAAAGCCCGTGAATTTGATGTCGTGCTGTACGGTGCGACCGGCTTTGTCGGTCAGCAAACCGCAGCGTATTTTGTGAAGCACTTGGCTGCAAACCCGTCCAACTTGCGCTGGGCCATTGCAGGCCGGTCGGCTTCGCGGCTCCAGGCAGTTATCGATGGTCTGGGCAAGGCTGGGGCTGGCGTGGGTGTGATCGTTGCCGATGCGACGGACGCAACAGCGCTCAATTTGCTCGCATCCAAAGCCCGAGTGGTGCTCACCACCGCCGGGCCGTACGCCAAGTTCGGAAGTGCGCTGCTTGCCGCGTGTGTCAAAAACGGCACGCACTATGTTGACATCACGGGCGAAACGCCGTGGGTGCGGCAAATGATCGACGCGCATCACGCGACAGCCCAAAAATCGGGGACCAAAATCGTGCCGTTTTGCGGCTTTGACAGCGTCCCGTCAGACCTCGGGGTCGCCATTTTGGCGGCGGCCATGCAAGAAAAACACGGGCAGGCGGTTGTCAGCGTCAAGTCTGCATTCAGCCTGTCTGGCGGCGGCTTCAACGGCGGCACGGTCGCGTCGCTGATGAACATCATGGACACCGGGCAGGGCGATGCCGTTCAAGATGTGTTTTTGCTCAACCCGCCTGGCACACGTCCGCCAAGCGATGCGGGCCATGAAGACCCGATCTCGCCGCACAACGACCGCGACTTCAAGGGCTGGATCGGGCCATTCATCATGGGTGCGATCAACACGCGCGTGGTTCGCCGAAGTGCCGCGCTGCGGGGCGAAGCCCTGACCTACCAAGAGCACATGCGCTTTGGGGCTGGTGTGGGCGGCGCGATGTTTGCAACTGCGTTCAGCGTGGGTTCGCTCGCTTCGCAAAGCATGCTCAAAGTCGGTGCCGTTCGCAAGCTCGCCAACCGCTTCGTGCCGCAAGCGGGCGAGGGGCCGTCTGAGACAGCCATGAATAGCGGCTATTTCAAGTGCGAGCTGGTTGCCACTGGCTCAGGTGGTCAGCGCATGCGCGCGGTCATCAGCTACAAGGGCGACGCTGGCAACCGCGCCACCACCCTATTTGTGTGCGAGTCCGCGCTTGCTTTGGCGCTTGAGTTTGATCAATTGCCCAAGACTGCCGGTGTGATCACACCCACGCACGCGTTTGGCGGCGGTGCCAGCGGTATTTTGGCGACGCGCTTGCGCAACGCGGGCGTTCGCGTTGACGTCACGGACTTGGATGCATGAACGCCCAACATGCCCCGCCGCTGACCCCGGCTCGCGATGCCGCTGGTGCGCTACACCAACAGGCTAAAGCCGTTTTTTCGCCTCACAGCGTGGGTGATCTTTGTGGTGTTTCAATCGACGAACTCAACGCATTGAATCACCACTGGGAGCAGCTTGCGCCGGACGCCCATCTCAAAGACGGCGGGCGCTATCGCAAGCGACTGCACAGCTGTTTTGAGCTTGCGGGGCAAACCATCACGCAGACGACGCATCGCGCCCATTGGCAGCCTTTGGCTTACAACGCGCTGCACGGCGGCATCGAGCGCTGGTTTGAGCCCATGGCGCAGGCGATGACCAGCAACCCAACATGGACGGCGCTGCTTCGCGGTATGGGCGCGCTGGCTGATGCGGTCAAGCCAGGCGTTGATCGCTGGTTCATCGAGGCGCATCCGTTTCGCATCGACACCACCGACGGCATCGGTCGCCCCACGCCCGAAGGCGCGCACCGCGACGGCGTTGACTTGGTCGTCGTTTGTCTGGTCGGCAGGCATCAAATCAAAGGCGGCGAAACGCGGGTTTTTGATGCCGACGGCCCCAACGGGCAGCGCTTCACGCTGAGCGAGCCGTGGACGACTTTGGTGCTCGACGACGCGCGAATGATCCATGAAACCACCCCGATCCAACCGCTGATGCCAGGCGAAGTCGGCCACCGAGACACGCTCGTGTTGACGTATCGTTCAGGTGGGTTTCAAGGGCCATAGGGTAGTTTTGGCGACTTATTTAATCTATTTATTAAAATAGACGCGACTTTTTTAATAAATACCATAAAATAGTCGAATGATTCGTTACCTAGATGCCCTGATTGCACGCGATTTGCAGCGCAAGATGGTATTCGTGACCGGGCCTAGGCAAGTTGGCAAAACCACCCTGAGCCGCATGCTGCTGCGTGGCTGCACGCCCGGTCTGGGCAGTTACCTCAATCACGACACTGCGCGCGACCGGGTCCAGATCGAGCGCCAAAGCTGGCCGCCGGACGCGCGGCTGCTCGTGTTGGATGAACTGCACAAAATGCCAAACTGGAAAAACTGGCTCAAAGGTGTGGTTGATGGTCGCCCTGACGGGCAGCAAATCTTAGTCACAGGCAGTGCCCGCATGGACACCTTCAGGCAGGCTGGCGACTCGCTTGCCGGGCGGTTTTTCAGCTGGCGGCTGCATCCCTTGTCGGTGCGCGAGTGCTGTGAATCGGGCGACATGCTTGACGCGGCTGCACCTTTTGGACAGAGTGCGATGGCTGAGGCGGCCATGCAGCGGTTGCTGACTCGCGGCGGGTTTCCAGAGCCATACTTGGCCGCGAGCGAAATCGAGGCGGACCGTTGGCGCACCCAATACGTGAACGGTTTGGTCCGCGAGGACGTGTTGGAGTTTTCACGCATTCATGAGCTAGGCACCATGCGGGTCTTGCTCGACTTGCTTCGCCAGCGAGTCGGCTCGCCGCTATCGCTGGCCTCGCTCGCTCGCGACTTGCATGTATCGCAGCCCACCATCAAGCGCTACTTGGACATCTTGCAGGCGCTTTTCATCGTGTTTTTGGTACAACCGTTTCATCACAACATCGCTCGCTCCTTGCAACAATCGCCCAAAGTGTATTTTTTTGACACCGGTTTGGTTGGTGCAGCCGACGTGACCGATTTGAGCGACAAAGATGCCGCCTCGCTCATGGGGCTGCGGTTTGAAAACATGGTGGCTTTGTCGCTACTCAAACATTGCCACCATCAGCAAGATGCCCTGGGCAAAGATGTTGAATTGCACTACCTGCGAACCAAAGACGGCACGGAGCTTGATTTTGCGCTGTCCAAGGGCAACCAACTCACCCACATGTTTGAGTGCAAATGGAGCGATCCCAAACCCAGCCGCGCGTTTGCCAGTTTTAAAACCCACTGGCCCGACGCCAAGGCCACCCAATTGGTGCGGCATCTCGCCAACCCCGAGTACTTCAAAGGCGTTGACATCGTCAATGCATCAGACTGCTTGATGACGCTGTCAGCTTGACTGGGCGTTGACATCAACCCGCCAACAAGCCGAAAACCTTCCAAGCGGGTCGAGTTTGATGACTTGTCGGATAGTGGTCACCGGATTCATTGGGCTAAATGCTATGATTTTAGAAGTTCTTCCAACGCTATTGCACCGAAACCAGATGGCAGCAAACGCGTTGGTCCAGCCTTGAGAGCATCGGCAACTTTTACCGCCCGCACCCCAAAGCGCCACAAATCGCTGTTTGACCGACCTCCAACCCAAGGCGTTCGCGCCGACGATTGCGTGTGACGCATCGTTTGCGAGTTGACTTAGGACTTGGGCAAAACCGCCCCGGCGGCGTTTCAGTTCCTAGCCGTGCTATTCGCACTGTCGTTGTCGCTGCGCCTTGCTGGGACAATTTTGCGTAAGTCCTAGACTGACAAGATCAACTGGCGAAACCTAGAATGGCGTGTGCGCATGTCGTGCGCAGCATGTGGTGCAGCAATGAGCCTAAATATTTACCAACAGCATTGGAGTCCGTCATGAAATTCATCACCGTTATTTTTGTTGCTTTGGCCAGTGCGGGTGTTGCCTGTGCGCAGCCAATTGGCGCAAGCTATGAAAAGTCTTTGTTTTCGCCTGGATTGTTTGGGGGCAAGTGGGCTGAAACCACCCAAAGCGATGTCGCGATTACTCAGCGGACTTCAAGCCAGTTGGTTTACAAAGGCGACCTGGTGGCTCTTTTTGACAAATTTTCAGCAACAGTGGCTTCAGAATTGCCGTCTGAAGATTTCAACATCAACTTGGTCACCAACAAAGTCGATGGCGATTTCACACCAGGGAAGACTTGGATGTCGAGTTTCACGGTGCCAGCTCGCAAAGGGTCTCGCTGCGCAGCAAGTGTGGTTTTTGACTTCAACTCGGTATCAGCGGGGGAAAAAACGGTGATGGTTCTTGTCAACGGAACCCAGTCTGAAATGCGTGTGGTGACAGTGATGAGTGACGGCAAGTGGACCCTTCCCGCTGAATGCAACAACGCTTCTGGGAAAGGCACTGGCACCATCACATTTGTTCCAGACTCGGGTTTGATCATTTCCGCTGAGTCGATTGGATACTTCGGCAGTACTCAAATTTCGGGCTCGCGATTGAATTTGAAAGAGTTGAAAAAGTGACGGAAGTCGAAAATTCGAATTTGACATGCGGCGCAACGTTTCCGCCCGAAGCCCGTCGCTCAAAACAAGACGCGTCGTGAAACTGAATCACATGAGCAGATTTCTAGCGTCAATCGGTAACACTGAAATCGATTCAAATGACCTCAAAGCTGTTGCCATCGGGCAAGCGGTAGCGAAAAAAGTCTCGATGGTCCTGCGTCAGGACTTTGCGGGTTTGCAGGTGCATGGCCAGCCACATCAAAGACGCATCAGCCAAGTCCATCAGTGTTTTCTTGGGTTCGCTGTACGTGCGCATCCAATCCATCATTTGCGATAGGTCGTGCACCTCAAACGCGGCAACTTCGCACGCACCTTGCGACAGCCAAGTCAGCAACCCAAAGTGATTTTGCGGCGATAGCAGGTGACTGGCTTCGGTGACGCAAGGCCACGTGGTGATGAGGCCCATGTCCGCTTTGTGGCATCTCACCAGTTTTTCGACGTTGGCATCGTGGCGCGCGTCCGAGTCGTCAAATAGGGCCACCAATACGCTTGCATCGACCAAAACACGCTTCATCGCTATTGGCCGGGCGCTGATGTGGCTCGACCCAGCTTGCGGGCAATCGACTCCTTGACCAGCGCTTTTGTGTTGGATGAGCGATCAGTTGATGCGCTGTTGGGTGTTGGCGCAATGCCCAAATCTGCCCGAATTTGATGCAACAAAGCTACCGGATCTTTTGGTTCTAAGGCGAGCTTGAGCAAATCTTGGACATATTTTGATTTAGTCGTGTGCAGCCGCGCGACCTCTCGATCTAAGCGTTGCTCAATATCGGGTGGGATGCGGATGGACAGGGCGTTAGACATGGTGAAATTGCTGGTGTGCTGTATGACAGCATACCAAAGATCGCACATGTTTGCTCACGCCCCGAACGCCACCCCCGACGCCACCGTCATCGCCGCTCGCAACTCACTTGCGCACAACCGCACCGCCATGTTCGCCTCGTCGAGGACGCGCCCCATGGTGATGAAGCCGTGAATTTGGCGCTCAAACGATATCAGGTTGGCTTGAACGCCTGACTCGGTCAGCTTTTGGGCGTAGGCGACACCTTCGTCGCGCAAAACGTCGTACCCGGCGGTGATGACCAAGGCGGGCGGCAAATTGGCATGGCTGGCCGCCAAAAGGGGCGACGCGCGCCAGTCCGCGTAGGGTTCTGGGCGGTCTTTTGAGTTGCCGCCTAAATAGTGGGCGTTGAAATAGGCCGCCGTGTCGCTGGTCAACATGTAGCCTTGAGCATTGCGGGTGTGCGAGTCGCTGGTGTAGTGCAGGTCGGTGGCGGGGTAGATCAGCAACTGGTGGCAAATAGGCAAATCACCTGCATCGCGGGCCATCAGCGCCACAACGGCTGCGAGGTTGCCCCCCGCGCTGTCGCCTCCGACACCCAAGCGCGTGGCATCAAGCCCGAGCGTTGCGGCGTTTTGGCTCACCCACTGTGTTGCGGCGTAGCAATCAATTGGCGCCGCTGGAAAGGGGTGTTCTGGCCCCAGCCTGTAGTCGACTGCCACCACCGCGCAGCCTGAGCCGTTGGCCAACTGGCGACACAACACATCGTGGGTGTCGAGGTCGCCAATGACCCAGCCACCACCGTGAAAATACACCAACACAGGCAGCGCATTGAGTGCGAATTCGGTGCGAATAGGCTTGTACATGCGCAGTGTGACCGCACCGTTTGGCCCGTCCATGGACAAGGCCTTGGCCTGCCCAACGACGGGCGGCTCGGGTTGCGTGTAAAAGCGCCGATCCCGGTAAACGGCGCGGGCCTCGGCTGGCGAGAGCGTGTGCGTGGGCGCAACCCCGAGTTTGGCATCAAGTCGATCAAGGCTTTGGCTTGTGGATGCAACATGATCATTCCTAAATATGTAGCAAAGAAGTCAATGAATCCGGAGACCAAGTGCGAATTTTGCTACAAAAATCGCAAAACACGGCATGTTGAGCGTTACAAACGAGCCATGTTGAGCAAAGCCGCTTCAATCGTGGCTGCCGTCGTGACTGGTTGCTCCATCGGAAACAGGTGGCCGCCATCTAAAAAGTGCATG
>JANOPN010000147.1:0-36798 GCA_031421855.1 Comamonadaceae bacterium
ATGGCTTACGCCGTGCTGCGCCACAACGGCGTTGAGGTGGGCAAGAAGGACTACATTGGCACGTATTGAAGCCCTGATTCTGGAGACATCAACATGAACAAGATTTACCCCAATGCCGCCGATGCGCTCAATGGCGTGGTCAAAGACGGGCAGCTCATCGCCGTGGGCGGCTTTGGCCTTTGCGGCATTCCCGAGGCCTTGATTGACGCCTTGCGCGACAGCGGTGTAAAGAACCTCACCGCCATCTCAAACAATGCCGGCGTTGATGACTTTGGCTTAGGCAAATTGCTGCAAACACGCCAAATCACCAAGATGATTTCCAGCTACGTGGGCGAAAACAAAGAATTCGAGCGCCAGTATTTGGCGGGCGAGTTGGCGCTTGAGTTCACACCGCAAGGCACCTTGGCTGAAAAGTTGCGTGCTGGCGGCGCGGGAATCCCCGCGTTTTTTACCAAAACCGGCGTGGGCACCTTGGTGGCTGAAGGCAAAGAGATTCGCCAGTTTGACGGCGAAGACTATGTGATGGAACTCGCCCTGCTGCCTGAAGTCAGCTTGGTCAAAGCCGATGTAGCCGATAAAAGCGGCAACTTGCGATTCAATTTAACGGCTCGCAACTTCAATCCCGCAGTCGCAATGGCTGGCAAAGTTTGCATCGTTGAAGTCGAGCGAATCGTTGAAACTGGCGAACTCGCACCCGACGACATCCATTTGCCTGGCATCTATGTGCACCGCATCGTGCTGAACGCCACGCCTGAGAAGCGCATCGAGAAGCGCACCGTTTCCGCATCAACAGGAGCCTGATCATGCCTTGGACCCAAGACCAAATGGCTGCCCGTGCAGCGCAAGAACTAGAAGACGGGTTTTATGTCAACCTGGGCATCGGCATTCCGACCTTGGTGGCCAACCACGTGCCAGCTGACAAAGAAGTCTGGCTACAAAGCGAAAACGGCATGCTTGGCATTGGCCCCTTTCCGACCGAGGACGCGGTTGACCCTGACCTCATCAATGCCGGCAAGCAAACCGTCACCACCATCAAAGGCTCGAGCATTTTTGGCAGCCACGACAGTTTTGCCATGATCCGCGGTGGCAAGATCAATTTGAGCATTTTGGGTGCCATGCAAGTCAACGAAAAAGGCGATCTGGCCAATTGGATGATCCCCGGCAAGATGGTCAAAGGCATGGGCGGTGCGATGGATTTGGTGGCCGGCGTCAAGCGCGTGATCGTGCTGATGGAGCACGTCGCCAAGAAAAAAGACGGAACCGAAGACCTCAAGATCCTCGCCAACTGCACGCTACCCCTCACCGGCGTGGGCGTGGTTGACCGCATCATCACCGACCTCGGTGTGTTTGACGTGACCGCCGATGGGCTCAAGATCATCGAGTTGGCCGACGGCGTGAGCCGCGAACTGGCACAGAGCAAGACCGGGGTGGCGTTGCTGTAGCCCGTTTGCGTCGAGTCTCTGCGTTGGCAGGTGCGCGCTAAGCACCTCAAAACGCACGTCTTGGCGAACTTGATGTCGAAACCGTCTAGTCGGTTGCATGCCTCAGACCCCAACGGCCGTCATCCCAGCGAAGGCTGGGATCCAGTGGCTATTTGCCCCCTAAAGACGTTGACGCAAGCTGAGCTTGGTCAAAAACAAGCAAGCTAAATGGTGGTTGGTCAGCATGGTCTGGGTTTGGCTCCATGTTTGGTTGCAGCGGCGCTACGCGACAAAAAATGCGTGAATGCAAGACTTCGACGGCGAACGTGACCCTCACGGCGAACGATTGCGCCAGTGTCGTGCGATGAACTTTTTCGCAAGGAAAAGTGAAGTCGCAGCGAAAAAAGCTTGGCGTTAAATAACCCGCTCGTTCCTGAATTTTCGCTGCTGGCACCGGCCGCCGGTCGTTTCGTCGCTTACCGGTTTGCGTGACGACTCCGATTCAGGAGACTGCGCGCTCTATCACCCGGACACCACTCATGCAAGCCCCAGCCTCCGTGCCGCCCGTTTGGCGCCGCATCGCCTTCCTCCTTTGCGCCGTGCTGCTCGCCGCGCCGCTGCGAGCAGCAGAGCTGCCGCTGCTCCACTCCCATGCTGGCGATGCCAGCGTGCGCGCCCCCTTGGTCATCGCAGCGGTCGATGACGCGTGGCGTGCCGCGCTGCCGCGTGACGCGAAGCTGGCCACCCAGGCCTATTTGGACCGCCTGCCCAAGGAGGCGGTGCAGCGCGCCAACGACTACGACGAGAGCGGCTACTGGCTGCAACTATGGGAGGTGCTGATCGGTCTGGCAATTGCCGGGCTGCTGATACAGGGTCGGCGCTCGGCACGGCTGCGCGACTGGGCGCAACGCGTCGGTCGCTACGCTTTGCTGCGCGACGCCCTCTATGGCGGCGTATACGGCGCAATCGCCAGCCTGCTGATGCTACCCTTGAATTTTTACAAAGGCTATTGGCGGGAGCACGGCTATGGCATGTCGACGCAGGATCAGTCCGAATGGTGGACGGAATGGGTCGTTGGCGTTGGCATCGAGGTCGTGGGCACGATGTTCGCAGTGGCGTTGATCTACGCTGTGTTCCGCCGCGCTGGCGAGCGCTGGTGGCTGTGGGGCGCCGCTGCCTGCTCGGCCCTGCTCGCGCTGATGCTGCTCGTCAGCCCCGTGCTGATCGACCCGCTGTTCAACACCTACAAGCCGCTAGAACCAGGCCCCGTGCGCAGCGCGGTGTTGACGATGGCGCATGCCACCGGCGTGCCCGCCGACGAGGTGTATGCCTTTGATGCCTCGCGCCAGACCAAGCGCGTCAGTGCCAACGTCAGCGGCCTAGGCAGCACGGCGGCGATCCGCCTCAACGACAATCTCTTGAACCACACCTCGCTGGCCGAGATTCGCGCCGTGATGGCCCATGAGCTCGGCCACTACGTGCTCAACCATGCGCCCAAGATGCTGATGCAGTTCGGCCTGCTGATCCTCTTTGCGCTGTTGTTTTGCCAGTGGGCGATGCGCCGCCTGTTCGCGCGCTGGGGCGGCGTTTGGGGTACGCAGTCTGTGGCCGACGTGGCCAGCCTGCCGTTGCTCGCCGCGGTTTTCTCGGTCTTCATGCTGGCGGCCACGCCGGTATTCAACACCATCATCCGCACGCAAGAGATCGAGGCCGACCGCTTCGGCCTGAGCCTGGCCCGCGACCCGCATGGCTTTGCCGAGGTGATGCTGAAGCTCTCTGATTACCGCAAGCCCGATCCAGGCGGCGTCGAAGAGTTCGTGTTCTTCCACCACCCAAGCGCGCGCCACCGCATACACGACGCGATGCGCTGGCGGGAGGCAATGGGCACGCCCTGAACTGCGCAGCTGGGTCTCCGGTCTCGCTAAGCCCGAAACATGAAAAAGGGGTCGGATACCTAAAATCTGAAGGGTATCAGCTACGCAAGAAGGCGCCCAGCGAAGGCTGGGATGCAGTGGCTGCCTGCTCGCGAACCGACCACGACTGGACTCCATCTTTCGCAGTAACGCCAGCCGGGGTCTCTGGTGTTACTACGTGAGCACCGTAAAACCATAGCAACAAGCTCAATGAATTCGGAGACCAAGTGCCGATTTGGCACTGGAAACAATGTGGAACGACCAAAACAGGCATCTGCGCATGCTCAGCGACCGCGAAGCACCTCACGTCGAGCCATCTACGGGATCCAAACAAAGGGAATTTGATGTCAAAACTACCGCCGGTCTGCGGATTCATTCACTTCTGCGCTACTGATTCGGGAGTGATCAGATATGATGTTGGATGGTCTGACCCTGTTTTTGTGAGGATGCAAACATGACGGATGGCTCAAAAACCGTGGTTCCTGCAACGCAAGCAGTGGCAAGTGTGTGGGCGGCGCAGGGTCTGCCGATGTCAGCCCTTGATCGGCTTGACCTTGGCGGCTTCGAGCCTGTTTTGGCGTCGTCGTTCGCGGTTGGCACGGCGGCGCAGGCGAGCATGGCCTTGGCGGCGCTGGCTGCGTCTGAATGGGGGCGCTTGCACGGCGGGGTCGCGAGCCGGGTGAGCCTTGACATGCGACATGCGGCGCTGGAGTGTTGTACGCATTTTGCTGTCAATGGTGTCGTGCCTGAGTTGTGGGATGCGTTTTCGGGGCTGTATCGCTGTGCTGACGGTTTTGTGCGCGTTCATGCCAATTTTGCTCACCACCGCGAGATCGCTTTGGGTGTTTTGGGGCTATCGGTTGATGCGGCAAGCAAGGCCGATGTGCAGGCTGCTTTGGCGAGTTGGCCAGCGCAGCGCTATGAGGACGCTGTGACGCTTGCCGGTGGGGTCGTTGCCGCTTTTCGAAGCCGCGAGCAGTGGTTGGCGCACCCGCAACACGCTGTGGTGGCCGCGTCGCCGCTGATTGAGGCGCTATCGATTACTCCTGAATCAGTAGCATTAAGCCCAATGGATACGGTGACCAAGGGCCGATTTCAACCAAAATTTGATGTCACCAAGCCCTTGAAGGGCCTGCGGGTGCTCGAATTGACCCGCATCTTGGCCGGGCCGATTTGTGGCCGAACCTTGGCCGCTTACGGTGCGGATGTCTTGCTCGTCAACAGCCCCAATCTACCCAACATCGATGCCATTGCCGACACGTCGCGTGGCAAACGAAGCGCGCACCTTGACCTTCGCACCTCACATGGCCGCGCCACATTGGCAGACTTAATCGCGCAAGCCGACGTGTTTGTGCAGGGCTATCGGCCCGGCGGTTTGGCTGACTTGGGGTTTGGTGCAGGCGATCTCGCGCGGATCAACCCGCGAATCGTTGCCGTGAGTTTGAGTGCCTACGGTTTTGACGGGCCCTGGCGGGACAAACGTGGTTTTGATTCACTCGTGCAAACTGCGACCGGCTTCAACGCCGACGAGCAGCTCGAAGCCGGTGCCGAGTTGCCACGCCCCATGCCCATGCAAATCTTGGATTGCGCCACCGGCTATTTGATGGCTTTTGCAGCGGTTGCCGCATGCATGGCTCGTGACTCGGATGCCACGCCAGTGGCGCGGCACATGCAACTCAGTTTGGCGCGAACCGCTGAGTGGGTTCGCAGCTTGGGTCGTGTCGCGGGCGGGTTTGACGCGCCCCAAGCGGCATTTGATGGCCTCCTCACCACGTCCCCAAGTGGATTTGGTGAACTAACCGCCATGCGCCACGCGGTCAGCTTTGACGGCGTGGAAGCTGGCTGGGATTTGCCGTCGATGCCGCCGGGCAGCCATGAGGCGGTTTGGGCTCAGCCTGCTGGCCTGTCTCGATCTCGAGGTCTTGATGGAAATTGGTCTGACGAAAAGCCGGCCAAGTGTTCAGCCGTATCCGGCTCAGAACTCACACCACGGGTTGGGCCATGACCTATCTCCGATTGCTTTTGCACAACCCCTCACTTGGCTTTGTACCCACTAAGCACAGATGAAACTCACTCATTTCCCCTTATCCCTCCTTGAGTCCTTTGGTATCAAGAGCCGCATTGCAGCAACCGTGCTTGGTACCTTGGTAGTTGTTGGATGGCTGTTGTTACGCCCACCGACCCAGTCGTGGGTGGACATGGCGCGAAGCCATACGGGTCAGGAGATCAAAGTGAATCGTGTTGTCGAGTATCACTTTGGGCAAGGCGAGTTGAGCCAGCTCTTGACTCGATATCCATCCCAGTACTCACTCAAATTTACGAATCCTGCCAACGGCAAACAGATCGCGTGGGACGGTGAGCGATATGTGCATCCTGTCCTGCTTGATGTGGTCGATGGAACGCCATGGCTAGTCATCAATTCAAGTCAGCTCAATTCGAATTCAAAGAACTACGGATGTCCGGAGATTGCGTACGTCTTCTTGAGCTACCAACAGGGCCGATGGATGCCGGTTGCCCCTAGCAGTGCGCCATCTGAATTGCGTGATGCCAACCTTTCTTACGACTACGGCCCGCATATGGTTCTGAAAAGCAGGACGATCACTGCTGAAACCATTGCGTCTAACTTGCGTTCTAAGGAAGTTTCAACAAGCGGTCACTTCAACGTAAAGATACCCAGGTCGTTAGAGCAATGGCAATACGAGTACAAAACCGCATACATGACCCGGCGTGCCCCCAACGATTGCCGCCCGCTACTGCCGCAACCCGTGAATTACATTGCAGAGCGGCCTTCAACCCAAGTCGAACTTGAAACGCTATCCAGTGCAGCCGTCGAGCCCGAACTGCACATGCGGGAAAGCCCAAATTCATCTGAATCACTATGGGGCAATTATTCTTGGGATAAAAACCGTGCGGTGGCTTGCCAAGACAGAGTGACGGCCGCAGACGAACAAGACCAACGGCTGAGGACTTGGCGGCGGTTCAGCCAAGATGCGACCAGAACCAAAATCTTTCCCAATGGCTACACGTGGTTCTGCGATCCAGAGGTCGTTTGGATATTTGGGTACAGAACGGTCGAACCAGGACGCGTCGTGGTAACCAAGGCCACCAATGTGGGGGATATTCTTTACAAAGTGAGCTTTGCGACGCCGCCTGTCGTCTTGGGCGCCGATGGCGCGATTCGATACTCGACTTTTCGCGCAAAAGATGGATTTGTCGAATTCGAGTGGGTAGGCTTTGATTCCGGTGGTTATGACTGGAGAGTGAAGCACTTAGCGAAGTTTCGCTTCAGGGAGCCTGATGTCCTTCTGGCCACGTCGTCGGTAACGAAGAAGTAGTCCATTTGGGTGGGGTCTTGCATTCCGACATTTTTAACTGAATTGACTTCTGACTTCACTCCAATAGTCATAGCAACGAGCCCAATGAATCCAGCAACCAAGTGCTGATTTAGCACTGGAAACAGTGTGGAACGACCAAAGTAGGTATCTGCACATACGCTCTTAACGCGCAGCACCTCACGTCGAGCCATCAGTAGCACTCCAACCAAGGAAATTTGATGCCAAAACTACCGATGGTCGGCGGATTCATTCACTTCTGCGCTAATGATTCGGGAGTCTCCAAATGCGATGGAACCTACGCAAAACCGCCCCAGCCGCGTTGCAGTTCCTAGCCGTGCTGTTCGCACCGTCTTCGTCGCTGCGCCTTGTTGGGACAATTTTGCGTAAGTCCTTTTTGGCTGTACTCACGCATCGGTGGCTTAAGCGTCCACATCGTTCGCATGCGCTACGCGAGCGCTTTGGCGCTTAGATAAGTCCACACCAAAGTCGCCGCTGCCAACGACGTGATTTCGGCATGGTCATAGGCGGGAAGCACCTCACAGCAATCCATGGCTATGGTGTCGAGCGTGCTCAAATCTTCCATCAAAGTCAGCGCTTGGGACGATGTGAGGCCACCCGGCTCAGGCGTGCCGGTGCCGGGGGCGAAGGCAGGATCGAGGCAGTCGATGTCAAAGCTGATGTAGCACGGCGAGTTGCCGATGCGCTCGCGGATGGCTTTGAGTGTCGGCATAAGTCCTGCACCGTCAAGCCCACGAAGCGCGCGCCCAGTGAAAATCAAACCGCCGTGGTCTTGCACGTACTCGCGTGATGCCCGCTCGCCGCTGGATCGAATGCCGATTTGAATGGTTTTGGTGGGGTCAACCAAGCCTTCTTCGATGACCTCGCGGGTCCAAGTGCCGTGGCCGCCGGGCTCGCCAAAATGGTCGCCCCAGGTGTCGCAGTGCGCATCAAAATGGATCAAGGCCAAACGGCCATGCTGCGCGTGTGCGGCGCGGATCAAAGGGAGCGTCACCGAATGGTCGCCGCCTAAAAACACGCAGTGGTGCGCGGCCATCAGTGGTTTGGCGTGCGCTTGGATCGCTGCGCGTGCGGCGTCCAAGCCCGAGGCGTTGGGCAGCCGCATGTCGCCCGCATCACCCATGACGTCCAGCGGAGACACATCAAAGAGCGGGTGAATGCCGTCGACAAACATCAGCGACGCGCGGCGAATTTCTTGCGGGCCAAACCGCGCACCGGGTCGGTTGGTGACGCACCCGTCCCAAGGAACGCCAACCACAGCAAATGTTGACGCGCCAGTCAGCGGCGCACAGGCCATGAAGCGGTTGCTGTTGTTGGCGTAGGCGAACTCGCCAGTTTTGAATGTGGGTGTGGGTGTGGGCATGGCGGTATTTTCAACTGAGACAGGACTTGCGCAAAACCGCCCCATCGGCGTCGCAACGCTTCGTTGCTTCGACACTCAAAGCTTCGCGACCGGCTTCGCCGTCCAAAGTCGTGCCGACTTTGAGCGAACCCGTTTGCGGGCTCTCATCCCGCCGCCCGCCCCAAACGAAAAAACGGCCCTATGGCCGTTTTTTTTTGTTTGGAGCGGGCGGCGGGAATCGAACCCGCATCTTGAGCATGGGAAGCTCAGGTCCTGCCATTGAACGACGCCCGCAGGAGCTTGGATTATACGAATCTGCTTGACTGCGTCGTTTTGACCGCGATTTGATGGCATTTTGGCACTTGGTCTCTGAATCCATTGGGTTTGTTGCTATCAAAAAGTGCCTAAACTCTGCGAAAAGTCTCCACTGTGCGAGCAACTTGGTGAATGGCGACGCCTGTGTTGGCGATGGCGTCGCGCGTGGCGGCGCTGGTGTCGTCGCACATGGCGACTGCAGCTAGCGATTGAAGCGGGGCAATCAGGTGTGGCGAGGCTGCCATGAGTTTTTCGCTCGATGCCAAGACGACTGTCTCGGCTGCGCGGGCTTGGAAGGCGCGCTTGAGGGCGGCCTCTTCAAAGTCGCCGGTGGTTGCGCCCGCTTTGGGGTGTATGCCGGTTGCGCCCATGATGTAGAGGTCGATGTGGATGCGCGCAGCTGCGTCGGTGGTTTGGGTGCCCATGTTGACCATGGAGTGCCGAAAGAGCTTGCCGCCAAGCATGATGACTTCGACCGCCGCGTGGTCGATCAAGGCGCAGGCCACTTCAGGGCTGTGAGTGACGATGGTCGCGGCGAGGTCGAGTGGCAGGTGTTCAACCACTTGCAGCGCGGTTGTGCCGCCGTCGATCAAGGTCACGCGACCCGGTAAGACCAAACTGGCGCCAAAGCGACCGAGGGCGGTTTTTTCGTCGCTTGCGATTTGCCGTCGCGCCTTGACGGTGCCGACCGCGCTAGACGCTGCGAGCGCACCGCCGTGCACGCGTTGCAACTGACCAGTGCCCGCGAGTTCGCGCAAGTCGCGGCGAATGGTGTCTTCTGACACGGCCCACTCCCGGCTCAGGTCTTTGGCAATGATTTCGCCTGTTTGGGTCAGGCGCGCCAGGATGAGTTGCTTGCGTTGGCTGGTCAGCATGTGTTTTCGCTCATTCGAGTGTCAGTATTTGCGCGATTCTGCACGAAATTGCGCGTATGACGGTTCTTGTGCAACAATATGCATGAAATTACGTAAATTTGCACGAAAGTCCCACATGAACCCCTTGCTCATCCTGATTGCTGGCCCGTATTTGTCTGGCACCCATGGCGACGCATTCCAAATCGCGGCTAACCGAGCGCGTTTGGAGGCTTGCTGCCTGCCCATTTACCAGCGCGGACATTTGCCCGTCATTGGCGAGTGGTGGGTGCAACCCATTGCCCGCGCGGCGGGCAGCACCGAAGACGGCGACGCGGTTTTTCATGCGTTTCAGTACCCCGTCGCGCAGCGTTTGCTCGCGCGCTGCGATGCCGTTTGGCGAATCGACGGCGCATCCAAGGGGGCCGATATCGACGTGGCAACTGCCCGCAAACTGGGCTTGCCGGTGTTCTACGCCCTCGACGAGATCGCGCCCGTAACCGCCCCAGTACCGTCAAATTTTTGAAAACGATCATTTATGTGAAATATACGCCCTTGGTATCCGAATCCATTGGGTTTGTTGCTATGCTATTAGGACTATGCAACTCACTGCTGTCATTGATTTTGAAACCACTGGGCTGTCGCCTGACATGGGCGATCGCGCAACCGAGATCGCTGTCGTGATGTTGGAGGGCGATGTGGTGGTTGATCGGTTTCAAAGCTTGATGAACGCTGGGGTTCGCATTCCGGCATTTGTGACGGGTTTGACGGGTATTTCTAACGCCATGATCGCAAGCGCTCCCGAGGCTGAAGTCGTGATGGCCGATGCGCTCAGATTCGTGGGCCGTGCGCCGATGGCTGCTCACAACGCTTCGTTTGACCAGCGGTTTTGGCTTGCGGAGCTGAGTCAGTTGGGCGCGGGCGGTGACGCGCATCGATTTGCTTGCACTATGTTGCTGTCGCGCCGCTTGTACCCTCACGCGCCAACTCACCAGCTCGGGGCCCTGGCGAGGTTGCACAGCATCGCGCCCACAGGTCGCGCTCACCGCGCCATGGCTGACGCAGAAATGGCGGCCGAGCTGCTGGTTCAGATCCGCCGCGATGTTTGCAAGCGTTTTGGGCTGTCAAGTGCGGCGCACGAATTGCTCATGAAGCTGCAAAAAACCGCCAAAGGCGCACTGCCCAAGGCGGTCGAGCGGTTTGTGGCCGCTCAGGCGGACCGACCCCATCAAGTCCGGTAGCTTTGATCGGTTCGTTCCAATTTGCGAATGAGCGCGGGCCACGCGATTTGCGCGCCTTGGCCGGCCGTGGCGGTTTTGAGCACGGCGGCGTTGAATGCGATGACGGCGGGCTCAACCAAATTCACGTCGGCACCACCGGCTTGCGCATCAATTTGAATGCGGCAGGCCGTCTCCAGCACATACATGTTGAGCCAGGCGTCCGCAATGGATGTGCCGACCGTCAACAAGCCGTGGTTGCGCAGCATCAAGTATCGGTTGCGGCCCAGACTGGCTTGCAGACGCGGTTTTTCGTCCGCTTGCAGGGCCAAACCCTCGTAGCCGTGGTACCCCAGAGCCGACAAGATGATCGTGGCCTGCTGGCTGATGGGCAATAAGCCACCTTTTTGAGCACTCACGCCCACGCCTGCGCGGCTGTGGGTGTGCAAAACGCACTGGGCGTCGTCGCGCGCTTCGTGTATGCAGCTGTGGATGGTGAACCCCGCGGGGTTGACCGGAAACTGCGACTCGCTGACCTTGTTGCATCCCATGTCGACCTTGACCAAGCTCGACGCGGTGATTTCGTCAAACATCAAACCGTAGGGATTGATGAGGAAGTGATGCTCTGGCCCAGGAATGCGGGCAGAGATGTGGGTGAACACCAAGTCGCTCCAGCCGTAAAGGGCCACAAGCCGATAGGCCGCCGCGAGATCGACCCGAAGGCGCCATTCCTCGGGGCTAACTTTGCCCTCAAGGCTGGGGATGTTCAGGGCGTAGTGCATTTTTTCTCCGAGGATTGCAGATTTAGGTTAGCAGAATTTTCTTCGCGCCGCTGTCGCGAAAGCTGCTTCTTGAATTTGCTGATTGCACGATAAAATCTGGTTGAATCAACCATAAAAGGTGGTCTCCATGGAATCCGTTGGACTGTTTGAAGCCAAGACCCATTTGAGCGAGTACGTGGCGCGTGCTGAGGCGGGCGAAGAAGTGATCATCACCCGCCACAGCAAGCCTGTGGCGAAGATCGTGCCGTGTACCGCCATGGATGTGCAGTCCGAGGAGGAAGCGCGGCATCGAACCGAGGCCATTGAGTGGTTGTTGAGCAACCGCATCAAGGTCAAGCTCGAGCCGGGCGAGACTTTGAAGTCCTGGATCGAGGACGAGCGCAGGTTTTGATGCGCCGCCCTGATTTTGTGTTGGATTGCTCGGTCGCGGCGCACTGGTTGTTTGACGACGAGTCTGAGGTGCCGGGTAGCGAATTTGCGCTCAATTTGTTGCGTGGGATGAGCCAGCGCGTGGCAGTTGTCCCCAGCCTGTGGTCGTTTGAGATCGCCGCAATGCTTCGCAAAGGGGTCATGCGCAAATCGCTGGTACGCCCAGTCTCGGCCCACATGGAGCGCCTCATGGCGTTTGATATTCGTCGCGACAACGCAGAGATTAACCCGTCCGAAATCGCGGAATTGGCGCTTGACGTTGGAACCAGCGCATACGACGCAGCCTACCTTCATCTGTGCCAGCGATTGAAGCTTCCGCTGGCGACTTTGGACGAACGGCTCAAACCCTGTGCCGAGCGCGCCCGCGTTAAATTGCTGACTTTTCCTTGATGCGCCAAGTTCGCTGCACCTGCCTGATTTTTAATTTTTTTTTCCTCTTTGTCCGACCTCATCATGACCACAGCCACCCTTCCACCCCAATTCACCGTCGCAGATATCCGCAAGTCGTTCCTCGATTTTTTTGCCAGCAAGCAACACACGGTGGTTCAGTCGAGCCCCTTGGTGCCCGGCAACGACCCGACCTTGATGTTCACCAACTCGGGCATGGTGCAGTTCAAAGATGTGTTTTTGGGTAGCGACAAGCGCTCATACGTGCGCGCGGCCAGCGTGCAGGCGTGTTTGCGCGCCGGTGGCAAACACAATGATTTGGAAAATGTGGGCTACACCGCACGCCACCACACGTTTTTCGAGATGCTGGGCAATTGGAGTTTTGGTGACTATTTCAAGCGCGACAGCCTGAAATGGGGCTGGGAGCTGCTAACCGAGGTGTACAAATTGCCACCCGAGCGCCTCACTGCAACCGTCTACATTGATGATCAAGAGGCCTACGACATTTGGACCAACGAAATTGGCCTGCCGCCCGAGCGCGTGATTCGCATTGGCGACAACAAGGGCAAAAAGTACGCGTCAGACAACTTTTGGATGATGGCCGACACGGGGCCATGCGGCCCGTGCTCTGAGATTTTTTACGACCACGGCGACCACATCGCGGGAGGCCCACCGGGCAGCCCCGGAGAAGACGGCGACCGCTTCATTGAGATCTGGAACCACGTCTTCATGCAGTTCGACATGCAAACCGACGGGAGCTTGGTCAAATTGCCCGCGCCATGCGTGGACACCGGCATGGGCTTGGAGCGGTTGGCGGCGATTTTGCAGCACGTCCACAGCAATTACGAGATCGATATTTTTGATGCCTTGATCAAGGCCGCTGGGCGGGAAACTGGCGTGAGCGACCTCAATCAAAAGAGCCTGCGCGTCATCGCCGACCACATCCGTGCGACCGCGTTTTTGGTCAGCGACGGCGTGATTCCCAGCAACGAAGGGCGCGGCTATGTGCAGCGGCGCATCATCCGCCGAGCCATTCGCCACGGTTATTTGTTGGGCAAAAAGACACCGTTTTTTCACAAACTGGTGCCTGATTTGGTCAAACTCATGGGTGAGGCCTACCCAAGCTTGGCCGCGCAGTCGCAAAAAATTGCTGACGTGCTCAAGGCAGAAGAAGAGCGTTTCTTTGAGACGCTGGGCATCGGCATGGAGATCTTGGACGCGGCACTCGGCGGCGGCCAAACCGTTTTGCCCGGTGCTGTGGCGTTTAAGTTGCACGACACCTATGGGTTTCCGCTCGACCTCAGCGCCGATGTCTGCCGCGAGCGCGGCTTGAGCGTGGATGAAGCCGGGTTTCATGCAGCCATGGAGCAGCAAAAGGCCAAAGCACGTGCAGCGGGCAAATTCAAACAAGACAAGGCGCTGAGCTACAGCGGTGCTGGCAATGCCTTTGTGGGCTACGAGCAGCTCGCAAGCCCGGCAACCGTGTTGGCGCTTTACAAAGACGGCACGTCGGTTTCAACGCTGGCGTCGGGCGAGATGGGCATCGTGGTGCTCGACACCACGCCGTTTTATGCCGAGTCGGGCGGGCAAGTCGGTGATTTGGGCGTGATCTCAGGCGGTGAGTCGTCCAAAGCGCCCCGGTTCGTCGTGACCGACACCCAAAAAATCAAGTCAGATGTGTTTGGCCACCACGGCGAAATCACGTCGGGCAGCTTGAATGTGGGCGACAGCGTGAACGCGCAGGTTGATCTCAAGGCCCGCGCTCAAACCGTGCGCAACCACAGTGCCACGCACCTCATGCACAAGGCTTTGCGCGAGGTTTTGGGCGCACACGTGCAGCAAAAAGGCAGCGAGGTCAGCGCAGAGCGCACTCGGTTTGACTTTGCACACAACGCGCCGGTGAGCGATGCACAAATCCGCGAAATTGAGTCGCGCGTCAACGCAGAGATCATGGCTAACGCCACCACCCGGGCCCAGGTGTTGCCGATTGAGGCCGCCAAAGCCACCGGCGCGATGATGCTGTTTGGCGAAAAATATGGCGATGAAGTCCGCGTGTTGGAGATCGGCACCAGCAAAGAGCTGTGCGGCGGCACCCACGTGCTGCGCACCGGTGATATTGGCCTGTTCAAGGTCATCGCTGAGTCGGGCGTCGCTGCAGGCGTTCGGCGCATCGAAGCCGTCACAGGCGAGGGCGCTTTGAGTTATCTCCAAGGCCTAGAAGACACGTTGCAAGGCACTGCCAACAACCTCAAGACCGGCGTTGTCGATGTGCCCGCTCGAGTGAACCAAGTGCTTGAGCACGTGCGCGCATTGGAGAAAGAAGTGGCCGCGCTCAAAGGCAAACTCGCGTCCAGCCAAGGAGACGAGCTGGCCCTCAAAGCCGTCGATGTCGGCGGCGTGCGGGTGCTCGCGGCTGTTCTCAGCGGCGCAGATGCCAAAACCCTGCGCGACACCGTCGACAAACTCAAAGACAAGCTCAAGTCAGGCGCGATTGTGCTTGCCAGCGTCGAGGGCGACAAAGTGCAACTCGCTGCTGGTGTCACGCCAGACCTGTTTGCCAAGCTAAAGGCCGGTGATTTGGTCAACTTCGTCGCCCAACAAGTCGGCGGCAAAGGCGGCGGCAAGCCCGACCTCGCCATGGCAGGTGGCACCAACCCAGCCGCACTGGATAGCGCGCTTTCATCGGTGCAGCCTTGGGTGACTGAGCGGTTGAATTGACGAGCAGTTTGAGTCCTAATTCAATAGCACTTAAGTCAATGAATTCGGCGACCAAGAGCCAATTTGTCATGAAATACGTCTTTCGATCGCCGTTCGTCTGGGTTTGGGGTGTTTTGGCCTTGTTGGTGTGCTCGGCTGGGGCAGTGGCTCAGGATGCGACTGCCCTGACACCTGACGCGGTGTCGCTGCCTTCGCGAGATGGCACGGTGCTGGGTGCGTGGCTGTTCCGACCCACCACTGTGGCCAAGGGCACGGTGGTTGCGCTGCATGGCTGCGGTGGTTTGTATGCCCGATCAGGGGCGCGCAAGGGCTTGCTGAATCCGCGTCATCAGGGGATGGCGGAGCTTTTGGTGGCCCGGGGCTACAACGTGTTGTTTCCTGACTCGCTCACGGCCAGGGGCGAGACCGAGTTGTGCACCCAAAAAATCGGCGCGCGCCGCATCGACCAAACCCAGCGCCGCCTTGATGCGCTGGGTGCCTTGCAGTGGGTACATCAGCAAGCGTGGGGCCAAAACTCCAAGGTGGCGGTCTTGGGCTGGTCGCATGGGGGCAGTGCGGTGTTGTCGGCCACCGATGGCAACCACCGCGAAGTCAAGGCCGTGAGTCAAAAATTCGATTTGGCGATTGCGTTCTACCCCGGCTGCGCGGCCGCCGAGCGTAACGCCGCGAGGCCAAACACGGGTTTGGCGCTCATGCTGGGTGAAAAAGACGACTGGACACCACCCGAGCCCTGCGTTCGTTGGGGGCAAGCGGTGGGCGCTGAAGTCAATGTCTACCCCGACAGTTATCACGACTTTGACAACCCGCAAGGCGCGGTGCGGGTGCGCACCGATGTGCCCAATGGCGTCAATTCGGGCCAAGGCGTGCATGTGGGCGCAAACCCTGCAGCTCGCGCGAAGGCTTACGCGCGCGTGTTGGAGTTGCTCGACAAGTCAATCAATTGAGTCGATGAGTGGCCGATGGGGTAGGCCTCGCCGGTTTGACGAAGGCCATGCAAATCGCGGCCAAAAACAGCCCCAGCCCGGCTAGCGTGATGGCTTGCTGAGGCTCGCCGCCAAAAAATCGGTTGTAGATCAAGGGCAAGCTCAGCATTTGCAACAACATCGGCACAACGATGAACAGGTTGAAGATGCCCATGTAAACCCCCGCGCGCTCGGGTGGAATGCTCTTGGCCACCAGCACATACGGGTTGCCCATGATCGACGCCCAACACAGGCCGATGCCGATCATCGGCACAAACAACAGCGCCTTTGACTGAATGAGCGGAATCGCGCACATGCCCACGGCGCCCGCGACCAGACACAGGGCGTGCACCGACTTCGCGCCGTGCTTTCGCGTCAACGGTGCCATTGCCAGCGCACTCAAAAATGCGACAAAGTTGTAAAAACCACCGAGCTGACCATTGAGCAAGCTTGCGTCGACGAATCCAACCTCACCGGCCGAGGCTTCGTCGAACACCGTGCTGGCGAGTGCCGGCACGATGTAGATCCAATACGTGCTCATGGCGTACCACTGAAAAAAACTCATGCCCACCAGTTGGCGCATCGTGGGCGGCATTTGGCGAATGGCTTGCCAAATCTCAACCAGCGTGGCGAGTGCGCCTCGGGCTTTGGCGGTCATCGCCAGCCGCTGTGGCTCGCTCAAGGGCAGTTCGGGCACTCGGTAAACGCTCCAAGCGACGGTCGTGATGGACAGCGCCGCGCCAATAGAAAAGGCCGCCGCCGTGATCTGCGGGATGTCGTTGCCCGCTGTGGCCACCTTGCTCATGCCCAGCCAAACCAACAGGCTTGGCGTGAGGTAGGCGCAGGTTTGGGCCAAACCCGTGAACGCGCTTTGGGTCAAAAAGCCTTGCGACAGCTGCTCGTCATTCAGCCGGTCGCTCACATAGGCGCGGTAGGGCTCCATGGTGACGTTATTGGCCGCGTCAAGCAGCCACAACAAACCCGCAGCAAACCACAACGTGGGTGACAGCGGCATGGCCAACAAGCCCAAACTGCACATCAGCGCGCCAATCAAGAAAAAAGGCGTTCGCCGCCCAAACCTCGAGGTGCATCGGTCGCTCATCGCGCCGACGATGGGTTGAACGAGCAGGCCGGTTATCGGGCCCGCTAGCCACAAGAACGGAAGTTTGGACTCTTCAGCTCCCAAATATTGATAAATCGGACTCATGTTGGCTTGTTGCAAGCCAAAGCTGAACTGAATGCCAAAGAAGCCGACATTCATGTGGACGATTTGCCAAAACGACAGGCGGGGTTTCATGGGCGCGGCGAGGAATCAGTGGGCATGAGCGAAAATCGAGTTTGTACACGCTTTTGACTCAAAACCACGCAATCACCATGACCGACGACACGACCACGCCACTGACCGCCACCGAATCGCCCCGTCCGACCCGTCCAACCTTACCTGACCATTTGTCGGTTGATCCGCGCAGCCCTCACCACGTGGCCGCCGTGTTTGAGCACGACGTGGGCATTCGCTTCAACGGCAAAGAGATGTCCAACGTGGAGGAATATTGCATCAGCGAGGCATGGGTCAAGGTTGCAGCAGGCAAAACCGTCGACCGCAAAGGCCGCCCGCTGATGATCAAGCTCAAGGGCGTGGTTGAGGTGTTTTACAAGTGAGTCTTCGCAGGACTCACGCAAAATCGCCCCAGCGGCTTTGCAGCTCCTGTCCGTGCTGCTCGCGCTGTCGTCGTCGCTGGGCCTTGCTGGGATAATTTTGCGCAAGTCCTAGGGACGGCTCAGTCGTTGCGAAAAAGATAGCAACGATCTCAATGAAATCGGTGACCAGTAGGTGTTTTTACCTTTTTTTCGGTGCGAATAGCTTTCCAGCGATTTTGTGACCGTTTCGGGCCGAGTTGCTGGGTGCTGCGGATCTCTGTCGGGCCGGGTGGTCACGTGCCAGGTTGCTCGTTTGCGAATCGGGCTAGGGTTCGTCGCAGTGCCCATGGGGGCACGGGTTTGTGAAGCAGGCTAACGCCAGAGTCGAGCGCTTCGCGCAGCCGCTGCGGTGCCGTGTCGCCGGTGATGATCAACGCTGCTACGGGGGCGCACATGTGTTGGCGAACAGCGTCGATTACTTGAGTACCGGTGACGTTGTCGCGCAAGCGGTAGTCGCTGATGACCAGGTTTGGCACGCTTGAGTCTGCCAACACGAGGCTTTGGGTGATGTCAGAGGCACCCACACACTCACATCCCCAAGCCTGCAGAAGGTCAACCATGCCGCGTCGCACGGCTTCGTCGTCGTCAACGAACAACACGCGCAGCCGCTTGAGTGATGCGTCGGGCGTGAGTTGGGTCTGGGCTGAAAGATTGGCGAGGGGGTCGATGCGCTCAAGCGGCGCGGTGACCTCGGCTGTGTCGGTCGGGCTTGAGGTATCGGCCAACGGCACGCGCAGTTTGAACACGCTGCCCCGTCCAGGCTCTGAGCGCAGCGTCAAATCCAAGCCCATCGCCAGCGACATGCCACGAGCAATGGCCAAGCCTAGTCCCAAGCCTTTGCGGCGATCTCGCTCCGAGTTACCCAGTTGGTGAAATTCGCGAAAAACCTCGTCTTGCTTGTCTTTGGCAATGCCGATTCCGGTGTCCCAGACTTCAATTGTGGCGTAGCCGATGCGCTTGCGGCAGCTGATGAGCACGCCGCCTTGATCGGTGTACCGCACCGCGTTGGACGCGAGGTTTCGCACGATCAACTCGACTAGGCTGGGGTCAGAAGACAGCCTGGCGCCAGTGGGTCTGGACCGGTAGCCAATGTGCTTTGCCAGTGCGACCGGTGCCAAGTCGTTTTCGATGCGTTTGAGCATGGGGCCCAATGCAAACACAGAAACAACTGGCTTGACCACGCCCGCGTCGATGCGGGAGATGTCCAAGAGTGTGTTGAGCATGTCGCTGGTGGCGCTCGATGCTGACTGGGCACGTTCCAGCACCTCTCTTTGGCTGGCGTTAAGCCCAGTTTGCGCCAATAGATCCAAAAAGAGACCCTGCGCGTGAATGGGTTGGCGCAAATCGTGGCTTGCTGCGGCCAAAAACTTCGACTTGGCGGCGTTGGCCATTTCTGCCTCGTGCTTGGCCTCGGTTGCGACCGCCGTTTCGGCACGCAGTTGCTCCAAGAGTGCCGCATTCTCGAACCTCAGGCCAATGGTTGCCCGTGCAGAGCGAGACGCGCTGATGGCTTGGCCGATGATCGTGATTGCAAACAACACACCCGCGTACCCCAAGATTTTGAAGCTGGGGTCACTCGCGAACAAGAACTTCAACGCACTGACAGCCAGCTCAGCGACAACAAAGCCAATAAACACCACCAAAACCGGTGACAGCAAAGACATGGAGTTTGCGGCCACGCCAGTGAGTACCGCCATGATCAACACCAAGCCGGTGACCGAACTCGTGTCGAGCGCGACCCAAGCGAGCGCCCCCCAAAGCATGCCGTCGATGGCGTGCAACGCCAGCGCGCAACGCACGCGCTCGGGTACTTGCGTGTCTGTTGGCGGGTTTGCGCGCTGGTGGTTCGCGTATCGCCACCAGTTCAGGGTTGAAGCGGTGACCAAAACCGCCCAACCGGCAAGCGCGGCCGAGTTGCTGGGGTTTGACAACGTGGCATACAAAATGACGAGCAGCAGGATGGTTGGCAGCACCGAGTTGCCGCCGTTGCCGCACAACAGCTCAAACTGCGCCATTCGTAGCGATTGCGGGGGTGATGTCATGGCCCTAGTCTAGTCGGCGAAAGATGAATAAAGTATGCATTTTCGTGCACGGACAGGCCGACTAGACCCTTGTTCTGACGACCGCGACGTCGGCCCGTTTTGTAAGGCTCTGCAAGTGCAACCGACGAAAAAGTTCGAAATTCTCGATAATCCACGCTCCGGGTTTGTACTCGTGCGGTTTGCTCGGGTGTTTTCGCCGGTTTTTCAATGTTTTTTGGAGTTTTTCATGATCAGTTTGTCCCCTTCACGCACACTCAAAGCGCTCATGTCATGCGCTTTGGTGGCGTTCAGCGCGTACTCGCACGCGCAAGCTGTTTTTCGCGTCACGACCATTCCCGAAGAGGCTGCAACCGAGCAGACTCGCAAATTTGGGCCAATTGCCAAATATTTGGAGTCCAAATTGGGCATGAAGGTCGAGTTCACCCCAGTGAGCGACTACCCAGCCGCTGTCGAAGCGCTGGTGAACAAGAAAGTTGATTTGGTTTGGTTCGGTGGCTTCACCTTTGTGCAAGCCAGCATTCGCTCGGGCGGCAAAATTGTGCCTTTGGCCCAGCGTGAAGAAGACACAAAATTTCAGTCGGTTTTCATCGCGAAAACCGACTCAGGCATCAAGACCTTGGAGCAAATGAAGGGCAAGCAAGTCTCGTTTGGCTCGCAGTCCAGCACATCGGGTCACTTGATGCCCCGCAGCTTTTTGCTGCAAGCCAAGCTCAACCCCGAGACTGACTTCAAACGCGTGGCCTACAGCGGCGCACATGATGCGACGATTGCTTCGGTCGTTGGCGGCAAAGTTGATGCTGCCGCGCTTGACATCACCGTTTGGAAGAAGTTTGTGACCGAGAACAAGGTCGACACCAAGGCTGTGGACGTGTTCTACACCACGCCGCCTTACTTCAATTACAACTGGTCGATGCACGTTGACTCAAGCGCCGAGCTGCGCACCAAAGTGCAAAACGCACTGACCAGCTTGGACCCCGCCACAGCTGAAGGCAAAGAAATTTTGTCGCTCAACCGTGCCACCCGCTATATCGTGACCAAGCCAGACAACTACAAAGGCATCGAAGCCGCGGCCAAGAGCGCTGGGCTGCTCTGATGGAGCTTCGCCTCAACGGCTTGAGCGCGCGCCACCCGTCCGCCCCGGCGGGCGCGGCGGCGCTCAAATCTGCCTCGATTTCCGTGGCCGCTGGCGAGGCGATTGCGATCATTGGTCCATCAGGCGCAGGCAAAACCACGCTTTTGCATGCCATGGCCTGCGCACTCAAGCCGGCAGCGGGCGAGCTGCAAGTCGGCGGGGTTGACCCATGGGCCATTGCAAGAGCTGACTTAAAAGACCTGCGCTCGCGGCTCATTCTGGCACCCCAGGTGCCGCCGTTGCCGCCGCGCCAGCGAGTCGTTACGGCCGTTTTGGCTGGGCTTTTGCCGCAAATGGGTTTGTGGGCTAGTTTGGCCTCACTTTTTTATCCTCGCGACATCCGCGTCGCGCATGAGGCCTTGGTTCGATTTGATTTGTCTGAGAAGTTGTTTGAGCGGGTTGACCGCCTGTCGGGCGGCGAGCGCCAGCGGGTCGGTTTGGCGCGGGTGTTTGCCGCGCAGGCCAGCCTGTGGCTGGTTGATGAGCCGCTGTCGGCCTTGGACCCGACTCGCAGCGAGCAAGCGCTGAGTGCGCTGGTGGCCGTTGCCCGTGAGCGCAAAGCCACCCTGATTTGCAGCTTGCACCAAGTGGAGCGGGCGCTCAGCGGCTTTCCTCGCATCATCGGTCTGCGCTCGGGCGAGGTGGTGTTTGATTTACCCACCGCGCAAGTCACGCCAGAGATCCTCAAGGTGCTTTATGCCCAGCATGAAGACGAGCTGTTTGGCATCACGCCGCTGAATGAGTTTCCGGCGCAAAACCCGAGCTCGGCCGCGCCAGCGGTGATGCACTGCCGATGAGTGGCGACGTGTTGACACGCGGCCAAACCGCCGCGCCGATGCGTGACCCCGCTTGGATCGGGCGCGTGTTTTGGACGCTTGCAGGCATCGTTGTGCTTTGGCCCATGCTGGTGATGACGGAATTCACGCCTTGGACGCTGTTCTCGCCTGACAGCCGCAAAGTGGTGGGTGGGTTCTTGGGCGACTTCTTTCCGCCTGCGCACGGCGAAGAATTTTTGCGTTTGGTGCTGCGCGAGACTTGGCGCACGGTTGCCATGGCCACAGCCGGCATCGCGCTGGCCTTGGTGCTGGCCATCCCGCTGACCCTTTTGGGCACGTCTGCTTTGTCGGTGTCGCTGCTGTCGGGGCAGATGGCATGGATTCCGAGTGGGCTGCGCCAACTCGTGCGCTGGTTTTTGATCGTGCTGCGCAGCGTGCCTGAGTTGGTTTGGGCGCTGGTGTTTGTGCGGGTGGTGGGCTTGGGGCCGACTGCGGGTGTTTTGGCCATTGCGTTGACTTACGCAGGCATGTTGGGCAAGGTCTACACCGAGATTTTGGAAAGCGGCGAAGCCCATGCAACTCAAAGCCTGATGCGCAACGGCTCGGGCCGGTTGCAAGCGTTTTTCTACGGGCTGTTGCCGCAAAACGCGGCCGAGATCACGAGCTACACGGTCTACCGCTGGGAGTGCGCGATTCGCTCCTCAGCTGTGCTGGGGTTCGTCGGCGCGGGCGGATTGGGCCAAGAGCTGGATAACTCCATGAAGATGTTTCGCGGTGGTGAGGTCGCCACGTTGTTGCTTGTGTTCATGGCCTTGGTGTGGCTGGCCGACAAGGTCAGTGCGTGGCTGCGCAAGGAGCTGGGATGAACATCCAAACTTCCCACGTTGAAATGAAGCTGCCGCCGCCGCTGTTTGATGCGCGCTGCAAGGCCTGTTGGTTCACTGCCGGATTGATCGTGTTGACAGGCTTGAGTTTTTGGAGCCTGGATCTCCAGTGGGCGCAGTTTTTCAGCATGGATGCCGCTCGAAGCATGGGCAAGTTCATCGCCGAATTGGGCTCCCCCGATTTTGGCTGGGCCTTTTTGAAAAAACTCGGGCCTGCAACCCTTGAAACGCTTGCAATGTCGGCGCTGGGCACGGTGCTGGCCGTCGTGGGCGGTTTGGCATTGGCGCTGCCGGCCAGCAAAACCCACCCCGACGACACCGCTCGCTGGCGAACGCTCACCCGCTGGGTGCTGAACGCGCTGCGCAGCATTCCTGAGCTGGTTTGGGCCTCGATGCTGCTGATAGCAGCCGGTTTGGGCCCGTTTGCCGGAACCCTAGCGCTTGCGCTGCACACCTCGGGCGTTTTAGGCCGCTTGTTTGCGGAGAGCATCGAAAACGCCCCGCCTGATGCCGCCAACGCGCTGCGCGTTCGTGGCGTCAGCGAGTTTCGGGTGTTCGCCTATGCCACGCTACCAACGGTGTTGCCCCAACTCATGAGTTACACGCTTTACCGCTGGGAAAACAACATCCGCGCCGCAGCCGTACTGGGCGTGGTCGGCGGCGGGGGCTTGGGTCAAATGCTGTCGTTCCACATGGGCTTGTTTCAAATGAGCAAAACCTCAACCATTTTGATCGCGATGATCGGCTTGGTGGCGTTGGTGGATGTTTTGAGTTTTAGCTTGCGGCGGTGGATGGCGCGGTGAACGCCATCAGAAAACTACAACGTAGTTACAATCTGGGATATGAGCGGGATCGAATTTGATTGGAACGACCGCAAAGCGGCGGCCAATGCCAAAAAGCATGGTGTGCGCTTTGAAGAGGCGACGTCTGTTTTTTCCGACGAGTCAGCCAAATTAATTGACGACCCGGACCACTCGGTTGACGAGGAACGCTTTGTGCTGCTGGGTCTCAGTAGCGCGTTGCGCGTTTTGTTGGTGTGCCATTGCTATCGAACCGACGGAAACGTCATCCGGATCATCTCAGCTCGCAAAGCCAGTCCCTCTGAGTCCAAGTCTTACCGTTGAAAGCAACACCATGAGAGATGAATATGATTTCAGCGCTGCTCGCAAAAACCCGTATGCAGCGCAATTGAAGAAGCAGATCACCATTCGGCTTGATGAGGCCTCGATTGATTACTTCAAATCAGTCGCCAAAGAAGCTGCCATTCCGTATCAAAGTCTCATTAACTTGTACCTACGCGACTGCGCTGCGTCAAATCGCAAGCTAAACCTGACCTGGTCGTGATTTCGCGTCGTTTCACACTCGCTCAAACACGACATCCCAAACGCCGTGGCCGAGTTTGATGCCTCGGTTTTCAAACTTGGTCAACGGGCGGTAGTCGGGTTTGTCGCTGTAGCCACCGGCTCGGGTTGAGCGGTTTTTGAGTGTCGCATCGGCCTGCAAAACCGCCAGAATCTGCTCCGCATAGGGTTGCCAGTCGGTTGCGCAGTGCAAGTAGCCGCCCGCTTTGAGGCGGCTGGCGAGCAACTCGACAAATGGGGCTTGGATCAGGCGGCGCTTGTTGTGGCGCTTTTTGTGCCATGGGTCGGGGAAGAAGATGTGCACGCCGTCCAGGCTTGCCGGTGCAATCATGTGGGTCAAGACTTCAAACGCATCGTGCGCGCAAATGCGCAGGTTGTGCAGGTTGTTTTCTTCGATTCGCTTGAGCAACGCGCCCACGCCCGGGTCGTGGACCTCGCAGCCCAAAAAGAGGGTTTGCGGCATGAGTGCTGCAATGTGGGCCGTGGCTTCGCCCATGCCAAAGCCGATTTCGAACACGATTCGCTCGAATTTGGAGTCATTTTGGCCATTGGTCACCGGATTCATTGGGTTTGTTGCTATCAAATCAATAGTATCTGATTGATAAGGCAACAAGACCCGCGGGCCGACTGACTCCAGCGCTTTGGCTTGGCCGGTTGTCACACGGCCGGTTCGCCGCACAAAACTCTTGATTCGGGGTGGGTTGGCCGCTGAGGGCTCGGAGGTGTCAGGTGTCGGGTCGGTCATGTGGGTCATTGGCGGGCAGTTTACTTCGCAAGCGACCATTCCTGAACCCAAGCGTGCAGCGACTGTGCGACCGAGGCTCGAGCCGACGTCTGTAAACCCAAGTGACGTGCGGCGCGGCTCAAGTGAGCCAACGCTTGCGCGGTATGGGCTGTATCAATGGCCTGCGCACCGTTTTGCTTGGACAACTTTTCGCCGTCATGACCCAACACCAGGGGCGTGTGCCAATATTGGGGTGTCGGCAGTTGCAAAGCATGTTGCAACCAAATTTGGCGGGCGGTGTTGTCCGCCAAGTCTTCGCCGCGAATGACGTGTGTGATGCCCTGCGCGCCGTCGTCAACGACCACCGCGAGCTGGTACGCCCACAGTTGATCGGCTCGCTTGAGCACAAAGTCGCCCACGCTTTGGGTGATGTTTTGCCGCGATGGCCATTGAAAGCCGTTGCGACGATCAGGCCAATTTACTATGATATCAGTAGCATCAACATCAATGGATTCGGTGACCAAGAGCCGATTTTTCATCAAAACGGCATCAAAATCTGTCCGCAAACGCCAAGCCAGCGGTCTGTCGGGCTGTGTTGGCTTGGCGCGGCAGGTTGCCGGGTAGACGGCCGCCGCACCGCGCTCGCGCGGCGAGTCTTGTGTGGCCAGCTCAATGTCTTGGCGGCTGCAACTGCACGGGTAGGCGAGCTTGGCGGCAACGAGTGCGTCAAGCGCCGCGTTGTAGTGTGCTGAGCGCTGGCTTTGCCAAACCACAGGCGCGTCGCTGCTCATGCCGCATTGGGCGAGCTGGGCAAGGATGGCGGTGTCGGCGCCTGCTACGCAGCGCGGCGTGTCAACGTCTTCGATGCGAACCAGCCAGTGCCCGCCGTGGGCGCGGGCATCGAGCCAACTGGCCAATGCGGCCACCAAAGAGCCCGCATGCAGCAAACCCGTGGGTGACGGCGCAAATCGGCCGACGTAACCCGGGCTTGTTGCTCGACTGGGTGCTATTTGCGCGCTTTGCAAATAGCCAAAGCCAAATCAAGGCCCGACGTGAAGGCGTTTTCAACCCGGTGCCCGAGGCACCAATCGCCGCAAACGCCCAAATTACTCGCCTTGTCCCACAAAAACGGCTCGCCCAGCGCTTTTTCGGTTTTGGCGTAGAGCCAGCGGTGGGTTTGGGCGTGCGCAGGTTCCGCGCGGATGCCGGTGACTTCTGCAAAGGCTTTTAAGAGTTTGTCTTGCACGGTTTGCGCGTCATCGTTGACGTGCTCGCGGCTCCACTGCGGCGTGGCCTGAACGGTCCAGCGCTCAATCGCGCCACGCCCGGCTTTGCTCGCCTCGCGCGACACCCACGCGATGCGTGCGTGTTCTGGCCGCGCGCTGTGCCACTTGGGGCCAAAATCGGTTGCGCCTGCGCCAGAGGCTTCGGCGTTGGGGAATGCGACCATCAGCGTCCAGCAAGGTGCGACAGCGGTTTTGGCAACGGCTTTGACCCAATCGGTGGCCTGGGCGGTTTTGAGCAAGGGCTCAGCTTGAACGCTGGGCACAGCGATCACAACCGCATCGAAATGGTGGACGACGGCGCTCTCAACGCAAGCGATGTCCCAGCCGCCATGGGAGTTTTCGCTGATTCGGTTAACCGTGTGGCCCGTCAAGAGTGACGCGCCCAGTGGCTGCGCCCAATGCTTGACCAAGCTGCTCATGCCCGGCACGGCCACATAGCGGGCATCTTTGGCGCGGCTTTCGCTGGCCTGCCATGGCAAAACCATGCCCTCAGACGTGGTGAGGTTGATGGCTTTGGCGAAGCGTTTGTCTCGAACCGTGAAGTACTGCGCGCCGTGGTCAAAGCTGCCAAAAACCGTGCTGCGGGTTGACATGCGCCCCGATGCGCTGTGGCTTTTCTCAAAAACGGTGACTGCGTGGCCGGCTTGCTTCAAGGTGCGGGCGCAAGCGATGCCCGCCATTCCTGCCCCAATCACGGCAATCTTGAACGCTGCCGGGGAGCTTGTTTGCGCAGCGCTCGCCTTTTTGCGAACGGTTTTGGCGGGGGGTTTTGCAGTGGCCTTGGGGTTTGATTTGGGCTTCATGCCCCTAATGATGCATCAACAATGCCTGTTGCGTCTTGGGGCTTTCCAGCTGATCGAGCCACCAAGTCAGGGCTTTTCCGCGCTGGCCGTTGGCGCTCTCCCGCCATGCGTAGCTCAATTTGCTGACCCTCGGGGTTCGCTGCGTGAGTTTGACCACCAAGCGACCGGCCAAAATGTGCGAGTTTGCCAAACACGCTGGCAAAAAGCCGCAACCCAAGCCCCGCAGTTGCGCCGCAAGCTTGTCGGGCAAGCCGCTCACGGTTAACACGTCTTGCCCCGGCAAAATGCCAATCGACACCCCGCTGCCTGAGCGGCGAGTGGAGTCAGCCACCGCCACGATTCGGTGGCTTTGCAGGCTCGTGTCGTCAATCGGCTCGGTGGCAGATGCCAGCGGGTGGTGGGGCGCGACCGCAAACACAAAAGGCACGACACCGAGTGAGCGGCTTCTGAAGCCCGGCTCGCTGATGCCCTCGGCGACCACACCCAGGGCGAGGTCGGCTTGGCCATCAAGCAAGGCGTGCCATGTACCCGACAGCGTCTCGCGCTGCAGCCGCATCCGCGTGGGCGGCGCTTGTTCGCCAGGTGCGCAGGCCAAAAATGACTCCACCAGCTCAAACACGGTTACCTGTGAAATCAAACTGTCGGTCGCTATGCGCAGCTGCGGCTCCCAACCCGTTGCTACACGCTTCACGCGCCGCGCAACCGCGTCAAGCTCTTGCAACACCCGCCGCCCCTCGCTGAGCAACGCCGCGCCCGCAGGCGTGATGCGCGCTTGGCGCGCACTGCGATCAAAAAGCAGCACGTCAAGCGCCTCTTCAATTAACCTGACCCGGTACGTGATGGCGCTTGGCACAACACCCAAGGCTCGTGCTGCGCTGGCCATGCTGCCGTGCTCGGCCACAGCAGCAATCAAGCGCAGCGACTCCGATGTGATCAAGTCGCCGATGTTTTCATTCGTCATATTCGAATGATGACATCAAATTCATTCGATTGTTTGGCGCATTGATTGGCCTAAAGTTCGATTCATCAAAAGCACACATGAGTCAAACATGCTCACCATTCGCAAATCTTCAGACAGAGGCTGGGCCGACCACGGTTGGCTCAAAAGCTACCACTCGTTTTCGTTCGCCGGGTATCACGACCCGTCGCACATGGGGTTTGGCAACCTGCGCGTCATCAACGAAGACCGCATCGCGCCGGGTACCGGTTTTGGTACGCACGGGCACCGCGACATGGAGATCATCAGCTACGTCATGTCGGGCGAAATCGGTCACAAAGACAGCATCGGCAACGGCGCAAGCATCCCGCCGGGCGACGTGCAGCGCATGAGTGCGGGCAGCGGCATTCAGCACAGCGAGTACAACCACGCAGCCGATAGCGAGACCCACTTCTTGCAGATTTGGATTGAGCCGAACCAACGCGGCATTGCGCCCGGCTATGAGCAAAAAACCTTTGCGCCCACCGAAAAACGCGGTCAACTGCGCTTGGTCGCGAGCCCCAACGGCGCAAAAGGCAGCGTCACGATTCATGCCAACGCCTCACTGTATGCGGGGCTTTTTGACGGGCATGAGCAAACTTCGATCCCGCTCAATCCGCAGCGGTTGGGCTATTTGCAAGTCATCAAAGGCAGTGTGGCCGTTAATGGGCAAACCTTGAGCGCAGGCGATGCCGCCAAGTTGCGCGCCGAGTCAGCGTTGCACCTGAGCAACGGTCAAGACGCCGAAGTGCTGTTTTTTGATTTGGAGGCGTGAGTCATGTGTGGTTCTGAAGTGTTTACCGTGCGCGCGGTCGCGCAAGTCATTGCCATGCCGTTTCATGCGTTTGGAGGGGAATCGGGCGCAACGATTTTGCGCGGGTCAACCCCTGACGTGCTCGACCCATTTTTGGGCGTTGACGCATTTGTGATGAGTCAGCCCGTGTTTGCGGCTCACCCGCATGCGGGCATGAGCGCCGTCACCCTCATGTTGCCTGAGGCCAAAGGCGGATTTTTCAATCGCGACTCTCTGGGCGACTTCAGCGAAATCAACCCCGGCGACTTGCATTGGACACAAGCCGCGTCCGGCATGGTCCACGACGAGTACCCGCAAGTCAACGGCGTGGCTTCAAACGGTTTGCAGGTGTTCGTCAACTTGTCTCGTGAGCACAAACGTGCTGCACCGGCTTCACTCAAAGCGCACGCGGCCGACATGCCCACAGTGGCGGTTGATGCAGTCGGTGGTCAGGCCAGTCTGCGGGTCGTCGCTGGCGAGTTTGCTGGTCAAAAGAGTCCCATCGCAAACGACGAGCGCTGGCTAAACCGCGTCAACATGCTCGACATCAGCATGGATGCCAACACCGAAGCGAATTTGCCAGTTCCCAGCGGTTACAAGGTCTTTTTCGTGCTCAATTCAGGCGTGATTGACCTGAGTGGTGAAGCGCTGCGATCCACCCCAAAACAAGGCAACGCCATCGTTTTTGACAGCGTAGGCTCGCACATCCGCTTGCAAAGCGGCGACGCACCCGTTCGCGGCGTGCTCTTTACCGGCGTGCCACTCAATGAGCCGGTCTACCAACATGGCCCGTTCACGGGCAACACCGCCCAAGACACTGCCGGTTACTTGCAACGCTATCAAAGCGGCGGCATGGGTCGATTGGGCGAGCGCTGATTCAAATGTTTTTTCCGGTCTTGACATCGTCAAGACTTTTCCTCAAGCCTATTTCAGGAGCATTCCATGGCTAAAGTTGCAGTTGTATTTCATTCAGGCTACGGCCACACCCTGCGCGTTGCGCAACACGTCGCCCAAGGCGCAGGTGCCGATTTGGTTGCCATTGATGCCGACGGCAACCTCACCGACGAGCAATGGGCCACGCTCAACGCCGCAGACGCAATCGTCATGGGCAGCCCAACCTACATGGGCATGGCCAGCTGGCAGTTCAAGAAATTCGCCGATGCCACCAGCAAGATGTGGTTCACCGGTGCTTGGAAAGACAAGGTCGCCGGCGGCTTCACCTGCTCAGCCAGCCCCAGTGGCGACAAGTTGTCGACCCTGCAATATTTCATCACCTTGTCCATGCAACAAGGCATGATTTGGGTGGGACAACCCAGCCAAAACGACGGCACCATCAACCGCATCGGCTCTAACTCTGGGGTCATGGCTCAGTGCGGCCCAACCGACCCCGCTGACAAAATCCCACAAGGGGACTTGGACACGGCATCGGCGTATGGCAAGCGCATCAGTGAGGTCGCGACCAAACTGCGCGGCTAATACCGCGTCAGCCAGGGGGGTACAGTCCGAATATGCAGATATTCAGCTTGCTCCCCTTGTTTGATTGGCTTGCCGTCATTGGTTTCTTCTCGGCTTGGACCACCTATGCTTGGTTCGCGCGGCACTATGCCGCCACGAAGCCGTCGCTCATCCAAACCACGAATCGGTATCGCCGCTATTGGCTGAAAGAAGCCACTTTTCGCGACCCTCGGGTGCTTGACGGCATCATCACGCAAAACCTCTCGGGCACGCCCGCGTTTTTCTCCAGCACCACCATCATCGTCATTGGCGGGTTGTTCGCGCTGTTGGGCAGTACCGACAAGGCGGCGGAGCTGGTGCGCGAGGTGCCTTTTGCCGTGCGAACCTCTGTTTTGGTGTTTGACCTCAAGGTGTTGATGCTGATCGGCATCTTTGTGTACGCGTTTTTTCGTTTCAGTTGGAGCATGCGCCAATACACATTTGTTGCGCTTGTCATTGGCTCCATGCCCGACCCTAAAGACTTTGTGTCGAACAAATACGACCGCGAAGCCTTCGTGGCTCGCGCCAGCGGGCTGGTCGGTTTGGCCGCGGAGACCTTCAACGATGGCCTTCGTGCCTACTATTTTGCGTTTGCCGCAATCGGTTGGTTCTTCTCCGGCGCGGTTTTTGCGCTCGCGACAGCCGTGGTGATTTTGATCTTGTACCGACGCGAGTTTCGATCCGACGTGTTGTCGGTGCTCAACGACCAGCCCACCCAGCCATGATTCACCTCCAACGCCTACCCAGCACCCTCACGGCCAGCCGCGTCACTGTTGGTGAGCACGCCTTTGATGTTGACATCGACCGCGTCGCCGGTGGCGAAGACATCGGCCCCGACCCGCACGATCTGTATGACGCCGCACTGGGCGCATGCAAGTCACTCACCATCATGTGGCTGGCGGGGCGCAAAGGCTGGGACGTGCAAGACGTGCAAGTGACGGTCACCCGAGACGCCAGCGCCGAGCGACAGGGCGTGTACAAACTGACGGCCGCTGTGGCGATCACGGGCTCGCTCACGCCAGAGCAATTCCAAGCCCTGCAACTCGCGGCGGAGAAATGCCCAGTGCACAAACTCATGACCCAAGTGACGACGGAGGTGACGACTGAAGTGACAACGCATGCCGTTGCGCAGTCAACCGACGCGAATCAAGCGCTTGCGCCGTCGCCCGATAGCGGCACTTAAACGCTACGGCCAAACTCCACCGTTCGGTTGTTCGGCAACTGGTAATGGTCTGCAGCTCGGCTGGCATTTCGTTGCATGAACGCAAATGCTTGCCTTTGAACCGGCCACATGCGTTGGTCATTCGGTTGGGTGGTGCTCGAGCGCGACAAGAAGTAAGTGGTACTCGCATCTGTTGTGTCAATGCCGTGCTGGTAGCTGAGCAATTGCATCAGTTCGCGCACATTAATGGACTCCATGAAACCCAACTTGGCGCTCACTTGCCACACGTGTGGTGCTAGCTGCTTGACGAGCAGTTTGTCTGATGACCCCACCCTTGGCAGATCTGTCGTGCACAGGCTGAGCAGGATCAATCGTTCATGCAAAACTTGGTTGTGCTTCAAGTTGTGCAGCAACGCGTGCGGCACATATCGGTTGTTGGCGCTCAAGTACACGGCAGTGCCCAGGGCGCGGTGTGGCGGATTTTGCGTCAGTTGCGTCACAAAGCTCGCCAAGTCGACTCCTTCGCGTTCGGCTCTTTCGTTTCTCAGGCGCAGCGCTTTCGACCATGTGCCCATCAGAGCAATCAAAATCGCTGCAAGCGCAATGGGCATCCAGCCACCATGCATGACTTTGGCTAAATTTGATAGTAAAAATACGCTGTCAACGAACAAAATAAAAAGCATCAGCGGCAGCAGCACCCGAAGTTTCCAGCCCCACACCCGGTGCGCTACCGCGGCAAACAGTAAGCTGGTGCACACCATGGTGATGGTGATTGAAATGCCATAGGCCGCAGACAAACCTGATGAGCTGCCAAACCCAAACACCAATGCCAACACGCCCAGCAGCATGAGCCAATTCACCAAGGGGACATAAATCTGTCCTTTTGCCTCATTGGCCGTTTGCACCACCTTCATTCGTGGCAGATAGTCCAAGGCGATGGCCTGCACAGTCAATGAATAAGCGCCGGTGATGGTGGCTTGTGATGCGATCACGGTGGCAGCCGCAGCGAGTACCACCAGCGGGATCACGCCCCAATCGGGTACCAGTCGATAGAAGGGGTTCTCAAGGGCAGTGGGGTCGCTCATCAAGAGCGCACCTTGGCCAAAGTAGTTAAGCATGAGGGCTGGCATGGCCACCCACAACCAAGCCCGCTGCACGGCCGACGCGCCAAAATGCCCCATGTCAGCGTACAAAGCCTCGGCGCCCGTGACCGCCAAAAAAACCGACCCCAAGATCACAAAAGACATGCCAGGGTGCGCTACAAAAAAACCAATGGCGTGCAGCGGATTCAATGCGCCGAGAATTTGCGGTTGTTTGATGATTTGTGCAGTGCCCAACACCGCCAAAGTCATGAACCACAACAGCACGATCGGGCCAAATGCGCGACCGACAGTGGCTGTTCCGAATCGTTGCACCGCAAAGAGTGCGATCAAGATGCCCGCCGTGATCGGCAGCACATAAGGTTTCAACGCTGGTGTGACCAACTCCAAGCCTTCTATGGCTGACAGCACCGATATGGCAGGCGTGATCAAGGCGTCGCCATAAAACATCGCGGCCCCCAGCAGGCCGATGGCACCTATCGCCGTCAAGGCCATGCGCGTTCGATAGTTGGCCGCGCCGCTCGTGCCCTTCAGGCTCAGGCGCGCCAAAGCCTGCAAAGCCAAAATGCCACCTTCACCTTGGTGATTGGCTCGCAAAATCAAGCTCACATACTTGAGAGTCACAACAAATGTGACTGCCCATGCCAGCATTGACAAGATACCCATGATGCTGTCATCGCTTAGCACCACGCCGTGGGCCGGGTTAAATGATTCCTTGAGCGCGTACAGCGGCGAGGTGCCAATGTCGCCGTACACAACACCCAAAGCAGTAAGCATGAGTGTCGGCGTGGCAGCGGCGTGCACGCTGCTTGCAGAGTGGGCGTCTGGTGGGGTGTCGCGAGACACCAGCGCAGCGTCATGCCGCGGCGGCGTTGCGTCGGACACCTCGGAAACAAACTGGGGGCCCATCGCGTTGTGCGCTGGGCCCCCAAGGGGTTGTGCATCGGGGTTGTCGACTGACGCGGGTGAGTTATGCATGATTTGCAGTCAAAGTGAAGGAATCAATACTGTAGACCGATTCGGGTTAACCCGCAACTCTCTTCCAACAGTGACTCTTTGTCGCAACCGATTTTTTTTACTCAAATCGCTGGATTCGACCACTTGCCTGCTGATCGCGCATGTAAGCAAACTCGGCCGACATGAAGCGCTGTACAGCCATCACAGGCGAGAGCTCAGCCCCTCGCTTGTGGCACACCATGTACAGGTGGCCCACGAATGTGGGGTCAATATCCAAGGGCAGGGCTCGCAGCGCGTGCATTTGTGTGTAGCGGTGTTGCGCAGCCGGCATCAACATGGCACCCACGCCCGAGCGGCATGCGGCGAATTGCACGTTGAAATCGTCTGAAGTGAATGCTGGCTTGAAGTCTGGAATCAGCGCGTGCAAGGCCCGGTTGGATCGCACGTCGTCGTAGGGCGCTGCCCAACAAATCCAGTCAAGGTCTTTGGCGGTGTAGTGGGTCGGCAAACTTTGCACATAGCGCTCGCTTGCATAAGCCTTGATGGGCACGCTGATGTGGTCTAGGCACACCAGGTCTGGGTCTTGCGGTGCGATCGTTCGCAGCGATATATCGGCCTCGCCGCGACCCAGGTTCAGCACACGCACGCCCGACAACAGCTCGATTTGTAAACCAGGATGCGCGCGGCGAATGTCTGCGGCCATCGGTGCGACAAAGTCATACGCGGCAACCGGTGGCGCTGCGATGCGCACCTTGCCTTGCATGCTTTGACCTTGCTGCACAGCGGCCTCTGCCGCCCATTCAGCCATGTGTTGAGCCGAGGGCAGCAGGCGCGCGCCCAGCGTTGTCAGGCTGACACCTTGGCTGGCGCGCGTAAAAAGCGGCTCGCCCAACTGGCACTCTAACGCCGCAATGCGGCGGCTCAGGGTGGCCTGCCCCAGCTTGAGCACACGCGCAGCGGCGCTCAAGCTGCCTTGCTCAGCAACACATAGAAACAGTCGCAAATCGTCCCATTGGGTGTTCATACGGGTTCTCTCTTGGGGCCACCGAGGCTTTTGGGCATCCATATTTGGATGCTTTCATCTGAAATTAGCGGATTGTCATTTGATATCGGAATGTTAACAATGGCGCTGTCGAGTTCAACAGCCGATTTTTCAACCCACTGGAATACACATGAAATCAATCAACACCATCATCCTTGCCGCATCCGTGGCGGCATTGCTTGCGGGCTGTGGCGGCGATGCAGACGGCCCAACCCGCAGCGCGCCCGTGGGTTTCACGTCGCTGGTTTCGTTTGGCGACAGCTTGAGCGATGCAGGAACCTACGCAGTGGGCACAGTCGCAGCGGTTGGCGGTGGTCGCTACACGGTTAATTCAGGCTCAGTGACGCCAACAAAAATTTGGCTCGATTTTTTGTCTGCACAGCTGGCCCTGCCTGCGCCCTGCGCAGCCGTTAAGGGGCTTGACGGCTTCGCTGCGCAAGGGTTTTCTGTGCCGCCCACCAGCCAAGCCAGTTGCACCAACCATGCACAAGGCGGATCTCGCGTCACGCATCCAATCGGCCCTGGCAACAAAAACATCTCCAGCAGTGCGGCGCTAGGACAATTGACTTACCCGCTGACGACCCAAGTTGCAGACCATCTGGGGCGCAACGCGGGCGCGTTCAATCCCAAGGCCTTGGTCACGGTCATGGCGGGGGGCAATGATATTTTCATACAAGGTGCAGTTGCAACCGCCGCCGCAGCATTGTCTGCCGAACCGAATGCCTCAACGGTCGCCGCATTCACAACCACCGCGACTATTCTCGGCGGCTGGTCGTCGGCTGAGCAATTGGCCGTGCTGACGGCCAATTCTGCCGCTGAGGGTCAAGCCGCATTGCAGGCAGGCTTGCTTGCCAACATGGCCAAGGCGGGTACTGCGCAGGCCATTTTGGTCAAAACCCAAATCGTTGCCAAGGGTGCTCAGCATGTGCTGGTTGTCAACCTCCCCAATGCTGGAGCCACTCCCATGGGTTTTGCGGGTGGCCCACAAACCGCCGCACTGTTAACTGCCATGGCACAAGCGTTCAATCAGGCCCTCGCGACTGGGTTGGCTGGCACGTCAGGTGTTGTGTTGGCCGATGCATTCACCACCAGCACCGACCAGTACAACAACCCCATTGCCTATGGATTGAGCAATGTCACGGCACGCAGTTGCAAATCTGACGCGAGTAATATTTTGGGCGGCGTATCGTTGGTGTGCAGCCCCGCCAATGTGATCGCTGGCGACATTTCTCGCTACGGTTTCGCCGATGATGTGCATCCCGCGCCCTACGGACACCAACTGCTGGCCCAGTTTGCAGCGAAAGCGCTTTCCGCAGCTGGCTGGCTGTAACTGCATCAAGACTAAAACATGACCAACGAACGACCCCTGAACCAACGCGATGCGCTGGATGATTTTGCGATTCGGGCGATTGCATTGCAAGGCAAGACCAAAGCCGTTTACGTGGCCGGCGCTGGGCCTGGCGTGATCGTCATGACTGAGATGCCCGGTATCAGCCCGCATGTCGCACGCTTTGCGCGCTGGGTGCGGGATGCTGGCTTCACCGTGTACATGCCTCACCTGTTCGGTGATGACGGCGCGGTTGCGACCCCGCTCAGCACGGTTGCCACCGTGGCCCGAGCGTGCATCAGCTCTGAATTTCGTGCGTTCTCAGCCAATGCGTCCAGCCCCGTCACCCAATGGTTGCGTGCTTTGGCCGCTGTCGCGCACGCCGAGTGTGGCGGCAAGGGCGTTGGGGCCATTGGCATGTGTTTTACCGGCAACTTTGCATTGAGCATGATGCTCGAAGAGTCCGTCATCGCACCGGTTTTGATGCAGCCGTCGCTGCCGCTTCAAGACGCCGCCGGCCTGCACATCGCTGCTGACGAATTGGCCGCAGTCAAAGCCCGCATGCAATCGCAAGACTTGACCGTCCTCGCGTACCGATTCGCAGGAGACAAGTTTTGCAAGGCGCAGCGGTTTGCGGCGTACGAACAAGCCTTGGGTGATCGCTTTTGCCCTCGAGTGCTACCCGACAGCGCGGCAAACCGCGACACGCCCATGTCCAACCCCCACAGCGTGGTCACGCTGCACTTGATCGACGAGGCGGGCGAGCCGACGCGCGCTGCACGCGATGAAATATTGGCATTCTTCAAGCTGCGGCTGGGCGCTTGACTTAAGCGACAACAAAGCAGGGGCATTGAGCCCCTGACGCGGAATGCGGCGCGCTGGATGCCGTCACGGTGAAATACGCGGGCTAGCGAAGGCTCGGATCAGTCGTCAAGCGCCGAGCAATGGCTGTGTTATCGAAGGCTTCAGTCCACTCAAAACTGACTCGCAACTCGCCACGCCACGCCGCCCATTCGCGTCCCAATGATCAATCCCGGTTAAGTCGATCAGTTGGTGGACTGCAAACCGGCTTGAGGCAGCCGCGTCGCATCTTCCCAAATCACCTTGAGAAAACTCCTGATTCAGTAGCAACAAACCCAATAGATTCGGTGACCAGAGGCATATTTACCATCAGATTTCGCCTGGAGGGGCGTTTTGAAGTGCTTGGCCCTCGCACGCCAAGCGACACAGGCGCCAGCACAGCTCAGCCGTTGCACCATGCCACCCGCGCCGTCATTGCCGCGACGGTGGCAATGACTGCGCCTTGCCGATTGGCTGATGCCGGTTGTTTGGTGGTGGTGGGGGCAGTTCAACGCAGAGGCGCTGAGGGCGCTACAGAGCCCTGAAGAGGGTTTTTGGGTTGTTTCAGTACTTTTTTGGCACTTGGTCACCGAATTCATTGGATTTGTTGCTGTCATTTTCGCGTGATTGGATACCTGCCTCAGATATTCGGCTGTCATTCCAGCGAAGGCATGGAGTCCAGGCGCGATCGGTTAGCGGGCAAACAGCCAC
>JANOPN010000148.1:0-21523 GCA_031421855.1 Comamonadaceae bacterium
AGTACCGGTTACGCAGCTCGGGCGGAACATCGATGGTCTTAACCAAACGGCCGCTGTCGATTTTTTCTTGTGGGCTGGCAAAAACCATTTGGATCAGTTTGGACCCCAGATTGCGCCGAATGACCGCTTGGTTACCTGCCCGCAACATGGGTTTGTGGACGTAGAACTCGTCGGGGTTGACGGCGCCTTGAACCACGGTCTCGCCAAGGCCGTAGCTTGACGTGATGAAAACCACGTCAGAAAACCCAGATTCGGTGTCAATCGTGAAAATCACGCCAGCGGCCCCGCTGTCGCTTCGCACCATGCGCTGCACGCCTGCGCTCAGGGCGACGTCGGCGTGTGCAAAGCCTTTGTGAACCCGGTACGAAATTGCACGATCGTTGTAGAGCGACGCGAAAACCTCTTTGATTTTGTGCAACACCGACTCGATGCCAGTGACGTTTAAAAAGCTCTCTTGTTGCCCCGCGAATGAGGCATCGGGCAGGTCTTCAGCCGTAGCCGAAGAACGCACTGCGAAACTTGCTTGGTCGTTGCCGCCGCTAAGCCGCTCAAACTCACTTCGGATGGCTGCCTCTAAGTCGGCGGCAAAGGGTTGAGCTTCGACCATCGCGCGGATTTTGCTGCCAACTTCTGCCAGCGCGCGAACGTCGTCGGTATTCAGTGCGTCCAGCAGTGCTTTGATTCTTGTATCGAGGCCGTTGTGCGCGAGAAAAAGGCGAAACGCGTGAGCGCTGGTGGCAAAACCAGTCGGCACCCGCACGCCGTTGGAGCCTTGGGTCGGCAGCTGTGAAATCATCTCGCCTAGGCTGGCATTTTTGCCGCCAACCTGCTCGATGTCGGTCATTCTTAGGTGCTCAAACGGTACGACCAGGGCGGTCGCCTCAAACAGCAGTGACATGGGGTAGCTCCGAAGGGTTGAAAATTTGATGTACTTGCGCGACACGTCCGCTCGCGGCTGGGCCGCAGGCGGGTGCTTCGTTGTTGTTGCTTAGGGCAGGACATGGCGCGAGGGGAAGGGGGGCTGGTGTTTTGTGGCTCGTGGCGCGCTGTAGATGCATTCTATGGCGTGCGAGTTGCGGCTAACATGCGATCAGCTGACGCTTCATTGTGTTGGCTGTATCAGCTTACATTGGTTTTTTATCATGCCCAAACGCAGCGTTTTCTTCATCTCCGACGGCACCGGTATCACCGCTGAGACATTTGGTAACGCCATCATCGCGCAGTTTGAGATCGCGCCGAGGTTTGTTAGGCTGCCGTTTCTTGACACGATTGACAAGGCGCACCAAGCCGTTCGCCAAATAAATGAGGCCTTTGTGCGCGAAGGAAGCCGGCCGATCGTGTTTACCACCTTGGTCAATGAAGAGATTTTGTGGGTGGTTAAAAGCAACTGCCAAGGCATGGTGTTGGATCTATTTGGCACATTTGTGCAGCCGCTGGAGGCCGAGCTGGGTCAAAAGTCCAACCACCGCGTTGGCCGCTTCTCAGACGCGAGCAAAAGCAAAGAATACGACGGTCGAATTGAGGCAATCAATTACTCGCTCGCACACGACGACGGCCAAAGCAACCGCGATTTGGCCTCAGCCGACGTGATTTTGGTCGGCGTGAGCCGAAGCGGTAAGACCCCAACCTCGCTCTATTTAGCCATGCAGCATGGCTTAAAGACGGCTAACTACCCCTTGATACCCGAGGATTTTGAGCGGCGAGTTTTGCCACCTGCCTTGGTGATGCACAAGAAAAAGCTCTTCGGCCTGACGATTAACCCAGATCGGCTCGCCGAGGTGCGTCACGAGCGCCGCCCAAACTCGGTCTACGCGAGCCTGGAAAACTGCCGCTACGAGGTGATGGAGTCAGAAGCCATGATGCGACGTGACGGCATACGCTGGCTGTCAACCACCACGAAAAGCATCGAAGAGATCGCAACGACCATCTTGCAAGAAATCCGACCCGAGCGGCTGATTTACTGACCGAGAGACCGATGTTGGTTCGGGTGAGGGGGCTGAAAGCTGGGTTGCGAGTGCAATTTGTTTGCTATATTATATGTAGCAACAAACTTAATGAATCCGGTGACCAAGTGCCAGAAAACCGATAAATTTTCAGATTTGGATCCGTTTTCGTGCATTTCGGCTGTGTTGCGCCGCCAGCTTGCTGGTCTGCATCGATGTCACATCCCGGACGCTATCATCAACTTGGCGGCGATTGGCGAAGCGGTTCGATACAGAACACCAATTGGTTTGAGGAACGGGCATCACATGATTCAGCTTTTCAACTCACGCTTGGCAAGTGCCAGCGCGGTAATGTTTGCGTTGTTGGGTCGTGTGTGTGGATGGCTTTCTCCTGGCTTGATGTGGATGCTCAGGGTGAGTTTTGGCTCGTGGCGTGCCCCCGCTTGGATGCACAAAGTCGGCGCGGGCATCGCTTGGGTGGGTGGGCAAATTCAGCGCAGGCTGGCCAGTTTGGCGCTGATTGCGCTGCTGGGGCTTGGTGCGGCGGCGCTTTGGCCGCTGGTTCAAAAATGGACCCGCGGGCTGACCCCCGATAAGCCGCTCGTGGTGCTTGCAAGTGCCAGTGTTACCGCCCCTGGGCGAACTGTGGTTGAGCTTGATGGCTCGCCCAACCCAGCCGTGATCAACTTCAACAAGTCTGTGGCACCCATTGCCTTGGTTGGCAAAGAGGCCCTAGACATCACGTTGGAGCCAGCCACGCCCGGGCGTTGGACTTGGACTGACCCAAGTCGACTGGAGTTCAAGCCCGTTGCGGACTGGCCTGTGGGGCAGGCTTACAAGGTCAAACTCGGTGGCAAAGCGCTTGCGCCAAATGTTGAGGTCAATAAGAGCAGCTTTGAATTCAGCTCGCCCCTGTTCAGCGCTCAGTTTGACAATGCGGAGTTTTATCAAGACCCGGTGCAAGCCAATTTGCGACGAGTGGTTTTTGCGGTTCGATTCAGTCACCCGGTCAACACGGCCGAGTTTGAGAAGCGTCTGTCGATGCACTACGAAGATGCATGCAACAAGGTGGTCGGGGTCGTGGCCGCTTTGGGCCTGGGTGGTTGCGCCAACGAAAAGTTCAGCATCAGCTACGACAAATACAAGGTGCTGGCCACCGTGCAGTCTGACGCACTGGCCATACCAAAGGACACACGGGCGATGACGCTCAAGCTGGCTTTGGGCATGACGGCGCAGCGCGGCGGGCCTAGCACGCCCAGCGAAGTGCAGCAAAACGTTGAAGTTCCGGGACTCTTTACTGCGCAGATCAAATCGGTTGAGGCGGGCATCGTCACCAACGACGCGGGCGAGCCCGAGCACGTTTTGCACGTCTCAGCGTCGATGGCAGTGCACGAGCGGGAGTTGGGGCGGGTGGTACAGGCTTGGTTGTTGCCGACTACAAAATTGGCCGCATCCAAAAGCGAAGCAGACAGCACAGAAGAAAAGTTTGACTGGACGGCGCAGCCCGAAGCGATCACAGATGCCGTTTTGAAGCGGGCGACGCGGCTGAATTTGCAGGCCATCGCAGCCGAGCGCGAGGTGATCGACTCGCTGAGCTTTCGCATGCCGCAAGCTGAAGGCGGCAGGCATTTGCTGGTACGGGTAGCCAACGGCATGAAGACGCATGGTGGCTATCAGTTGGGTGCTCCCCGGCAAGATGTTTTGTTGCTCAAGAGCTTTGCACCTGAGCTGGCCATCATGAGCCGGGGCTCGCTGCTGGCCTTGTCGGGCGAGAAAAAGCTGCCTGTTTTGGTGCGCGACTTACCCGGCATTCGGGTTGAAATTGGTCGCTTGCTGCCCCAGCAATTGCAGCATTTGGTTACGCAGTCACAAGGCGAGTTTGCAAAGCCTGAGTTTTACAAAGGCATCACGCCAGACCACCTGACTGAGAGATTTGAGAAGACCGTCACCTTGGCCCTGAGGCCAGGCAAGGCGCACTACGAAACCGTGGACTTTGGAAAATACTTGCAAGCTGACGTCTCCGACCGGCGCGGGGTGTTTTTGCTGTCTGTGACGGGTTTTGACCCCAAAGCCAAGCTGGGCGACGCAAAAGAAGATGCAGAAACCCCGCAGCAACGCGATCAAAACGAAAACCGGGACTACGAAGAAGGAGACATCAACCCAGAAGAGCGCGCTGCAGCCCTGTTGAAAACTGACAAACGGCTCGTGCTGGTCACCGATATTGGGATTTTGGTCAAAAAAGGCCTTGATGGCAGCCGCGACGTGTTTGTGCAAAGCATTGCGACAGGCCTACCGGTTGCGTCGGCCGGCGTCGAGGTGTGGGCGCGCAACGGATCGGTGGTGCAGTCGGTGATCACCGATGCCTCGGGTCGGGTTCGCCTGCCCAATCTGGGCGCGTTTCAGCGCGAGCGACTCCCAGTGGTGTTGGTCGTGCGCAAAGCGGGTGATTTGAGCTTCTTGCCCTTCAACCGCAGTGACCGAAGCCTCGATGTGTCGCGCTTTGATGTGGGTGGCCTGCGAAGCGCGGGTGTGCCCAACCAGATGACCGCCTATGTCTTCAGTGACCGTGGCATGTACCGGCCTGGCGACACGATGAATGTTGCCATGGTGGTTAAAGCGGGCAATTGGGGCGTGTCGCTCAAAGACATGCCAGTCGATGTTGAAATCACTGACGCGCGGGGCTTGAGCGTGCGCCGAGAGACTTTGCGCTTGGGGCCGGGAGGAGCGGCTGAGTTGCAACATACCACGCAAGACTCATCACCTACTGGCAACTATGCCGTCAATTTGTACCTTCCGCGAAGCAGCACACCCGGCACGCCCGATGCGCCCGCTTTGTTGCTGGGTTCTACCAATGTGAAGGTGCAAGAGTTTTTGCCTGATCGCACCAAAGTCGTTGCACGCCTGAGCACCGAGACTTTGGAAGGCTGGGTCAAGCCCAAAGACCTCAAAGCCAGCATCAACGTGCAAAACCTCTTTGGGACGCCTGCCCAAAACCGCGTGGTTGAAGGTGTGCTGACGCTGGCACCCGCTTACCCAAGCTTTCGCAGCCACGCGGACTACAGTTTTTACGATCCCATGCGCGCCAAAGACAAACAAACCGACGAGATGGGCAAGTTGCAAACCAATGACAAGGGCGATGTGGAGTTTGACCTGCGCTTGCAGCGTTTTGCGGCTGCCACCTACCAAGCCCATGTGTTGGTGCGGGCGTTCGAGCCCGAGGGCGGCCGCAGCGTGTCGGCAGAGGCCCAGAGTTTGGTGAGTGACCTTGATTATTTGGTGGGTGTGAAGTCCGGTGGTGACACCAGCTACATGAGTAAGGGCTCTGTGCAAAGCGCCAGTTTGATAGCGATTGATCCCAGCGCAAAACGTACCGCCGTGGCGAACCTAAAGCTGCAACGCGTCGAGCGCAAGTCGCTTTCGGTGCTCATCAAGCAAACCAATGGTTTGTATCGCTACGAGTCGCGCCGCAAGGAGGTCTTGCTTGATGAGAAGCCGTTGTCAATCGCTGCCGCGGGCACCACCTTGGCGCTGAACACGCAGGCCCCAGGCAACTTTGCCTATGTGGTACGCAATGCCGACGGACTGGAGATGAACCGGCTTGAGTACAGCGTGGCTGGCACTGCCAATCTCACCCGAAGCATGGACCGCAACGCCGAGCTTCAATTGACGCTGAACAAAAAGGATTACACCCCAGGCGACGACATCGAAGTCAACATCCGCGCGCCCTATGTCGGTGCGGGCTTGATTACGATTGAGCGCGACAAGGTGTACAGCCACACATGGTTCAAGACCGACACCACCGCATCGGTACAAAAAATCACCTTACCCAAGGACTTTGAAGGCACGGGCTATGTCAGCGTGCATTTCACACGAGATCTGGCCTCGGATGAGATCTACACCAGCCCTTTGAGTCACGGCGTGGTGCCCTTTGCAACCAGCCTGTCTAGGCGCAGCGCCAACATCACGTTGACAAGCTCAGCCTTGGTCAAGCCCGGCCAGGCCGTGAGCATGAAGCTGGTGAGCGACAAGCCCACACGTGCCGTGGTGTTTGCAGTTGATGAGGGCATCTTGCAAGTCGCCCGCTACAAAACCCCGGATCTGCTCAAGCACTTCTTTCAAAAGCGCGCACTGGAAGTCAATAGCCTTCAAACGCTCGACATGATCTTGCCGGAGTTCAAAAAGCTCATGCAGGGCGCAGCGCCCGGCGGTGACGGCGAGGGCGAGTCGGGCAAGCACCTGAATCCGTTCAAGCACAAACGTGACAAACCGGTGGTGTTTTGGTCAGGCTTGGTGGATGTGAACGGCAGCAAGGAATTCAGCTACACGGTGCCGGAGAGTTTCAACGGCAGCCTGCGTGTGATGGCTGTCACTGTCAATGACGACATGGTCGGAGCCCGAAGCAGCAAAACCTTGGTGCGCGGCCACATGGTGATTTTGCCCAACGTGCCTGTGGCGCTGGCACCCGGCGACACGGTAGAAGTGGGCGTGGGCTTGGCCAACAACATCCTGGGTTCAGGCAAGGAGGCCCCAATTGCCTTGACCTTGAGCGTCACGGGCGGTTTGGAAATCATTGGAAGCGCCCAGCAAACCCTGAAAACCCATGAAAAAGGCGAATCGGCAACACGCTACCAAATTCGTGCCAAAGCAGGCCCACAGGCGCAGCTGGGGTCAGCCAGTGTGGTGTTCGTGGCGCAATACAAAAACAGCACGGCTCGCCTGTCCACCGACGTCAGCGTGCGCCCTGCATCGCCGCTGGTCACCATGGTTCAGGCCGGTAGCTTTCAGGGGCAGGGCGAACTCACCGCCCAGGGCGACTTCTACCCGAACTTTCACAAAAGCGATGTGGCCATCTCGGCTGCGCCGTGGGCTTTTGCGTCTGGGTTGATGCAGTACTTGGAGGCTTATCCGCACGGATGCACCGAGCAAATCACCAGCCAGACGTTCCCAAGCATTTTGTTGTCCGGCCGAACTGAGCTGGCGCTTGAGCTGAACAAACGGGGGGACAGCAAGGATGCCAAGGATGGGAAGGCCGCTGAACGAGATCCGCAAAAACTTGCCCAAGCAACCCTGCGGCGCTACTTGGTGCAATTGCGTTCAAGGCAAACAGCCGACGGTGGATTCGCGCTGTGGCCTGGTGGCTCAAGCGACCCGTTTGCGACAACCTATGCATTGCACCTGTTGTTAGAGGCCAATGATCGCAAGCTCGGCGTGCCACAAGACTTGCTGCAAAAGGCCAACACCTACTTGCAAAATTGGGTGGGTCAAAACGACGCCAGCCAGTTCAATTGGCGCACGCGCACCCAAGCGGCGTATTTGTTGACTCGCCAAGGCGTCATGCTGCCAAGCGCGCTGGCCAACATGCGTGAGGCCTGGCGAAAAGGCCAGATTGGCTGGCAAAGCGATTTGGGTGCAGTCTGGCTGGCGGCCAGCTACACCTTGCTTAAACAAGACGTTGTCGCCAATGAGCTCATCCAACTCGCATGGGCCGATTTGCTGGAGCGCACCGCCAAAAAAACGCGGCGCAACACCTGGGACCACTACTACGACCCCATCGTTCATGACAGCATGCTGGTGCACCTAGTGGCCAAGCACTTTCCTCAGCGGCTCAAAGCACTGCCCGTAGCGGTGTGGACGCGCACCGCAGATCAGCTCAAAGACGGCTGGTACAACAGTTTGTCGTCGGCGGCGATGCTGCTTTCGATTGATGCGCACTACAACGTGGTCAATGAAAACACTCAGGGCAAGCTGGCTGCGACCGCGTTCGATAAACAAGGAGCTGCAAGTGCGCTGGCCTTTGGGCCGCTGCTGCCGCTGGCCAGAGCCAATGTGGCGGTCAGCACAGCCAAATTGCGGTTGACCAATTCGGGAGACTTTCCGCTCTTTTACTCATGGGCAGAGCAGGGTTACGAGCGCAGCGTGCCCGGCGTGGCGACCAGCCAAGGCATGGAGGTCTTTCATGAAGTCATCAATGGCAAGGGCGACACCGTCGCAGAAGTCGCGCTTGGCGAAGAGGTGTTTGTGCGCGTGCGCGTGCGCAGCCTGAACCAGCAAACTGTTGCCAATGTGGCGCTGGTGGACGTGCTCCCCGGCGGTCTTGAGCCCGTGTTGCAAACAGCCAGTGACGAGCCCCAAGCTGGTGCAGGTGGTGTGGGCGGTGCATCGCCAACCAATGCGCCCATGTGGCAGCGCCGTTTAGGCAACCGTGGAAGTTGGGGCGTGAGCTATGCCGATGTGCGCGAGGATCGGGTGGTTTTCTACGGCGACATCGGCCCTAATTTGCAAGAGGTCACCTACAAGGTGCGGGCAACCAACATCGGTGACTTTGTGGTGCCTGCTGCTTATGGTGAAGCCATGTACGACCGGCGCATTTACGCCCGCTCGGCGGGTGCAAAGTTCAAGGTGATTGCTGCCAAGTAGCGTGATCAAAATCCAAACGCGAGCCATGCGACTGCTGCTGCTCAAGCTGCCGAAATCAAAGCCCACAGCAGCGTTGGTGGCGTGCATGCTTGCGGTGTTGCTGTTGGTGGCGTTCAGGCTTTGGCCCCAGCCGCCGCTGGCAGATGCGCTGGGCACGTCAAGGGCTGTCTATGCGCGCGGCGGCGAGTTGATGCGCCTCACATTGGCGGCTGATCAGCAATACCGCCTGTGGACACCTCTGGCTCACATATCGCCCACCTTGGTTGACGCGGTTTTGGCATACGAAGACCGATCTTTTTACTGGCATCCCGGCGTGAATCCCGTGGCGCTGGCGCGCGCAGCAATCAGCACGGCCAGTGGCCAGCGCAAGCAAGGCGGCTCGACGCTCACCATGCAGCTTGCGCGCAGGCTTTATGGCATCAACAGCCGAAGTTTCAACGGCAAGCTGGCGCAAATCGCGGCCGCACTGTGGCTTGAGCTGCGCTACAGCAAACACGACATCCTTCAGGCCTACTTAAACACGGCACCGTATGGCGGCAACATGGAGGGTGTCGGTGCGGCCAGCTTGGTGTACTTTCAAAAATCAGCCAGCCAACTGAGTTTGCCGGAAGCGTTGACTTTGGCCGTGATTCCACAAAACCCGGTTAAGCGCATCGCTGAGCGTGGCCGCAATGCTGAGCTGCAAGCCGCCCGACAGCGCCTCATTGCGATTTGGGCCAAACGCAACCCCCAAGTCCTGCAACAGATGCCGGAAGTGATGTTGAGATTGGATGCTGGGGCCCGAAGCGCCTTGCCCTTCATCGCGCCACACGCCACCGACATGCTGCTGGCTCAGAACACCGGCGAGCGCGAGATCCGCTCAACCATTGATTTGCCCATGCAACGCACACTTGAGCGCGTGCTCAGCCAATACGTCAAGGGTCGGGCGGATTTTGGTCTGCGCAATGCCAGCGCCTTGTTGCTCGACGCCAGCACGATGCAGGTGCGTGCGGTTATTGGTTCTGCGGACCACCGCAACGATGCAATCTCGGGCCAGGTCAATGGCACGCTGGCCAAGCGTTCGCCAGGCTCAACACTCAAGCCCTTTATTTATGCATTGGCACTTGACCAAGGCTTGCTTCATCCCAAAACCGTGCTGAAAGATGCGCCAACTGCCTTTGGCCCGTTCTCGCCAGAGAATTTTGACAACCGATTTGCCGGGCCGATTGCGGCGCAAGATGCGCTGATTCGCAGCCGCAACGTTCCTGCGGTTGCGGTTGCCGCCAAGCTGCGCAAGCCCGGCCTGTACGACTTCATGAAGCTGGCTGGCGTGAGCCGCTTGCAAAACGAGCAGCATTATGGTTTGGCACTCGTGCTGGGGGGCGGCGATGTCACGATGGAGGAGCTGGCCAACATGTACGGTGTGCTGGCAAACGGCGGGCAAAGTCGCTCACTCGACTACACCGCAGGCAAGCCCGGTGGGTCGCCAGCCGATCGGCAGCAGCCACTTCAACTGCTCAGCGACGAGGCTGCATTCATCACGTTGGATATGCTGCGCCAAACGCCGCGTCCCGACACCGCCGCTCCCGCCCGCCCGGCCATTGCGTGGAAAACCGGCACATCATGGGGCTTCAGAGACGCTTGGACTGCGGGTGTTTTTGGTCGCCACGTCTTGGTGGTTTGGCTCGGTAATTTTGATGGCAGCAGCAACCCAGCTTTGGTGGGCGTGGACGCCGCAGCGCCGCTTTTCTTGCGCATGGTTGACGCGCTTCGTGCCGAGCGCCTAGACCCTGGCGAGGTGGCCACGCGCCAAAGTCAAAATTTGCGTCAGGTTGAGGTGTGCGCAGCCACGGGCGGCTTGCCCGATGCCCTGTGCCCCGTGCGCACGACCGCTTGGTTCATCGCAGGAAAGTCGCCCATCACGCCCAGCAGCCTTCACCGCGCGGTTTGGGTTGATGAGCGCAGCGGCCAAGTGGTTTGCGGCCCGCAGGCCCATGCCAAACGCCAGGTCGTTGAGCAGTGGGGCAGCGACATGCAGCACCTGTTTGTTCAGGCGGGTTTGCCCCGCAGCACGGTGATCGAGCCTGACTGCACGGGCGGGGCAAAGGAGGCTAAAACAATGGGCAACACAACGGCAGACACCAACCAAGATCGCAGCTTAAATCCAACATCCGCGCCTGTGATCACCTCACCTTTGCGCGGTGTGACTTACCCTGTGCGCATGTCGCGCGCCACGCCCATCAGCCTGCGGGCAGAAGCCGCCTCAGGTGTGCGCCAGCTTTACTGGTTTGCAGACGATGCCCTGATCGGCAAAACCGCCCCCGGCGAGTCGCTAGCGTGGCAGCCAGCAACACCACGCAGCTACATGCTCAGAGTGGTCGACGACTCCGGTCGCGCAGACTCGCGGGAGATCATTATGGAGTTCGTTCCGTGAGGCGCGACAGCTTGAGGTAACTTCACTATTCATAGCAACAAACCCAATGGATTCGGTGACCAGAGTTGAAAATCATCTCAAGTATTGGATCTGAGACTCTGAAAATGCCCCAGTTTTGCCGTTCGGGCCAAACTCATGTTGATGACGGCTAAAACCCGAGGTCGCAGGCTGAACGAGCAGAGTGGGCCGATTCTAGGTAGAAAATTAGACCTTGGTCACCGGATTCATTGAGTTTGTTGCTACCCTAAGTGTAGCAATTTCACCCGCTCACCACAGACCAAAAAGGCCAGTTTTCTGCCCACTGAAGCCTTGGGTGAGAAAGGTGCTGGTGGGGTAGTTTTTCTCCAGCACTCGCCGGGCGTCGTCTCGAAGCTGGGTTAGGCCCAGCGCCTCGTAGCTTTTGAACAGCACAAACAAAGCTTCTTCGGTCGCGGCGAGGTTGGGGTACTCCGACACGGCCGTTTGCGCGCGGTTGACGGCGGCGACATATGCGCCGCGTGTGTAGTAGTAGCGGGCGACGTGAACCTCGTAGCGAGCGAGCGAATTCACGATGTAGACCATGCGCTGCTGCGCGTCGGGCGTGTATTTGCTGTCGGGGAATCTCGTGCTGAGCTCTTTGAATGCGTCAAATGAGTCTTTGGACGCTTTTTGGTCACGTTCGGCCAAGTCTTGTTTGGCAATGCCGCCAAAAAGTCCCAATTCATCATTGAAGCTGATCAAGCCCTTGAGATACAGTGCGTAATCCATCGCTGGGCTGGCGGGGTGCTCCTTGACAAATCGCTCCAGCGTTGACTTGGCTTGCTCTTGCTCGCGGCTGCGATACTGCGCGTAAGCTTTTTCGATTTGAGCTTGCTGAGCCAAAATCGTTCCGGCGGCTCTGCCTTCTAGTTTCTCAAGCAACTTGATTGCGTTGTCCCACGACCCCGCGTTCATTTCGTCTTTGGCGTCTTGGTAGATTTGGTTGGGGCTTTGCTTGGCGGTTTTGTCGTCACCGCCAAACGACGAGCAGGCCGCGAGTGCGGCCAAGGCGGCGAGCGCGACGAAGGTGCGAAGCGTCCCAGCCCAGCCCCGAGTCGATAATTGAGTAGTCAGGCCCAAAAGTTTCTCCAGAAGATTGGGCTAATTATAGGAAGCCCGGCACTTCAAACCCCTTTACACCTTGCTCACCCCTTGTTTACAACCCATACATGACCATTTCGCCAGACACCACTGCCGCTAACTTGCAAGCGCACCCCGCAATAGACCCGCAGGTGGATGATTCTGAGTGGGAGATTCGCACGACTTTGCTTGATGCGCAGTGGCACGGCCAACGCCTCGATCACGCCTTAGTCGAGCTGTGCCCCGAGTTTTCACGCAGCTACTTGCAGCAATTGGTGGAACAAAACTGCGTGTTGCTGGGCGGCCAGGTCGTGACCAAGCGGGCAGCCAAGCTGCGTTTGGGTCTGGAGTTGCAAATCACGCTGAAGCCCACCGAGCAAAGTCTGGCGTTTCGCCCGGAGCCAATGGCGCTTGACATTGTTTATGAAGATGACTACTTGCTGATCGTTAACAAAGCCGCTGGCGTGGTGGTGCATCCTGCTGCAGGACACTGGAGCGGCACCTTGCTCAATGGCCTGTTGGCGCACCACACGGGTGCATTGACCCTGCCGCGCGCGGGCATTGTTCATCGGCTTGATAAAGACACGAGCGGCTTGATGGTTGTGGCAAAGACGCGACTCTGCATGGATGCTTTGGTTCACATGATTGCGGCTCGCGAGGTGTCACGTCAATATTTGGCCATCGGCACCGGCCAGTGGTTGGGCGACCCTGAACGCCGGGTTGACGCGCCCATTGGCCGCGACCCCCGAAACCGCATCCGCATGGCGGTGGTTGAGTTGCCCAAAAACACCAATCCAAACCGCGTGGCGGGCTACGGCAGCATGGCTGGTGCCAACGAGTCCGAACTGGTCTTTGGCTCCGGTTTGGGCAAGGGCTTCGGGCTTTGGGAAGACTCTGAGGCCGACGATGCAACCACCAAAATGTTGGGTGGCAAGCCAGCCAACACCAGTTTTGAGCTGCTTTGCAACTCAGACGTGGACGCCGGTCGAGCGCCTGCTTGTTTGATGCACGCGCGCCTGGGCACGGGGCGCACCCACCAAATTCGCGTGCACATGGCGCATTTAGGGCATGCTCTTTTAGGCGACGCGGTTTACGGTGGCCCAAGCGGGGTGGGAATTGAGCGCCAAGCATTGCACGCGTGGCAGCTCAAACTCGTGCACCCGTTTACCCAAGAAGAGCTGGGCTGGACCTGTTCGCCGCCTGCCGATTTTGTCGATGCCGCCGCCGCCTTGGGGATGCGCTACAATTTTGCATAGCACCAACCCAGTATTTACAGGCGCTTGATGCAAGCCAGCGTGTTGATTTGACCCTTCCGGGGGTGTAGCGTGGTTGCCTCAATCAAGCAAGTGTCCTGGGATGTTTGGGTGATCTTCGGTTTTGTCGAAGCCAGTGCGTCCAAGGCGCAAACCACAGAACTGACTTGAAGAATTGATCTCTCCGCTGGGCATTCGCGCCGGTCGGGGAACGAATTGCGGTTGAGTGTTCACCGCTTTGATTTCCGTCGAAAAATCCGCGAAAAATCCGCGGTTTTCCACTTTTCGCTACTTTAGTATTTTTTTTGATGACATGAACAGCACGGATGCCCGCCGCGTCCTTGAGACCGCTTTGATTTGCGCGCCGCAACCCATGCCGATGCGTGAGTTGCTCACGTTGTTCGCGGGCGAGCTCAACGCCGACTCGATTCGCCACGCTTTGGAAGACTTGCAGTCAAACTGGTCGCATCGCGGGGTTGAATTGGTGCAAGTCGCCAGCGGATGGCGTTTTCAAAGTCGAGCCGAGATGCGCGTGTTTTTGGATCGCTTGCACCCCGAGAAGCCGCCCAAATACACCCGAGCCACACTTGAGACGCTTGCCATCATTGCGTATCGCCAACCCACCACGCGCGGCGACATGGAAGACATTCGCGGTGTCACGATCAACAGCTTGATCTTGAAACAGCTCGAAGACCGAGGCTGGATTGAGGTCATCGGCCATCGCGAAACCGTCGGCCGACCCGCATTGTTCGCGACCACACGACAGTTTTTGGACGATTTGGGGCTTGATTCACTTGATCAGCTGCCGCCCCTGATTGCTGCGCCACTTGAGGGCCAAGCGGCCGAAGCTTTTGCCGCCCTAACTGCCACTTTGCCTGGGCTGGAGTCGACGCTTCACTCTGACTCGAGCCCAAACCAAACCACACTTGACGCGGTTGATCCCGCTCAAGGCCCCCTATTCACAACTGGCGAGTCACTCTCGCCCACATCAACATGATGTCCGACACCCCCAACGAGCAAGCCCCCTCAAAAGACGAGCTTGCCTCAGTCGATGCGCCGATAGCCGCCGCCAAGACCGTGCGAGCGCGCAAAAAACCTGTGGTGGTTGCTGACGTGACCGAAACACAAGCGACAGCGATTACTGAGCCGACTCGGACCGATGATGCCGCAGCGCCAAAAGTGCGGCGTCCGCGTAAGAAAGCCGAGCCGTTAGGAGATGCACTGCCCGCAGAGGCGGTTTTGGCTTCGAAAAGCACCGATTTAGTGGAAAATACGCCATTGGTCACCGAATCTATTGGGTTTGTTGCTACTGATATAGTAGCGTCTAATGCACCAGTGGATGGTGAAAACGGTGCCGAATCAGCTCGCCCGTCGCTTGAGATTCCCGACGACGCGCCCGGCGTGGCTGGTGTGATCGGGTTTGCCGAGGTGGTCTCGGGTCAATTTGACACTGAGGAAGCTGACGAGACGCTCGTCATTCGCAAGCGAGTTTTGCCGCCTCAGCCTGAGAGCCCGAAGCTGCACAAAGTGCTGGCGCAGGCCGGCTTGGGGTCGCGGTTGGACATGGAAGCCATGATCGAAGAGGGCGCGATTTTGGTCAACAACTACGCAGCCCATGTTGGCCAGCGGGTTCAGTACGGCGACCAAATCAAGATTCGCGGCAAGGTAGTCAATGTCCAAATTGACCCGCCTCGCACCCGCGTCATCACTTATCACAAGCCTGTTGGCGAGATCGTCACTTATGACGACCCACAAAACCGGCCAACCGTGTTTCGCCGCCTACCAAAACTGCGCCACGGCAAATGGCTCAGCGTCGGGCGACTCGACATCAACACCGAAGGGCTTTTGCTGTTCACCAACTCCGGCGAACTGGCCAACCGCTTGATGCACCCGCGTTACGGGCTGGAGCGACGCTACGCGGTTCGCGTGCTGGGCGCATTGACCGAAGAAAATCGCCAGCGCTTGCTTGACGGCATCGAGCTGGAAGACGGTTTGGCGCAGTTTGGCAGCGTCGTCAACGGCGGCGGCGACGGTGCCAATGTTTGGTACGAAGTGACGATCTCAGAAGGTCGCAACCGCGAAGTTCGCCGCCTGTTTGAAGCCCTTGGCCACGCGGTGAGTCGACTCATTCGGGTGAGCTACGGGACGACGCTGTTGCCCCGTGGCTTGAAGCGCGGCATGTATGTTGAACTTGACGAAGCGCAGGTGCATGCGCTGGGTGAGACGGTCGGCTCTGTGGAAGCGACCGCCGACCCGGAAGAGCGACGCGGTCGTGGCTTGCATGGCCGCCAGCGTGCGCGTCCGAGGAATGATCGAATGGGCGACCGATCTGGTGAGCGCGGCCCAGATCGTGGCCCGCGATTTGGCAACCCTGGCGGACAAGATGCCTTTCCACCACGCCCAGCCGACGCCGATGGTCAAGTCGGCGAAGGTGCCGAGCCGGTTTTTAAGCGCCCATCGAACGAGTCGCGCATGCAACGAGGCGCGCCGCAAGGCCGCGATCCGAATCGGCAACCGAGCGCTCGCCAGTCGCAAGATCGCCCGCCGCGCCAAGGGCGTGGCCCGGTGCGCGGTGACAGAGGCGGGGACCGTGGTGGCGATCGTGGCGCCGATGGGTTTCGCCCGCCGCAGCGCGGCGATTCAGGGCAGGGTGAGGGTTTCAATTCCCAGCCCCCAGCTCAAGCTCAAACCAGCCGCCGAAACGACGAAGATTTTGATCCGTACGAGTTTCAGCCGCCGGCTTCGATCACACACGAGGCCAAGGGCACGTTTGGCAAGCGCTCGAACAGCCGAGGTCCCAACACAGGTGGCGGTGCGGGAGCAGGGCCAGATCCGCTTCGCACCTCTATGGGCTACATCGGTACCGACGGTGGCTTTAGCAACCGTGGCGGCGGTGGGAGTGGTGGCGGTCAAGGCCGTGGCGGGCGACCACGACCGAGCGGCGGTGGTGGTGGTGGCTTCGGAGGCGGCACGGGTGGCGGGCCACGAAGAAGCGGCGGACAGGGCGGTGGCGGTGGCGGTGGCGGTGGACGCGGGCGTCGATAGATCGTGCGATCGTGCGATCGGGTTGTGGCTAGGTGGAACTACTTAGTCTTATCCGATTGCGGGCTATAATTGAGGGCTAGCCCAAAATCGCCCAAAAGGCATCTTTTTCGGTAATCTGGCCCCATTTTTACAATAGTTTCACCAAAGAATTCACCATGACCATTGAGCGCACCCTGTCCATCATCAAGCCTGACGCTGTTGCAAAAAACGTCATCGGCCAAATCTATGCGCGCTTCGAAGCTGCTGGCCTCAAAGTGATTGCCGCCAAGATGGCTCATCTTTCTCGCGGTGATGCCGAGGCGTTCTACGGCGTGCACAAAGAGCGTCCTTTCTTCAAGGACTTGGTCGACTTCATGATCTCTGGCCCCGTGATGATCCAAGCCCTTGAGGGCGAGGGTGCGATCCTGAAAAACCGCGACTTGATGGGCGCAACCGACCCAAAGAAGGCCGCTGCCGGCACCATTCGCGCCGACTTTGCCGCCAGCATTGACGCAAACGCCGTTCACGGCTCGGACGCAGCAGAAACTGCTGCTGCTGAAATCGCGTTCTTCTTCCCCGGCATGAACGTTTACTCGCGTTAATCACGTCATTCACGTCTTTGAACAGGCTGGGCGCGTCGTGCGCTCAGTGAACCCATGAACGCGGCCAACCTGCTTGATTTCGATCTAGACAGCTTGGCCGTTTTTTGCGAGGGCTTGGGCGAAAAGCGTTTCCGCGCCACGCAGCTCTTCAAATGGGTTCACCAACGCGGCGTGAGCGAATTTGAGCTCATGACCGATTTGGCCAAAGACTTCCGCCGCAAGCTACAGGGTGCCGCGCGGGTTGAGTCGCTGAGTCTGTTGAGCGAACACGTGTCAAGCGACGGCACCATCAAATGGCTCTTTGATGTGGGCAATGGTGATGCAGTCGAGGCCGTGTTCATCCCCGAGGCGGACCGTGCGACGCTTTGCGTCTCATCGCAAGCCGGTTGCGCGGTTGGCTGTCGTTTTTGCTCGACCGGGCATCAAGGATTCAGCCGCAACCTCACGCGCGGTGAAATTGTGGCCCAGCTTTGGTACGCAGAGCACAGCCTTCGCATGCGTCGAGCGTGCGGTGAAAAGTTGATTTTGCCGCCCGGTTCTGGCTCAGATCGCATCATCTCCAATGTGGTGATGATGGGCATGGGTGAGCCACTTCAGAATTACGACGAGTTGGTGCCTGCGCTCAAGACTTTTTTGAGCGACCAAGCTTACGGGTTGTCTCGGCGCCGGGTGACGGTGTCGACGTCGGGCGTCGTGCCGATGATTGACCGCCTGCGTGACGACTGCCCCGTCGCCTTGGCTGTGAGTTTGCACGCGCCGCAAGATGACTTGCGCACCCACTTGGTGCCAATCAACAAGAAGTACCCAATTTCAGAGCTGTTCGACGCGTGTGCGCGCTATTTGGATAAAGCCCCGCGCGACTTCATCACGTTCGAGTACTGCATGCTTGATGGCGTCAATGATTCAGTCGATCACGCGCGCGCGTTGCTGACCTTGATGGCAACGACGGGTTTGTCAGCCAAATTCAACTTGATTCCGTTCAACCCGTTCCCCGCCTCGGGGCTCAAGCGCAGCGACAACGAAGCGGTGACTCGTTTTGCGAAAGTACTGCAAGATGCTGGTATCGTCACCACCATTCGCAAGACGCGCGGTGATGACATCGATGCGGCGTGCGGACAACTCGCTGGCGAGGTGCAAGATCGCACTTCTGCTGTGGTTCGGATGATGAAGCGCCGCGACGGGCCGCAGGAGATTCAATGGAACAAAGATCGCCAATGATGCAGGCCCGAAATAGGCCTTTGCGATCGTTTTTTTTGGTTATTTCGCTTGTGGTCACCGCATTCATTGCTTCGTGTGCTACAAATAATGTAGCAAGCGTAACCAACTCAGGCTCCCAAACCGTGACGAACGCCGCCGGTCGGCAAGATGTCGTGACCGAGTCAGATGAGCCCGAATCGCGCAAACGGGCAAGGGTTCGACTCGAGCTCGCCCTGGGCTATTTCGAGCAAGGCAAAACGTCCATCGCTCTGGATGAGATCAAGCAAGCGTTGACGGGGGACCCGACGTTTGGCGACGCGTTCACGCTGCGCGGTCTTGTCTACATGCGTTTGGCCGACAACCGGCTGGCGGAAGACAGCTTTCGGCGCGCACTGGCGCTCAATTTGCGCGACGGTAACGCTGCCCACAATTTGGGCTGGTTGATGTGCCAAGAGCGTCGCTTTGGCGAGGCTCAAAACGCGTTCACACAGGCACTGGGCAATCCGCTTTACAACGACCAGGCGCGCACCTACCTTGCGCGGGGCATTTGCTACTCGCGCGCAGGCGAATTGGAAAACGCCGAGCGGTCCTTGAGTCGTGCTTTTGAAATTGACGCAGGCAACCCCGTCGCCGGTTACAACTTGGCGACCCTGCTGTTTCGTCGGCAAGACTACGCGCGGGCTCAGTTTTACCTCAAGCGATTGAATGCAAGCGAAGCCGCCAACGAAGAGACTTTGTGGTTGGGCATGAAGACGGAGAGAAACCTGAACAACACCGAGGCCATGCAAGATCTGGGTCGAAAGTTGTTGAGTAAATTTCCCAAATCCAAGCAAGCTCTGAGCTACGAAAAGCGTGCGTTTAATGAGTAACGAAGAATCGTCAAATCCAGCGGATTCCGACGCGATCAAGTCTAGCCAAGGCGCGGAAGTGGAGCCACGTAATTTAACCGCGGGGCAAATGCTTCGGCGAGCGCGCGAGGCCTCGGGTTTGCATGTTGCGGCGATGGCTGTTGCACTCAAAGTTCCGGTGCGCAAGCTAGAAGCGCTTGAGTCCGACACGCTGAACAGCTCGCAAGACGCGGTTTTTGTGCGTGCGTTGGCTGGCAGTGTCTGCCGTGCGCTGAAAATTGATCCCTCTCCTATCTTGGCATTGTTGCCAAGCACCACATCACCACTGGGCACTCTCGGTACCAGTTCGATCAATCGCAGTTTCTCGTCCCAGTCGCCTCACAACAAAGCCGGATGGGTTGACCAACTGTCGCGCCCCGTTTTGTTGGGTGTCCTCGCGCTGATTCTGGGAGCCTTAGCGCTCATGTTTTTGCCCGACTTTTTGACGAAGATGGATCTGCGGTCGGCGGGCGATTCGGTGGTGAACGCGTCACCTGCTCAGGTGTCTGTTGCGACCGCTGCCCCACCGTCTGGCGGCGAAACGGTGTTGGGTGCGCCGCGCGAGAGTGGTCTGGCAGCCGCGCCGCCAGCAGCTTCAAATCAAACAACCGTTGCGATCTCGAACGGCGTTTTACCGGCGGGATCGGCCACTTTCACCGTTCAAAACAGCATGGTTCCAGCCGCATCGGCGACCGTGACGGTGGCGGCGCAGGGCTTTGATTACGTCGGCAACGGCAGCGACACAGTGGTTTTCAAGGCCATTAAAGAGGTTTGGGTTGAAGTCGTGGATGCGAAAGGGCTGTCTCGATTCAAGCGTACCTTAACTCCCGGCGAGGTCGGCGGGGCGGGGGGCGCGTTGCCGCTCAGGGTGATCATTGGGCGGGGTGACAGTGTGCAAGTGCTGGTGCGCGGCAAACCATTCGATTTGGCACCGCACAGCAAAGACAATGTTGCGCGGTTTGAGGTGAAGTGATGGGTTTGCAATTCGATAGCGATTCAAAGTCGGCAAGCTTGACAAATGATTCCATCTGCACGCCACAACCCATAGCTGGATCCGCTCCGATGATGCGTCGCTCGATCCAAGCGCGTGTTGTGTGGGGGCCAAGAACGGTGACGGTCGGCGGCGATGCACCGGTGCGGGTGCAGTCGATGACCAACACCGACACCGAAGACGCGGTTGGCACGGCGATCCAAGTCAAAGAGCTCGCGATTGCTGGGTCTGAGCTGGTCCGCATCACGGTCAATACGATTGAGGCGGCCAAGGCTGTGCCGTACATCCGCGAGCAACTGGATCGGATGGGCATTGATGTGCCGTTGATTGGCGACTTTCACTACAACGGCCACACCTTGTTGACTGAAGTTCCTGCCTGCGCTGAGGCCTTGAGTAAATACCGCATCAACCCGGGCAATGTCGGGCGCGGCGATAAACGCGACCGCCAGTTTGGTCAAATGATCGAGGCGGCGCTGAAATGGAACAAGCCCGTTCGAATCGGCGTGAACTGGGGCAGTTTGGATCAAGACTTGCTCGCAAGCTTGATGGATGAAAACGCGTTGCGCGCGTCGCCGTGGGAAGCCAAATCGGTGATGTACGAGGCCTTGGTAACCTCTGCAATTGAGTCGGCAAAGTTAGCTGAGTCGTTTGGCATGGCACCTGAGCAGATTTTGCTGTCGTGCAAAGTGTCGGGCGTGCAAGACTTGATCAGTGTCTACCGCGAGCTGGCTAAACGCTGCCGATATCCGCTGCATTTGGGGCTGACCGAGGCGGGTATGGGCACAAAGGGCACGGTTGCGTCAGCGCTTGCCATGGGAATCTTGTTGCAAGAGGGCATTGGCGACACGATTCGTGTCTCGCTGACGCCCCAACCGGGTGAGTCGCGCACGCAGGAGGTGGTCATTGCGAGCGAAATTTTGCAAGGCTTGGGGCTTCGGATGTTTGTCCCCAGCGTCACCGCGTGCCCAGGTTGCGGCCGAACCACCAGCACCACGTTCCAGCACTTGGCCAAAGACATCGACGATTTTTTGCGTCGCCAGATGCCCGTGTGGAAGCAAAGTTACCCTGGCGTCGAAAACCTCAAAGTCGCCGTCATGGGCTGCATCGTCAATGGACCTGGCGAAAGCAAGCATGCAGACATTGGGATCAGCTTACCTGGTACCGGTGAAAGCCCGGCCGCGCCTGTTTTCATCGACGGCAAAAAGGCGCTGACCCTGCGCGGTGACGGCATTGCGCGCGAATTCCACATCCTCGTTGAACAATACATTGAGCGCCGCTGGGGCGCTGGCGCCGTTGCGGTATCTGTTTGAACCGATTGAACTGACATGCTTGAAAAAATCTCATCCGTCAAGGGGATGAATGACATCCTGCCGCCGGAGTCCGCACTGTGGGAGTGGTTTGAGGCGCATGTGCGTGAGGTCATGGGTACTTACGCCTACAAGCTGGTACGCACGCCAATCGTCGAATACACGCCGCTCTTTGTGAAGGGCACCGGCGAGACGACCGACATCGTCGAAAAGGAGATGTATTCCTTTGAGGATCGACTCAACGGAGAACACCTCACTTTGCGGCCTGAAAACACGCCAGGCGTGGTGCGCGCAGCCATCCAGCACAACTTGACCTACGAAGGCGGCAAGCGGCTCTACTACATGGGGCCGATGTTTCGCCATGAGCGGCCGCAGCGCGGGCGGTTTCGCC
>JANOPN010000149.1:0-6759 GCA_031421855.1 Comamonadaceae bacterium
ATTGAGGTTGTTGCTACTGAATCAGGAGTATCGGAGAGTCATGATGACAGAATTGAACCTTCGTTTTCCTCCCAGATCCAGATCGTTTGCTGATTTCCGAAAAGAATTCCAGCCCTTTGGTGCTGGTGATGCATTGTGGACGGGTGTAATCGAATCTGCCAAGCAGCAAATGCGAGAGGCTGGCTGCTTTGTGGCTGGTACATTGGTGCACACCAAGGAAGGCTTACGCCCGATTGAGCAGATCAAGGTTGGCGATTGGGTGCTGTCCAAACCTGAAAGTGGTGAGGGAGAGCAAAGTTATCAACCGGTGACGCGGACGTTTAGCTATGACAACCGAGAGTTGTATTTCGTCCCGATGCACGAGTTGGACCCGAGAACACGCAACCCGCTGCCGTTCGCTGAAAAGTCTGAGTACTTTGCGGTGTCCGGAGCACACCTCATTTGGGTTGAAAACACGATTGGGCCTGGTAGACGCACACGCAATCCTGTCTAACGGCTCCCCAGCAGCGATCTACAACCCCAAACGCATCCTCCAAGGCCATTCGCCAGATGAGGGCGCATTATTTGATGGCGCTGAGGGGCCGTGGCTAGAAAACTGCATGGCCAGGCGGATCCGCTTCAGCGAAAAAGGCGCTGAAAAAGTGCAAGGCCCGTACATCGTCTTAGGTGAAGCCGAAGACGCAAACTACGACTACACCGGCTACGACGTTGACAGCCCCATGTCGCTTGTCAAGCTCTCGGGCGGCCACTTGCCGATGCGCCGCACGGTGTATAACTTTGAGGTGGCCAACACGCACACTTATTTTGTGGGCGAATTGGGCCTGTGGGTGCACAACAAAAACCCAGGCGATGCACCGCTTGCTTCACCGCGGCTGCGAGTAAGCCAGAACCCACGCGCCATTCCTGCCGCGGCAGACATTCAAGCGTATCCCGCGCGAGGATGACAGCCAAGCACATGATGCGCGGGCTAGGCCGTGCTTGCGAATGCATGGATTGGCGTGCAACATCCAAGCATCTCAAAACGGCTATCCAAGCGAAATTTGATGACAAATCGGCCTCTGGTCACCGGATCTATTGACTTCGTTGCTATTTAATTAGGAGTATATTGCAGGTCAATGGGTTATTGACCCCTCGTTTTCTGCGCCGCTCTTGATCAATTGCGCGGCGCAGCTCACCCTTTGGCTGTCATCGTCGCGTAGGCGGGGCTCCAGCGCTCGTACGCAACGTCAAACACGCAACAAGGCGCGAAGGCTTTGTGCTTCTGCTTGCAATAGTGGCAAAACTTGACGCTCCAGGGAGGCGCGGGCGACCAACTCGACACTGGCTACCGCATTCATAGCGGCGACGCAGTGGCCGTTTGTGTCGCGCAGGGGCACGGCGACTGCGTGAACGCCCAGTTCGTTTTCCTGTGCAACATAGGCCCAGTCTTGGCGACTTGCTTGCTTGACTGCGGCTCGCAATTCATCGGGTTTTGTCAACGTTTGCGCGGTTAAGCGTCCCAAATTGCGGCCGTACTGGGCCAGCCAATCACCCAGCTCGGCGCTGGTTTTTTGGGCAAGAAAGATTCGTCCCGTCGATGTGGTGTGCAGCGCAGCGCGGTTGCCGAGGTGCAGCCCGTGGGCGGCGGCAGTGGCTTTGTCAGATGCCGCTAGGTTGGAGCGCGCAATGATCACCACGCCGTCAACGTCAGCAATTGCCACGCTGCAAACCAACCGGGTCTGCGCGCCGAGCCGGTTTAGGCTGGGCTGCAGCAGCCGAGGCAGCCACGCGCTGGCCAGGTAGCTGCTAGCAAGCCGCAGGACCTTGGGAGCGAGCCAATAGTGCCCGTCACTTTCTTCTAGGTAACCCAACTCCGCCAAAGTCAGCAGGTGGCGGCGGGCTGCCGCCCGGCTCAAACCAGCGCGTTCGGCCGCCATGGTTGCATTGAGCCCCTGTCGCTCGGTGCTGAACGCTTCCAAGACGCGCAAGCTTTTCTCGGTGCTTTCGATTCGATCTTGCGGCCGCAGCGGCTTGGGTGATTGGGCAGATGACACGACCATGGCTGTTGGGTGGTTGACGCAATTGCGCGATGATCGCACAACCTAGCCGATAAACGCACCAAACTCGTTGCGGAATTGATCCAGCCGTGCAACACATGCCTACGCTGCGCTACCCATGAGCAACAGCAATTTCACGCCCACCACCCATCGCACCCAAGTCGCCATCGTTGGCGCGGGCCCGTCAGGCCTGCTTTTGGGCGCGCTGCTGAGCAAAGCAGGCATCGACAACATCATCATCGAGCGCCAAACGGCTGAGCGCGTAGGGCAGCGAATCAGGGCTGGCGTGCTTGAGCAAGGCACGACGGATTTGTTAACTGACGCGGGCGTCGGTGAGCGCATGCTGATTGAAGGGCAGATTCACAGCGGTTTTGAATTGGCGTTTGACGGGCGGCGGGAACGCATCGACCTGACCGGGCTGACTGGCGGCAAGCGAGTCACGGTGTATGGTCAAACCGAAGTGACCAAAGATTTGATGGCAGCGCGAGTGGCCAGCAACCGCCCGACTCACTATGAATGCAGCGACGTGGCGTTGCGCGACTTCTCGGGCTTTGCGCCGATGGTGTCTTTTACCCAAGGCGGCGTTCGCCACACCATCGCCTGTGACTTCATCGCTGGCTGCGATGGCTACCACGGGGCGAGCCGCGCGGCGGTGCCAAGCGGCGCGATTCAAACATTTGAGCGTGTTTACCCGTTTGGCTGGCTGGGGATTTTGGCCGATGTTCCGCCGGTGGCTCACGAGTTGATTTATGCCAACCACAGCCGCGGTTTCGCGCTTTGCTCGATGCGCAGCGCCACCCGAAGCCGCTATTACGTGCAATGCGAGCTGACTGACGACGTGGCTAGGTGGAGCGATGACATGTTTTGGGACGAGCTACGCCGACGGCTGCCGGCTCAAGCCGCCGATGCCGTGACGACTGGCCCGCGGCTAGAGATGAGCATTGCACCGCTTCGCAGTTTCGTTGCTGAGCCTATGCGTTTTGGTCGACTGTTCTTGGCTGGTGACGCAGCGCACATCGTGCCGCCGACGGGTGCCAAGGGCCTGAACTTGGCCGCCAGCGATGTGCGCTTTCTCAGTTCAGCCTTGATCGAACATTACGGTGAGCGCTCAAACGCCGGACTCGATGATTACAGCACCAAGGCGTTGAGCCGGGTATGGAAGGCAGTTCGATTCAGTTGGTGGTTCACGTCGTTGATGCACCGATTTCCAGACGCTGAGGGTTTTGGATTCAAGGTCCAACAAGCCGAGCTGGACTATCTCGTAAACTCCCGCGCAGCGTCAACCGTGATGGCAGAAAACTATGTTGGCTTGGCCACTTAGATAGAACAACCGAGGATCTGAATGTTCAAGTTATTGACCTGGCTTGCCAAAGCCTGCGCGATTTTGGCCGGCATGTTGCTCACTGCAATCACGGTGTTGACCTGCGCGAGCGTATTGGGGCGCGATTTGTTGGGCAAGGCCATCGTCGGCGATTTTGAATTGGTCGGAGTCGCTGCCGGGGCAGCAGTGGCGCTTTTTTTGCCATGGTGCCAAGTCAAGCGCGGCAACATCATTGTTGATTTCTTCACCCAAAAAGCATCGCTCGCGGTCAACAATGGGCTCGACCGCTTGGGCGCACTGTTAATGGCGATGTTCATGGGCGTGATGGCGTGGCGCAGCAGCTTGGGCGCGCTCAACGCGTGGACTACTCAGTCTGAGTCGCAAATGATGGGGTTTCCTGAGTGGATCACTTACGCGTTCATCGTGCCACCGCTGGTGTTGGTCGCCTTCATCGCCCTGGTTCAAGCGATGTCGGGCTTTGACCGCCTCGGTGCGACAGCCGAGGATGCGACATGAGCGCAATTCAGATCACCGGGCTGATATTCGGCACCATGCTGGCTTTGATGGCGATTCGCGTGCCGATCGCCGTGAGCATGGCCGCAGCAGGCGCATTGGGCTACGTGTTGCAAGCCGGGTGGCCACCGCTTGCGTCGTTTCTCAATACCCAAGCCTATGCGCGGTTTGCCAGCTACGACCTGTCGGTCATTCCGTTGTTCATTTTGATGGGGCAGTTTGCCACCCAAGGCGGCATCAGCAAGGCGTTGTTTCAGTTCGCAAGTGCGGTCATGTCGCGGTTCAAGGGCGGGTTAGCCATGGCTGCAGTCATGGCCAGCGCAGCTTTTGGCGCCATTTGCGGGTCGTCGGTTGCGACAGCTGCCACGATCACCAGCGTCGCCCTGCCGGAGATGAGGCGTCATGGCTATTCGGGGCGATTGTCGACAGGCACGTTGTCGGCCGGCGGCACATTGGGGATTTTGATTCCGCCATCTGTGCCCTTGGTCATTTATGCGATCCTCACCGAGCAGAACATCGCCAAACTCTTCGCAGCCGCAATGATCCCAGGGATCATCGCGATGCTCGGCTACATGATCGCGATTGCCGCATACGTTCGCTTGTCGCCGGGTCACGCGCCAGACGTTGATGCGTCGACCGTGAACGCTCAGCGAATGACGCTTGATGCGGTGATCGGTGTGCTGCCGATGCTGGGGATCTTTTTATTGGTTTTTGTCGGCATTTACGGCGGCTGGTTCACACCAACGGAGGGTGCAGCCATCGGCACATTCGCCACGTTTGTTGCTGCGATCGCCAAGCGCGAAATGACAGTTGCAAAATTTAAGCAGTGTTTTTACGCCACAGCGGAGAGCTCAGCCATGATCTTCATGATTTTCTTGGGCGCAGACTTGATGAACTCTTCGCTGGCACTCACTCAGGTTCCCAACCAGCTGGCAACGGTTGTTGGTGGTTGGGGCATGTCGCCATATTGGGTCGTCGCTTGCATCTTGCTCTTGTATGTGGTGTTGGGCGCGGTAATGGACGAGTTGTCGATGATCTTGCTCACCGTTCCGATTTTTTTTCCACTCATCATGAGCCTGGATTTCGGCATGAGCAAAGAGTACACCGCCATCTGGTTCGGCATCATGGTGTTGATGACCGTTGGGTTTGGCATGTTGGCACCACCGGTGGGTCTCAATGTTTACGTGGTGAACGGCATGGCCAACGCGCAAGGCCACAACATACCCATCGCCGAGAGCTACAAAGGTGTGATGCCGTTCTTAATCAGCGACACCATACGAACCGCACTGTTGCTGATGTTCCCGATGATTTCACTTTGGGTGCTGCAATTCATGAAGTAAGCGCGCAATCACGCTCGCGGCTCAATCGGGTTTGCGAGCACAACCGTTCACGCAAAACATCGTTCAATCAACAAGTTCATTTTTATCGGATACCCCAGCCATGAAACGCCGCACCCTCATTCAATCATCTGCTGTCGCTGCGCTTTCGGCGCCCGTGCTTGGTGCATTTGCGCAAAGCCCGATCACGCTCAAGTTTCACACCTTCATGTCACCGGCGTCGAACGTGTGGCTGACCATGCACAAGGCTTGGATGGCGCAGGTCGAAAAAGATTCGGGTGGAAAGATCAAATTTGAAGGCTACCCCGCCATGCAACTCGGCGGCACGCCAGCGCAGTTGTATGACCAGGCTCGAGATGGCGTCGTCGATGTCAGTTGGACCCTGCCCGGCAACACAGCGGGTCGATTCCCCCGGATCGAAGTGTTTGAGTTGCCGTTCATGATGACCAACGCTGAGGCGACTTCACGCGCATATTGGGAGTATGTTCAAACGGTTGCGAAAGACGAGTTCAAAGACATCAAACTTGTCGCCCTGCAAGTTCATGGCCCCGGCGTTTTTCACACCAAAGACAGGCTCATCAAAAGCCCAGAAGATCTCAAAGGAATGAAAGTACGCGGCCCAACACGTCAGGTGACGAAAATGTTGGGATTGATCGGCGCGACCCCAGTAGGCATGCCCTTGCCGCAGATACCTGATGCGCTGGGCAAGGGCGTGATTGATGGTTGCGTCATTCCGTGGGAAGTGGTGCCATCGGTCAAAGTCCACGAGTTGACCAAGTTTCACAGCCAGTTTGATGTTGCCGGTGGCGCGCTCTATACGACGACGTTTGTCATGGGTATGAATCAAAAGAAGTACGAATCACTCCCGGCAGAGCTGCGTCTGGTGATTGATAAAAACAGCGGCGCCGACACGAGCGCTTGGCTGGGTAAAACACAGTCTGGCAACGACCCGCTCGGGCGAAAAGCAGCAGAAGATCGCGGCAACAGCATTCACACCATTGGTGTTGCTGAGGCACAAGAATTTCGTCGCAAATCGCGCGCAGTCGAGGTCGAGTGGATTCAGGATATGGACAAACGAGGGTTTGACGGTCGCAAGTTGATCGAGAGCGCCCGAGGCCTGATCGAGAAGCACACCAAAGCCCCTTCGGCCGCGAAGCCCGCCAAGCCTGGGATGCCCAGCAAAGCTTGACAAGCGCTCATGGGTTGTGTCAGATCGGCCCGCCAGCAAGTGCGCGATTGTCATTTAATAGTCAGATGTCGCAGCAAGGACCGCTCAATTGAACCGAACGAAGATAAAGCACTGCAAGGCCTGTGGCGGGCTGGTGGAGTACCGCGTACCAGACGATGGGGACACGAAAAGCCGAGCGGTATGTTCGAAGTGCATGCTGGTTCATTACGAGAACCCGTTGAACGTGGTTGGGACGATTTGCGGGGTGACGGGTGATGATGGGGAACACCGGGTGTTGTTATGCAAGAGAAACATCGAGCCACGCTGGGGCAAGTGGACGCTACCGGCGGGATTCATGGAGCTTGACGAGACGACGGCACAAGG
>JANOPN010000150.1:0-31542 GCA_031421855.1 Comamonadaceae bacterium
TGACCAAAACGGGAACTGCGGTTCCCGTTTTTTTTGGTCACAATGTTGGTCAATGATGAGCGGGAGTGAACATGGAAATAGCAGATATCGGCGCGTCAATGGCCAGGCAATTGGCCCCGAGCCTGTTTTGGGAAGACTACGGTGTTGGCAGCGTGCGCGACAGCCATGCGACTGGGCAGGGTTACACGTTCTCCGAGGCTGAAATCATCAGTTTTGCTCGGCAATTTGACCCGCAATATTTTCATTTGGATGCTGAATCCGCCAAAACTTCTCTTTTTGGGGGCTTGTGCGCCAGTGGTTGGCACACCGCCAGCGTGACCATGCGCTTGATGTGCGAGGGCTGGAATTTGGATACCGCCTCGCTGGGCTCGCCCGGCTTGGAGGGCCTCAAGTGGTTACAGCCGGTCATGGTTGGCGACACGATTCGGGTTCGGTTGACTGTGCTTGCTGCGCGCACCATGAGCAGCCGCCCCGATGTGGGCTTGGTGCATTCTGATTGGACTGTGCTCAACCAACGCGATGAGGTCGCTATGACCATGAACGGTTGGGCGATGATCCGCAAGCGCGGCGTGTAAGCTGGGTCGCTAGCGCAGCGACCATTGGCGATGAAACCCACGAATAGCCATTTGGTGCGATTGGCAAGATCGATCGGCGCGTGCCTCGCACTGGCCTCGTTGGGTCAAGCTGCCTGGGCCATGTCGAGCCTGCCTGTCGAGCGCATTCACACGGCGCAGTGGGCACAGGTGTGCGCTGACACCGAATCTGTCCGCGACTCGTCAAAAAACACCCCAAACCCCGTTGCCTTATCCGGCAGCACGGTTGCACTCGGCACCAAAGACATCGCCACCGCTTGGTTTGCTGCGCCAACTAACCGCTACCCACACAAGTCGATGGGGTCGATTGAGCACGCAGGGGCGCTCGTCGCCAAGTTGAACAAGGCAAGCGGTGGGCGGCAATTGCAGGTCACATTGCCGCTCGACCGGGTGTTTGAGGACTTGGAGCCGAGGCTGGTTGATCTAGACGGCGATGGCCGCGACGAGATCATCGTCATTGAGGCGCAGTTGCTGCGTGGCTCATCCATGGTGGTTTACGGCGTTCGGGCAGACGGCCGCGCGCTGGTCGAGTTGGCACGCAGCCCCGCGACAGGGTTGCCGTTTCGCTGGCTGAACCCTGCAGGGGTTGGCGATTTTGACGGTGACGGGCGCTTGGACTTAAGCGCTGTCATCACCCCGCACGTAGCCGGTTCGTTGATTTTGTACCACTATGCGCCGCCTAATTTGGTGCCGTTTGCCACCCAAATGGACATCTCGAACCACCGCATGGGTGCCAAAGAGTTGCGATTGAGCGTGGTGCTGCCACCGGAGCACAGCGCGGCTGCGTCTGGCAGGCCGTTCGGCTCGCCAGGTCCAATTCAGTCTCGCGCCCTGATTTTGGTGCCTGACATGCAACGCAAACTAGTTTATTTGCTGCGCTGGGACCACGACATGCACCTCAAAGAACTGGCCGCCACCGAACCCCTGCCCACAACCATCGAGCGCATGAGCCGCAGTGGGCGCGGGGCCTGTTTTCAAACGCTCGACGGTGTGTGGTGGCGGGTTGATCGGCCGCATTGAGACGACTGTCGGTGCTGTAGTTCTATGCGATTCGCTCAAACACCGCGATGCTTTCCACGTGTGCGGTGTGGGGGAACATGTTGATCGCGCCGGCGGCGGTGCATCGATATCCAGCGCCATGAACGAGCAAACCTGCGTCTCGTGCCAGTGTCGACGGGTTGCAGCTGACATAGACGATTCGCTTGGGCGGTTGCCAGTTTTTTGCCGTCTCGCTCAGCGCTTCTCTGGGTGATTCGCCCAGTGCCAATGGGATCTGTTCTTCAAGAGGCAGCTGGGCTTGGTGCCAATCGGCCAACGCCTTGATCAAGGCGACCGCGCCTTCACGCGGCGGGTCGATGAGCCACTTTTGGGCCACGCCATCGAGCGCGAGCTGCTCAACCGTCATCTCAAATAGGTTGCGGGTTACGAAACCAATCGCTTTGTTTTTTATAGCAACAGACCCAATGGATTCGGTGACCAATGGGCCATTTCTCATTAAAAACGCTTCGGAATTGCTCTGGGCACGTGCGACGAGGCTTGCGCTGCCTTCGATGCCAAGCACCTGTGCCGCCTGCGTGGCAAGGGGCAGGGTGAAGTTGCCTAAACCACAAAACCAGTCGATGACGCGCTCGTTTGCTTGAACCTCAAGCAAGCGAAGTGCCCGGCCCACCAACACGTCGTTCACCGCGTGATTGACTTGGGTGAAGTCAGTTGGCTTAAACGGCATGTTGATGCCAAATTCGCTCAGTGTGTAGGCAAGCTGTGGGCCGCCCTCGTCAAGCAGTTTGACCGTATCTGGCCCCTTGGATTGCAACCACCACTGAATGGTGGACGCACTTGAGTGCGTTGCGGCAAAGGCTCGCAACAAGCCCAAGTCAGCCTCGGTTAGGTCTTCCATGTGGCGCAAAACCAGGGCGGTGACGTGGTCGCCAATGGCCAGCTCGATCTGCGGCAAACGATCGGGTTGACTCATTTGCCCAATCAGCTCGCGCAGCGGCACCAAGAGCGCGCTCACGTGTGGCGGCAGCACGGCGCAAGTCGGCATGTCGGCCACATAGCCACTCTTGCGCTCGTGAAATCCGACCAAAACGCCTCTGTTTTTGACTGACTTGACTGACAACCGACCCCGATACCGGTAGCCCCAATCAGGGCCTTGGATTGGTCGCAGCACGACATCGGGCCTAACTTTGCCGATGTGCCAAAGGTTGTCTTCCAACGTCCTGGCCTTGATGGCGACTTGCGCGCTGGCTTCGATGTGTTGGAGCTTGCAGCCGCCGCATGCGCCGTGGTGCAGCCCAAATGATGGGCACTTGGGCCGCACCCGCGCGGGTGACTCGCGCAGCACCTCGATGAGATGCGCGGTTTCCCAGCTGCTTTTGCCGCCCGTGGGTTGCACGATCACCCGCTCGCCCAAAATGGCACCCTCAATGAACACGACCTTGCCGTCAGCGTTTCGGGCAACGCCTTGGCCTTCCAAGTCGACCGACTCGACTTGCAAGGTTTTGAATTGGCTTGCGTCAGCAACAAAACCACGGTTGTTGGAGCGGCGGGTGTTTTTTCTCATGTCGCGATTGTCTCAGCAGCCGCGCCAATGCAAACACTTCGCGCACCGAATTCGCACCCTGAACTGGGCAATTCCCCAATGGGCAAGCGCGGCACGCCTGCTAGGATGATCGGTTGTTTGTATCGTGCTTTTTTTCATCAGGAGTCCACATGACCACGCGCCGAATTGTTCTGAGCCGAAGCGCCGCTTTAATTGGCGCAGCCTCGTCTGCCATGCTGTTGCCCGAAATCGCCCGTGCCCAAGGCAGCAAATTGCGAGTCGGCTTGATGCTGCCTTACACGGGCACCTTTGCTCAACTTGGCATCGGCATCGACAATGCGTTTCGCATGGCGATTGCGCAGCAAGGCGGCAAGCTTGGTGGTCGCGAGGTGGAGTATTTCAAGGTTGACGACGAATCCGATCCATCAAAGGGTGTCGAAAACGCAAGCAAATTGGTGCAGCGCGACAAAGTCGATGTGCTATTGGGCACGGTGCATTCGGGCGTGCAAATGGGCATTCATAAAATCGCCCGAGAAAGCGGCGTGCTCAACATCATCCCCAACGCGGGCGTTCATGCCGCAACTCGCGCTCTGTGTGCGCCCAACGTGTTTCGCACGAGCTTCTCCAACGCGCAACCCACCTTGGCGCTTGGCAAAGCCATGGTCGACCGGGGTCACAAAAAGACGGTTTGGATCACCTGGAAATACGCCGCTGGTGACGAAGCGTTTGAGGGCTTCAAAGAAAGCTACACCAAGGCCGGCGGCACCATCGTCAAAGAGTTTGGCTTGCCGTTTCCCAATGTGGAATTTCAGGCCTTGCTCACCGAGATTGCCGCGCTCAAGCCCGATGCAGTCGCTTGCTTCTTTGCAGGCGGTGGTGCGGCCAAATTCATTCGCGACTACGCCGCTGCCGGGCTCAAAGGAAAGATCCCGCTCTATGGCTCGGGCTTTTTGACCGAAGGCGTGTTGGAGGCTGCTGGGCCTGCTGCCGACGGCATCATCACCACCTTGCACTACAGCGACTCGCTCGATACGCCGCGCAACAAGGCGTTTCGCTTGGAGTACGCCAAGACCTACCGACTTCAGCCTGACGTCTACACCGTGCAAGGTTATGACTCGGGCTTGTTATTGATTGCTGGCATGAATGCAGTCAAGGGCGACATTGGCAACAAGGCCGCACTCTACAAGGCGATGGAAACCGCCACGATCGACAGCCCGCGTGGCAAGTGGCGCATGAGCAAGGCGCACAACCCGATCCAAGACATTTACTTGCGCCAAGTTGAGAACAAAGAAAACAAGGTCTTGGGCGTTGCTGTGAAGCAGCTCGAAGACCCAGGCACCGGCTGCAAGCTAGGCTGATGCTGAGCCGATAGGCAGTCGCTGCGCCCGAGCGTGGCGGCTGTTTTTTGCATGGACTTTTCTACTTTCTTGATTCAACTGCTCAACAGCGTCCAATATGGTTTGCTGTTGTTCATGCTCGCCGCTGGTTTGACGCTGATATTTGGCATCATGGGCGTGGTCAACCTTGCCCATGGCAGCTTCTACATGCTCGGGGCGTACTTGGCGTATTCGCTGGCGCCTTTGTTTGGCAGTTTGGCGCTGGCCATTGCCGGTGCCATCGTGCTCGCGTTTGGGTTTGGCTGGCTGCTTGAGTGGGCTTTGTTTCGCCATTTTTACAAGCGCAGCCACCTCGATCAAGTGTTGCTCACGTTTGGCTTGATCTACATCTTTGAAGAGCTGCGCTCAATCGCTTGGGGTGACGAGGTTCACGGCGTGGCCATTCCTGCGGCGTTGGATTGGTCGATTCCATTGACCGACACGCTGTCGTACCCCGTTTATCGGCTGTTCATGTCGGGCATCTGCATTGCCCTGGCCTTGGGGCTTTACTTGCTCATCTCCAAAACCCGCTTGGGCATGAAAATTCGCGCGGGCGCTTTCAATCACGACATGGCGCAAGCCTTGGGCATCAACACCCACTTGGTCCACGGGGTTGTTTTTGCAATCGGTGTGGCCTTGGCTACGGTCGCAGGCACGGTTGCTGCACCCATCGCTTCTGTCTACCCTGGCATGGGTTCCAGCGTGTTGATCATGTGTTTTGTGGTCGTCACCATCGGCGGCATTGGCTCGGTGCGGGGTGCCTTGGTTGCCGCGATTTTGGTTGGTCTGGTGGACACCTTTGGCAAGGTTTTGCTGCCGCAGGTTGCGGGCATGTTGGTCTACATGCTCATGGCCGCCGTGTTGCTGATTCGGCCCGAAGGCTTGTTCAAGTCATGAGTGCAAGCAGCAACAACATCGAGACGCTGCCCAAAAGCGTGCAAATTTTGCTTGGACTGTGTTTGTGTGCCTTGGTCGTTTTCCCATTTGTTGGCGGCGACTTTTATGTGCAAATGGTCACGCGCATGATGATTTTGGCGATATTTGCGATGAGCTTGGATTTGCTTCAAGGCGTCACGGGTTTGGTGTCGTTGGGCCATGCGGCGTATTTTGGGCTGGCAGGCTACGCGCTGGCATTTCTCACCCCGGCTGACGCGGGCGTGAGTTTGTGGTGGAGCTTGCCATTGGCGATGCTTGGCGCTGGTGCAGCGGCTTTTGTGATCGGCTTTTTTGTCGTCCGCACCCACGGTATTTACTTCATCATGGTGACTTTGGCCTTCGCCCAAATGGTGTACTTTTTGTTTTTCGATAACAAAGTCTTGGGCGGGTCAGACGGCATTTACATCAACTTCAAACCCAGCACGTCGGTGGGCGCGTGGGGTGGCGTTGACCTTGACAACAAACGCGCCTTGTACTTTTTGGGTTTGCTCGCCATGCTGGGCACCTACGTGTTTTTGCGCCGTTTGCTGGCTAGCCCATTTGGGCGCGCGCTTTCGGGCATCCGTGTGAACGAGCACCGCATGCGCGCCATGGGGTTTGGCACCTTTGGCTATAAGCTGACCGCGTTCACGTTGGCCGGGTCAATCGCCGGGTTAGCGGGCTACTTGTGGGGCGCTCAGACCGGTTATGTGAACCCCGAGCTGATGGGCTTTCACATGAGCGCCCACACGGTGGTGATGGTGATTTTGGGCGGTATGGGCAACTTTGCTGGTGCGATTTTGGGTGCGTTTGCGTTTGAGATCGTTCTTCATGTGTTCAAAGACTTGACCAAGCACTGGCAGCTCCTCATGGGTGGCTTCATCGTTGCGGTGGTGCTGTTTGCACCTCGGGGCTTGCTCGGCCTATTGACTTTGCGACGCAATAAGTCATGAGTGAGGTGCTTTTGTCAGCTCAAGGCTTGGTCAAGCGCTTTGGCGGATTGGCCGCGGTCGATGGTGTGTCGCTGTCGCTTTGGCGCGGCAAGATTCACGCAGTCATTGGCCCCAACGGCGCGGGTAAGTCAACGCTCACCAACTTAATCAGTGGCGACTTACCACCCACCAGCGGCAGTGTCACTTTGCTGGGCCAAGACATCACTGCCCGTTCGCCTGAGCACATTTCGCAAGCCGGTTTGGGGCGAAGCTACCAAAAAACCAACGTCTTTTTGCCGTTTACCGTGCACGAGAACCTGCGCTTGGCCGCGCAGTCGCGCCACCCACAGCGCTGGCGTTGGCTGACCTCGGCTGCAAAATCGCCAGCAGTTGCACGCGAGGTCGACCGGGTTTTAGCGCTGTGCGGATTGGAGGCGCGGCGCGACACGGTAGCCGGTGAGTTGTCGCACGGCGAGCAACGCCAAGTTGAAATTGGCATGTGTTTGGCGACAGGCCCCCAAGTGCTGCTGCTGGATGAACCCCTCGCGGGCATGGGCAGCGCTGAGGCCCAGGTCGTTGTCGATTTGTTGCTGTCGCTCAAAAAAGACCATGCCATGCTCTTGGTCGAGCACGACATGGATGCCGTTTTTGCACTGGCTGACCATTTGACCGTGATGGTCAACGGCCAAACCATTGCGAGCGACACCCCAAGCGCCGTTCGCGCCAACGCCAGTGTTCAGGCGGCGTATTTGGGGGAGTCGCATTGATGAGCAGCATCATTCGGGCAACGGGCATCAACACGTTTTATGGTCAAAGCCACATCCTTCGTGATTTGAACTTTGAAGTCAAAGTCGGCGAGACCATCGGGCTCATGGGTCGAAACGGCATGGGCAAGAGCACTTTGCTCAAAACCCTGCTGAGTTTGGTGCCCCTGCGCAGCGGCCAAATCGAGATTCACAACGCCAACATGACAGGCGCTGCGACGCACCAAATCGCGCGCCAAGGCATTGCTTATGTGCCCGAGGGGCGGGGTATTTTTGGCAATTTGTCAGTCAAAGAAAATCTGGTCATGGCTGCGAGAGCGGGTCTGCGTGGTCAGCGCGATTGGACGTTTGAGCGGGTGCTGGAGACTTTTCCGCGCCTCAAAGAGCGGCTTGGGCATGGTGGGCAGCTTTTGAGCGGGGGTGAGCAACAAATGCTCACCATCGGCCGCGCGCTCATGACCAACCCCGAGTTGTTGATCTTGGACGAGGCGACCGAAGGCTTGGCACCGCTGATTGCCAAAGACATTTGGCGCATTTGCACGGCGGTGCGCGACAGTGGCATCAGCAGCATCATCGTCGACAAAAACTACGCGCAAGTCACCCAAATCACCACCCGGAACTTGATTTTGGTCAAAGGCCAGTTTGTATTTGAAGGCAGCTCAACCGAGCTGCTGGCTCAACCCGCTGTACTGACCCAGCATTTGGGGGTTTAGTGATCTCCCTGGCTCAGTAACCACTCGCGCACTTGCGCGGCAGCGCTTGAAGGGGTGTTTTTGCTGAGCAAGTGAAATGGGTAGGGGTTCGTGATTTCGGGGCCTGGCAACTGCACCAACACGCCTTGGGCGAGCGCGTGTTTGCAATATGCCGCCAACAGCAAAGCCGCGCCCGCGCTTTGCTCGCAGGCTGCTTGGGTGAGGTGAAACAAGCTGGTTTGTAGCCCCGCGACGGGCTCAGTCTGCGGCAGTTTTGCGGCGACCAGCCAGTCTTCCCAGCTGGGGAAGCGAAAGCTGCGATCAATCACGCGGGTGTGCAGCATGGGCAAGGTCAGCACATCAGCGGGGGTCTGGATGTCGTGCGTCGCCACCCATTGTGGCGCGGCGAAAGCGGCGTAGTGGCTGGCCAGCAAGGGCTCTTGGCGGTAGCCGCGCACATCTTTGCGCTGCGGATAAATTGACAAATCCGCGCCGTGTTCGCCCGGTATGTCGTCGATGCGGTCTGCGGTGAGTCGCAGGTCAATGTCTGGGCAATCCTTGCCAAATTGCACCAGCTTGGGCAGCAGCCACAAGCTGGCCAAACTCAGCTGGGCGCGGACGTGAACGACTGGCTTGCGAGCACCGGCGCGCAACTCGTGCGTGGTGCTGAGCAAGCGGTCAAACACCTCGTGGATGCGGGTGGCGTAATCGCGCCCCGCATCGGTGAGCACAACACCGCGCGCGAGTCGCTCGAACAAGGCGTAGCCCATCCAGTGCTCAAGCAGTTTGATTTGGTGGCTGACCGCTGCCGCACTCAGGTGCAGTTCTTGCCCCGCACGAGCCATGCTCATGTGGCGCGCACAGGCATCAAACGCGCGAATGGCGGCTAAAGGAGGAGCAGGGTGCGGCATGCTCGAATTGTGGTGCACGGATCGCCGCCGATTCGATGCCCTCGGCACTTGAGGCCTCAGCCATCAAACAATGCGCTTGCGCCAACCCTTGCAGGCTTGGTGCAATGGGGTTTTGTCAGGATTCACTCATGCTCAAGGCCACGGTCAACCCAATCCCCAAATTTTTTCGGCGTCTTCCGTTTTTGACGCTCAACCAAGCCTTGCTGTTGCTGCGGGTGGGGGTGGCGGTGCTTTTCATGGCCCATGCCACGGTGCGTGTGGTGAACGGCTCAATTCCCGGTTTTGGTGGTTTTTTGGAGACCCGAGGCTGGCCGCAGGGTGTCGCTTTGGTGTGGATGATCACCGTGTGGGAGATTGGCGCTGGGCTGTGCATGGCCGTGGGGCGCTGTGTGCGTTTGTGCGCCGCTGGCCTGGGTTTCATCTGCTTCATGGGCATCGTCATCATCCACGCCAAACTGGGGTGGTTTGTGGGTGAGCACGGCGTAGGCGGCGTGGAATACAGCCTGTGCCTGCTGATGGCACTCACGGTCATAGCCGCCGCAGACAGGCATCGGCCAGCGGCAGCTTGACGACAACCCAAATCAGCTCAAACGACCGCCTTCAAGCGGCCCATTTCACCCAACCCATTTGGGCTGTAACCAACACGACGATGCCAAACGCGATTCGGTACCAGGCAAACGGGTTGAATGTGTGGGTGGAGATGTAGCGTAGCAACCAGCGCACGCAAAGCCATGCGCTGAGGAACGAAAACAGCAGGCCCACGCCAAACATGGGCAAGTCGGCGAGGCTCAGGATGGCACGCTCTTTGTACAGGCTGTAGGCACCCGCGCCAATCAGCGTTGGAATGGCCAAGAAAAAACTGAAGTCGGTTGCGGCCTTGCGGCTCAGGCCCAGCAGCATGCCGCCAATGATGGTCGCCCCGCTTCGGCTGGTGCCGGGAATCATCGCCAAGCATTGCACCAAGCCGACCTTGATCGCGTCCATCGCACTCATGTTGTCGACTTCGGCAACACGCACGGTTGACGCGCGCTTTTCAGCCCACAAAATGATGAAGCCACCAATAATGAAGGTGGTGGCCACCACGGTTGGCGTGAACAGGTTGGCTTTGATGGCCTTGCCGAATGCCAAACCCAAAATCACCGCTGGGAAAAAGCCAATGGCGATGTTGGTCGCTAGGCGCTGCGCTTGGCGCTCGGTGGGTAGCGCAACCAAGGTGGCTCGAATCTTTTGCCAATAGACCAAAATGACCGCGAAGATTGCGCCGGTTTGAATGGCGATGTCGAAGACCTTGGCTTTCTCGTCGTCAAAGCCCAGCAAAGCGCCCGCCAAAATCAGGTGACCGGTTGATGAAATCGGCAAAAACTCGGTAATGCCTTCCACGATGCCCATGATCGCGGCCTTGATGAGCCAAGTGATGTCCAAACGATTACTCCTAAATGTGTAGCGACAAACCCAATGAATCCGGTGACCAAGTGCCAAAATACCTCAATATTTGACAAAAAGGGCTCGTTTGGACTGGGTTTTGACGGGTGAGGGATTGTGGCCTCAGTCAAATCAGCTTGGGCAGCGCCTCGCCCAAAAAGTCGAACACCGAGCGGATGCGCGGGTTGGCGTGAATTTCTCGGTGCACCGCCAGCCACATCGGTAAGGGCGGAATTTGAATGTGGTCGGGCAACACCGCGACCACGCGGGCGTCAGTTGCGGCCATGTAGTGCGCAACAAACCCAATGCCCAACCCGGCTTGAATGGCGCGCCACTGCACGATCAAGTCGTCGGTTCGCAGGGCAAATGCCTGGGGCGTCACCGGGTAGCCCATGGCGTGAAAACCTTGCAAAATCGCGCCTTCGGTATCGCTGCCAATGAGCTCATGCCCCAGCATGTCGGTGAGTTGCTTGATTGGCGGCTTGCGGGCCAAATAGTCGCGGTTTGCGAATGCGCCAATTCGAACATCGCCAATTTTCTTGGCAATCAGCGTCGCTTGATCGGGCCGCACCAAGCGAACCGCGATGTCGGCCTCACGCCGCAGCAAATTGCTGACTTCGTTGGTTGCCACCAGCTCAATTTGGATGTGCGGCAGACTGGCCCGCATGTTGGCAAGTACCGTTGGCATCAGCTGCACGGCAACCGGCACGCTCGCACTGATTCGCACGGTGCCGCCGGTTTGGGTTTGCGCGCCAGTCACGTCGCGTGCGAGTTGTTGCGCGGCCGACTCCATTTGACGAGCCGATTCAGCCAAGCTCAATGCCACCGCACTGGGCACCAAGCCGCGCCCGGTTCGCTCAAACAGCACCACACCGAGCTGCGACTCCAACTCGGCAATGTGCCGCCCAACGGTCGGCTGGCTGATTCGCAGTTGGCGCGATGCGCCCAGCAAACTGCCGCTGTCCAGCGCCGCCAAAAACGACTTGATCAATCCCCAATCAAAACCGTGTTTGAGCCCCGTGCTTGGTGTGGGCTGGGTTTGGGTGTTCATGGTTGGCGCGGGTGACTGGTTAGGTATTCATCGAAATACTATCATTTGAGTAGCATCCATGCGAATAAACACGGCGACCAAGGGGCAAAATGTCGTAAAAATGCGGGTTTTGGATGCTCGGTTGGTCAAATTGGGCGCTTGCGGCCGCTTGCGTCCATAAAATCGAGGCATGAACGCCCCGATTACCCCTAAAACCAAGAGCGCTGCCCCAGCTGCCGCCCAAGCCTCTGCAAGTTTGACCTCAGACCCGACCAAGCCCAATCATTTTTTACGCCAAGCGATCGAGGCTGACCTGGCAGCGGGTGCCTATGCGACTCGGAGGTGGTCGGGTCAACCGGCTGATGGCCCAAGCCATGCACTGGGCGGTGCCGACCCCGCGAAAGTGCGTACGCGCTTTCCGCCTGAGCCCAACGGGTATTTGCACATTGGGCATGCCAAAAGCATTTGTTTGAACTTTGGTCTAGCCCGAGATTTCGGCGGTGTCTGTCACTTGCGATACGACGACACCAATCCTGAGAAAGAAGAGCAGGCGTTTGTGGACGCCATCGACGAGACCGTGCGCTGGTTGGGCTTTGATTGGATCGGCCGCGACGCAGCGCAGTCCAACCACCGTTTTTTTGCCAGCAACTACTTTGACTTCATGTACCGCGCGGCTGAGGCGCTCATCGAGGCGGGTTTTGCCTATGTTGACGAACAAAGTGCTGCCGACATGCGGGCCAATCGGGGCGATTTTGGCCGTCCTGGCACCGACAGCCCATTTCGCGGGCGAAGCGTTGCCGAGCACCTGAGCCGGTTTCGCGAAATGCGCGATGGCCAGCATGCCGATGGTGCAATGGTCTTGCGCGCCAAAATCGACATGCGCTCGCCCAACATCAACCTGCGCGACCCGGCGCTGTACCGCATTCGCCGCGCGCACCACCACAACACTGGCGACAAGTGGTGCATCTACCCGATGTACACCTACGCGCACCCAATTGAGGACGCGCTGGAGAACATCACCCACAGCATTTGCACGATTGAGTTTGAAGATCAGCGCCCGTTTTACGACTGGTTGCTGGGCAAACTCGCCGATCTGGGTTTGCTGATTCGCCCACTGCCACGCCAAATTGAATTTGGCCGCTTAAACGTGACCCACGTCGTCACCAGCAAGCGCAACTTGCGCCAATTGGTCAACGACGGACACGTGATTGGCTGGGACGACCCCCGCATGCCCACCTTGGCGGGCCTGCGGGCACGCGGCTTCACTGCCAAGAGTCTGCGTAATTTTGTGGATGCGACCGGCGCCAGCAAGTCCAATTCATGGGTCGAGTACAACGTGCTTGAGCAGTTTTTGCGCGACGACCTCGACCCACAGTCGCCCCGCGCCATGGCTGTGCTTGACCCACTCAAGCTCGTCATCACCAATTTCGCACCGGGTGAGGTCGCAAACTGCCAAGCACCCGTTCACCCGCAACAGCCCGAGCAAGGCGTGCGCCATTTTGGGTTTGGCCGGGAGCTTGTGATTGAGCGAGGTGACTTTCAGGCCATCCCTGAAAAAGGCTATCACCGTTTGTACCCACCGCATACCGGGCCTGACGGCCAAGTTGTTGCAGGCAGTCAAGTGCGCCTGAAGTACGGCTTTGTGGTGCGCTGCACTGGCTTCACCGCCGACGAGCAAGGTCGCGTCACCGAGGTCCAAGCCGAGTATTTTCCTGAGAGCAAAAGCGGCACATCCACCAGCGGGCAATTCAAAGCCAAAGGCGTCATCACGTGGCTGAGTCAGGCTGACGCGGTGGCAGCGACCTTTCACCTCTATGACCACCTGTTCAGCCCAGAGCAGCCCGGCACGGCCGATGTGGACTTCCTCACCGAGTTGAACCCTGACTCCAAACGCACCCAAACCGGCTGGGTTGAGCCCGGTTTGGCGCGCTCGTGCGCCAACGCGTCAGACGTCGACCCCACAAGGCTCCAGTTTGAGCGCCACGGCTACTTTGTTGCGGTACCGGGCGAGCTGCCTGTTTTCGGGCGCATCACGGGGTTGAAGGATGCTTGGGCAAAGTAGGGTGGGATAGCTGAAATTGATAGCAACAAACCCAATGAATGCGGTGACCAAGGGCATATTTGACTAAAAATTAGTCAAAAACCTCTGCTTTGACGACCGTTTGGCGGGTTTGGGTGTGAGCACCTCTCGCACCGCACTTCGCACCACCTCTCGCACCACCTCTCGCACCGCATTTCGCGCCGTCAGGCCCGCGATTTCGGTGCTTCGTCGCATCGTGCTTGTGGCCAACGGGCCGATTTTTGATACTTGCGTCCATGGTGAATCACTTCACCGAAGTTCAAACCGCAAGCACTCACACCTCAAGGCCCACCACCATGTCGATATCCAACAAAACCGCAGTCGCCGTCATCGCAACCATCGCACTGGCGCACGTGGCCGCATTTGCTTTTGTGAGCAGCGCAATGCCTTCAAGGGCCGTTGAAATTCGGGTGGCGGAGCCCATCGTTGTGCAAGCCGCCACTCAGAAAATCGTCAAAGCCGAACGGATTGAAGTCCGGCCCACTCGCACGGCGGCGGCGGCAAGCGCGGCCAAGCCAGCAATCTGATAGGACTGACGCAAAATTGTCTCAACAAGGCGCATCGACGACGACAGTGCGCATAGCACGGCTAGGAGCTGCAACGCAGCTGGGGCGGTTTTGCGTCAGTCCATTTTGATTAGGATTTGGCGCCGAGTGCGATCGCGGTTTGCAATTGCAACGCCAAAGCTTGCGGCGGGGTCTGCTCTTGGCTTGGCCAGCCTTGCAAGTGTTGGGTGGTGATGTCGCCCAAGCCGCGAATCCAGGCTGGGCTGTCGTTCAGGCATGGAATGTAGTCAAACTGCTGACCACCCGCGTGTTTGAACGCTTCAGCCACTTCCATCTGTATTTCTTCTAGGGTCTCCAGGCAATCCACCACGAAGCCGGGGCACATCACCGCAATGTGTTTGATGCCGCTTTGGGCCAGCTTGATGACGGTGGGCTCGGTGTAGGGCTCCAGCCATTTGGCTTTGCCAAAGCGCGACTGAAACGTCACTTGAACCATCTCGGGTGCGAGCCCCAAGCGCTCCCGCAAGAGTCTCGCGGTTTTGTAGCACTCGCAGTGGTACGGGTCACCTAGGGTCAGGGTGCGCTCGGGCACGCCGTGAAAACTGAGCACCAAGCGCTCGGGCCGACCGTGGCTTTGAAAATGCTGGCGAACCCGGTCGGCGAGCGCGTCAATGTAGGCGGGCGTGTCGTGGTAGTTGTTGACGAAACGCAACTCGGGCAAGCGCCGTGTCTTTTGCGCCCATGCATAGACGGCATCGAAGACACTGGCCGTTGTGGTCGCGCTGTACTGCGGGTAGCTGGGCAAAATCAAGATGCGGGTGCAGCCGTCTTTTTTGAGTGCGTCGAGCTCCGACGCAATTGACGGCGTGCCGTAGCGCATGGCGTAGCGCACGCTCAAGTTGGTGTGCCCGCGCTCGCCCATGCTGCCGCGCAAGATCTTGGCCTGCTTCTCGGTCCAAACGCGCAGGGGTGAGCCTTCTTTCATCCAGATGCTGGCGTATTTCGCGGCTGATTTGGCCGGGCGCACCCGCAAGATGATGCCGTGCAAGATCAACCACCAAATCGGCTTGGGAATTTCGACAACGCGGTGGTCGCTCAAAAACTCACCTAAAAACCGGCGCAGTGCGGGTGCGGTGGGTGCGTCGGGTGTGCCCAAATTGCACAATAGAACGCCTACTTTGGGGTTAGTCCCATGCGGTAAGGGAAATTCTTTGGAAAAAGCCATACGATGGATCCTTAATTATTGTGTGGTGCGTTTTTCGTCGATTTTCGTGACATATTTCGCACTCTTGATACGAATGGTCACAAATAAGTACTCGCAAACGGGCCGGTAGCTCCAAATGATAGACAAACATAAGATTCGCGGCATTTCGCTCGACTTAGATGACACCTTGTGGCCCATTTGGCCCACCATCGAGCGGGCCGAGCGCAAGTTGCTTGCGTGGATGTCGGCCCACGCGCCAATGACGGCTGCGATGTTCTCAAACGCCAACGCCATGCGCGAAATTCGCGACCGCGTGATGACCGCCCGCCCCGAGCTCAAATACGACCTGAGTGCCGTGCGCCGTGAGGCCATTCGCATGGCGATGTATCGAGCCGGTGACGATCCTTTGATGGCCGATGCCGCGTTTGAGGTGTTTTTTGCGGCCCGCCACGAGGTTGACTTTTACAGCGACGCGATTGATGCATTGGCCCGTCTGAGTCGCCGATTCCCGCTGGTTGCGTTGTCCAATGGCAATGCGGACTTGGCCCGCATTGACATCAAGTCGCATTTCAAGGCGGCCGTGAGCGCCAAAAGTGTGGGTGTGGGTAAGCCGCATCGAGCCGCATTTGACGCCGCGGCGAAAGCCCTCAGTTTGCCCAACCACGCGGTGTTGCATGTGGGGGATGATTTGTCGCTTGACGTGTTGGGCGCGCTGAGTGCAGGTATGCAGGCCGTGTGGATCAACCGCGTTGAGGCGGAGTGGACGGCCGAATCAACGCCACCCTCGACCGTCGTGAACTTGACGGAGTTGTGCGAGTTGTTGGATGCACATTGAATTGATGAAATAACGCAAATTCACCCTGAGTTGGGCTGGGAGGCCGTGGTTGGAGCAAGCTGAGTACCTGCGGTTGACGCGATTGAGCCAGGAGGATCATCAAGATGACCCCTCTGGGCTCAGGCGCGCGCTTGCGGGCTTTGCGCTGTTGGGACACGTCGTTTGTTTGGCTCTCGCGGTCGTCGTGCTGGGCCTTTTTTGGGTGGCCGCCACGGGAACGCCGATGCGCTTGGGCAGCATCCCTCGGGTCGGCGCAGGGCTGGTTGGCCTGCTGATCTTCGCGCACGGTGCCTGGATATTGATTGAGCGTGGAAGTAACTCGCGCGAGCAGTTACGCGACAGGGTGCGCGGCCATGTGGTGACCGACCTTGAAGCGCCTCAACTCTTTGAGGCCTTGACGCGGATTCACCGCCGCGCGGGCGGGCCGGCAATCGATGCAGTGATGGTCAATGCTGGTTTTGAAGTCACCCTGCACCAAACACGACGCTTTGGTTTATTTGGGCGAAGCCGCCAGGTGCTGGTCATTGGGCTGGCGTTGATGATGTCGCTGGACAAGCCGCAGTTCTTCACGGTTTTGGCTCACGAATGCGCGCACCTTCGGCGGGGCACGGGCAGTTTTTCGGCGTGGATTCACCGCTGTCACTTGGCTTGGCAGGGCTTGTGCGAGCGTGCGCTTGCAGCCAAGGGGTTGTCAGCAGTGGGTTTGAATCAGTTCTTGAAGTGGTATTTGCCTCGATTTTTTGCCAAGGGTTTTGCCATTCGCCGCGCTGAGTCGTTTGAGGCCGACGCGGTTGCGGCCGGGCTGATTACGCCCGGTCTGGCCGCCAGCGCACTCATGGAGATGCGCATCAAGCGCGATTGGTTGCGCATGGCTTTTTGGCCCGAACATTGGCGGTTGGCAATTGGCCAAAGCGAGCCCGCAGGGCCGTTTCGAGCCATGGCGACAGCCTTGGTTCAGGCGGTTGACCCCGAGTTTGCGCGGGTTTCGCTCAAGTCCCACTGGGCCGATGAACCCAGTGAAACCGACCCCGTCCCCAGCCTTCGCGAGCGAGTTGAGGCCATGTTGCCCGACAGCTTGGGCGTGCCTCAGGTCAAAGACTGGCCTGCGCAGTCGGCGGTTCGCCTATTCAATAAGCCCAAGGTGTGGCTTGACAGGTTTGATGGCCTTTGGCGTGTTGAGTACGCCGCTGCGTGGCGCGAAGCGCACCGGCGCTTTAACGCAGCGCGTGAGCGCTGTGATGAGTTGGCAGCGCTCAAGACCCGAGCCAATGCCGACGAGCTGGTCGAGTGGGGCGCACTGACGGTGCGAATTGCGCCGAGCTTGCCCGTCAGGGCTCTTTTTGAGCTCGCGTTGTCCAAGGCGGTTGATCACCCCCGTGCGCTGATGGGGCTGTCCAAGCGACACACCGAGCTAAGCCCGCATGAACGCTATGTTCACTTGTGCAAGTTGTATGAGGTCAGCGCGGCACATCGGTGGTGGGCTGCCAACCAGATCACGACCTTGCTTGAAGTCAATGTCGATTTGGCCGCGTCGATGACCTCTCACGCAAAAACCTGGCGCATGAAATTAAGAAGCGCGCGCGTCACCCAAGAGCGTGCGCTTGAGGAAATTGGCGAGGGCGACATCAGCGACCAAACCACCCGCCATGACTTGAGCGAGTTTGAGCTCAGTGAGTTGCGTCACGAGTTGTTGTGTTTGCCCCAGGTTGTGCAACTTTGGGTGGCCTGCAAGGTGGTTGCGGGGTTTAGCTCGCGGCGCACCTATGCAGCGGTGGTGGTTTTGCGAGACGTTGGCAGCGATCAATCAAGCGATTTTTTGTTTGACTTGATGGATCAACTCAACATGCCCGGGCCAACCCGCATCGTGCGACAAAGTGCTGCGAGCCCCAAACCCAACGCACCGTTCGTGTGCGTCCACGACTTGATCAACTCAGCCGCGTGAGGTGTTCGACCGCCTGCACTGCGCTTCGCACCGTGCCCTCAAGCGTCGCAGGGTAGGGCCCGTCAAGGTGGTCACCCACGGCGACCAAGCCGGGCGCGATGCCCGTTGGCGCGCGCTTGAGACCGGGCGTACAGGCAAACGTCGCGCGCTTTTCAACAATTGTTTGCACATGCGCCAGCTCAGCCAAGCCCAAATGCACGCGACCTTGGCGCAGGCAGGCATCACCTAGGTGCTGTGCGTCGCCCTCACTGGCGCTGACAACAAATGCAAGCAGGCCTTTGGTGCCGCCCAGTTGCCCGCGATCAAAAACGAATTGCGCGGGCTCGCTGCTTGACGATTGCAGCGCCAACACGGGGCTGGCCAGTACGTTGCCGGTGGCCTTGGGCACGCGGGCGTACACGCTGGTGATGGCCTCGTGCTGGAGCGATGACACTGTGTCCGCCCAGTCGGCATTGATCGGGTTGATCAAGCGAGCGGCATCAGCGGGCGCGGCGGCGACGATCACCGCATCGGCTTCGTGCGCGACGCCGCCGTCGGACGACTGGGCGATCACCCGCCACTGGGCGCCGACTTGCTCAATGCCGAGGGCTCGCTGGCCAAGGCAAACCTGTCCGCGCAATGCCACCAAGGCTTGACTTGCGGGCAGCGGTAGCAGGGCGCTCAAGTCGGCTTTGGGCAGTAAAAAGTCCGAGCCGCCCGGCTCCAAAAACATGGCGTCGCGCAGCACCCGCAAAAACACGCTTGCGCTGGCCTTTGACGCGGGCGTATTCAGCGCACTCACACACAGCGGCTCAATCAAATCTTGCATCACCCGAGGCGTGAGCCCCGCGCAAACCTCGCTCACACTCAAGTGAGCCGCGCAAGTGAATTGTTTGAGCTCCCAGCCCGCCGCGACGCGGCCCAGGCTGAACTTGTCGGCCAGTGTCCAGCCCTTCGCACTCAAAACCGCCAAGCCCGTTGCCAAGCGAGGCCATTTTGACCACCGCGCATTGACGGCAAAACCGTCGCCATTGGGTCTGCGCATTTGCATCGGAATGCGCACAAACAGCTCGGATTCGTTCAACCCCAAGCTCGCCATGAAAGCGCGGGTCGCCGCATAAGCACCGATCAAAATGTGTTGACCGTTGTCGAGCACCGCGTCGCCGTGGTCAACCCGCCGTGCCCGCCCGCCCAAGTGGCGCGAGGCTTCAAGCAAGGTCACTTGTGCCCCTTGACGAGCCGCCAACACCGCCGCAGTGCAGCCGCCCCAGCCCGCGCCAACGACGCAGACCCTTTTGCCCGCCAAAGCGTTCAAGACACCACGCCAAAAGCCTGAGTCTTCCAGGCCAGCCACAGCTTGCGCAGCGGCGTGAGCCGGGTGCGTTGGGTCAACACCGAGTTGAAACCACCCGCTTGAATCTCGCGCAGCAAGGTTCGGTAAATGCTGGCCATCATCAAGCCCGGCTTTTGCGACCGAAAATCTGCTGCAGGCAGCATCGCCAGGGCTTGGTCGTACGTGGCCAGCGCGCGCTCGGTTTGGAACTTCATCAGCGCATCAAAACGCTCTGACGGCACGCGCTTGATCACCTCGTGGGCTTTCACATCAAAGCGCTGCAACTCGTCAATCGGCAGGTAAATGCGACCCATCACCGCGTCTTCGCCAACGTCGCGGATGATGTTGGTGAGCTGAAACGCCAAGCCCAGCGTGTGCGCATACGCGGTGGTTTGCTCGGTCGTTTGTCCAAAAATCCGCGCCGCAACCTCGCCCACCATGCCTGCGACCAAATGGCAATAGCGCTGCAAACCCGCAAAATCAAGGTAGCGGCTCTGTTGCAAATCCATCTCGCAGCCGTCAATGATGGCGTTCAAGTGGCGCATCTCGATTTTGTAGGCATCAGCCAGCGGCATCAGCGCTTTCATGACTGGGTGAGTCGGCTGCCCAGCAAACGCCTGAGCCACTTGGCTGCGCCACCAGGCCAGCTTGGTAGCCGCAACGCCGGGGTCGGTCGTCTCATCAACCACGTCGTCTACCTCGCGGCAAAAGGCATAAAACGCGGTGATCGCGGCGCGCCGATCTTTGGGTAAAAACAAAAACGCGTAGTAAAAACTGCTGCCAGATGCGGCCGCTTTCTCTTGAACATACTGCTCGGGTGTCATGCACTCAAGCTTACCAGCGGGCGACTACAGACCGCCTGAGCGGCCGTTGGGCGCGTTTGGGCAGCAATTAAGTGACAAATCGGCACTTGGTCACCGTATTCATTGACATCAATGCTATCAAAAGATGACTGAACTCAGCGTGCTTCTAAAAAATCCGCCACCCATTTCAGCTGGCCCGGCACATTGAGTGCGGGTGCGTGGCCGCAGTCGGGTACTTCAATCACCTCCAGCACGCCCATTTTGCCAGGGCCTCGGGTGCGCATTTGCGCCACCGCAGACGGCAGCACCAAGTCGCTGTGCTGTCCGCGAAGGCACAAAACCGGGATGTCGATCGCGTCGTATGCCTGCCACAGCGCGTAGTCGTCTGCATGGTGGGTGAACTGCCCCATGGCGGCTGGGTCGTAGTGCGGCGTGACCCAACCATTGGCCAAGCGCCGGGTTGAGGATTCAGTCAACCGTCGCCACTGCGCGTCGCTCAAGTAGCCGTACGGCGCGTAGGCTTGGCGAAAAAACGCCTCTAACTCGCGCATGGAGGCAAAGCTGGGCGGCTGACTCGCATACGCTTTGATGCGCTCTATGGCACTTGCGGCAAGCTCAGGCGCGTTGTCGTTCAACACCAATCGTTTGATTCTCGCTTTGAGGCTGGGCTCGGCCAGCCCTGCTGCGCAAACCATGCCAATCGCACCGCCCATGGAGGTGCCAACCCAGTGCACCGCGTCCAGGCCCAGCTGCTCGATCAGCTCGCGTGCCAAGCGCGCGTAAAACGACAAACAATACTCAGTCATTGGCTCGGGGCTCCACTGGCTCAAGCCGCGTCCGATGGTGTCGGGGCACACCACGCGCCAGCCTCGGCCGCTGAGGTGCCGCGCCAGTTCATCCATGTCTCGCCCGGTGCGAGCCAAGCCATGCCACGCAATGACGGTACCGAGTTGTGGCCCAAGGCTTGGCCAGTCGGTGAAGTGAATTTCGCGCCCAGCGCAAACCGCATAGTTCGAGCTGAAACTCATGCTTTGGCCCCTTGAGGTGCAGCCGCCGCACGCAGCCGCCCCACCACACCCGTTGGAAAGAAGTAAACCGCCAAAACAAACAGCAAACCGAGCCACAGCAACCAGCGATCAGGCGAAAAAAGCGCCGACAACATCGGCACGGGGCTGGCTGCGTCACTGAGCAGCTTCAGCCCGTCTTGCAAGTAACTTTGCGCCACCATGAAGACCACGGCGCCAATGACGGCCCCATACATCGTGCCCATGCCGCCGATCACCACGATCAACAGCACGTCCATCATGATCTCAAACGACAGCGAGGTGTCGGGCCCGCTGTAGCGCAACCAAATCGAGAGCAGCGCCCCCGCCACGGTTGCAAAAGCGGCCGACAACACGTTTGACAGGGTTCGGTACACGACCACGCGGTAGCCAATGGCCTCGGCCCGAAACTCGTTTTCGCGAATGGCTTGCAGCACCCGGCCAAAAGGCGAGTTCACAATGCGCAGCAACACCAAAAATAGCGCAGCCACCGCGAAGAAGAGCAAGTAGTAGGTCAAGAGCCGACCGTCAATGCTGACCCCCAACACGGGCGAGTCGACAAACAGGGTGGACGGCGACAGCAGCGCGGGCAGCTTGAAGCTCAGCCCGTCTTCGCCGCCCGTGAATTCAGACAACTGCGACACCCCGGTTTGAAACGCGCTGGCCACTGCCAAGGTGATCATGGCAAAGAAGATCGCCTTCACCCGAAGCGAAAACAAACCCACCGCCAGCGACACCACCGTCGACAGCAGCATCGCGCAAACCAAGCCAATGCCCATGGCTGACCAAGTGGGGCCAAGCTGGGTGCTGGCTATGGCAACGCCGTAGGCACCCATGCCAAAAAACAAGGTGTGCGCAAAGCTCACGATGCCGGTGTAGCCCAGCAGCAAGTCAAAGCTGGCGACCAAGAGCACGAAGACGAGCACCTTGGCGGCCACGTTAAGCGCCTTGACGCCAGGAAACACAAAGGGCGCAAATGCCAAGCCCAACACCAAAGCAATCAGAAGTATCGCCAGCCAGCGGCTGCGCGGCAAGTCGTTAGAAAGGATACGCATCATCGGTTAGCCACCGGGTACAGGCCTTGGGGCCGCCACATCAACACCGCCGCCATCAGCGCGATGTTGGAGAAAAGGGCCACTTTGGGCAACAAAAAGCCGGTGTAGTTGGCCATCAGCCCCACCAACAAGGCCCCAATCAATGCGCCGCCAGTGGAGCCCAGCCCGCCGATGATGATGACGATGAAGATCAACACATTGACCTGCGCGCCCATTTGCGGCGTGACGCTTTGCTGGTACATGCCCCACATCACGCCGCCCAAGCCCGCCAAAGCGCTGCCCGCCACAAACACACCCACAAAAAGCCGCTTGATCGCATAACCGAGTGACTCGACCATTTCACGGTCTTGCACGCCCGCCCGAATCAGCAAACCGACCTTGGTTCGGCTAAGCGTGAGCATTTGGGCCGCAAAAACCGCCAAGCCCACCACCACAGCCAGCAGGCGAAAGCGCTCAATGCTGGCTTCGCCCACGATGATCGCGCCGCGCATCCCCTCGGGCAAGGGCAGAGGGATTTGCAGCGGCCCCCAAATGACCTTGATCAACTCCTCACCAATGATCATGCCGCCCATTGTGATGAGGATTTGCTTCAAGTGCTGGCCGTACACCGGGCGCACGATGAAGCGCTCAAACGCCAAACCCACCGCGCCCGCCACGCCCATGGCAATGAGCATGGCCGGCAGCACCGCGACCAAATTGCGCCACAACTCGGCTGAACCCGTCCAGTCGCTCATGCCACCCAGCACGCTGGTGGCCACAAATGCACCCAAGGCAATGAACACGCCGTGGCCAAAGTTGAGCACATCCATGAGGCCGAAAATCAGCGTCAGGCCAGCGGCAATGATGAAAATGATCATGCCCATGGCCAAACCCGCCACCGTCAGCGTGAGCCAGGTTGAGTCCGAGCCGACCGCTGGCAGCGCCAGCAAAGCCAAAACCGGCACGAGCAGCAGCGGCTGCCAATCGACTTTGAGAGCACCCAAACGGGCCTGCGCCGTCACAGCGCCAACCCCAGCAAACGGCGCTGCAAGGCCGCGTCGCCGCTCAACTCGCTCATCGCGCCGGTATGCACCACGCGGCCGTTGTCCATCACGGCCACGGTGTCGCCTAAGGCGTTGGCAAAGCCCATGTTTTGCTCAACCAACAAAATCGTCACCCCGCTGGCTTTTAGCTGTGCAAAGGCCTCGATCATGTTGTTGATGATGGCCGGGGCCAGGCCTTTGCTGGGCTCGTCGACCACGAGCAACTCGCGTGGCTCAATCATCGCCCGCGCCACGGCCAGCATTTGCTTTTGCCCGCCCGACAACTTGCCAGCCGGGTGGTTCCAAAACTTTTCAACGGGGGCGAACAGCTTAAAAATCCAGCTCAAGCGAGCTTCGTCAATGTTGCTCACCCGGCTAGCTTGCCGCGCAGCCAGCAGCATGTTTTCTTTGACGCTCAGGTCAGCAAAAATGCCCATGTTCTCAGGCACATAGGCCACGCCCATGCGCGCGATGTCGGGCGTTGCAACGGCCGTGATGTCTTGCCCATTGAAGCTCACGCTACCAGACTTGGCGCGCCACAGGCCCATGAGCGTGCGAAGCGTGGTGGTTTTGCCTGCGCCGTTGCGCCCCAGCAGCATGGTGACTTGACCACGCGGCACACTCAAACTCACGCCGTGCAAGATGTGATACGCCCCAATGAAGGTGTGCACATCGCGCAGCTGCACCAAGTTTGGGTGAGCGGCGGCGCTCATGATGCAGCCTTTGCCGCAACGCCCAAATAGGCCTCTTGCACCACGGCTGATGCGATCACCGTGGCAGGGTCGCCATCGGCCACCAGTTGGCCGTTGTGCAGCACGATGATGCGGTCGGCCAGCTCGCGCACCACGTCCATTTTGTGTTCCACCAACAAAATGGTCTTGCTGCGGTCGGCTTTGAGGCGGCGAATCAGGTTGAGGATGACGGGTGCTTCGTCGCTGCTCATGCCGGCGGTGGGTTCGTCAAACATGTACACCTGCGGGTCAAGCGCCATGAGCAAGGCGACTTCAAGCTTGCGTTGATCGCCGTGAGGCAGGGCGGCCACGGTGTCGCTCGCTCGCTCGTTCAGGCTGACGGATGCCAGCAACTCCAGCGCACGCGCCGTCAAGTCGGTGTGGTCGCTCCAAATGCTCCACAAATTCAGCCCGCGCCGATGCGAGCCGGCCGACAGGGCTTGCAGCCCCAAGCGCACGTTTTCCAGCACCGTCAAGTTGGCAAATAAGCTGGTCAACTGAAACGCCCGCCCCAAACCCGCCCGGGTGCGGGCCGACGCGCTCATGCCGCTCAGCTCGCGCCCACCCAAATGCACGCTGCCCTGGCTGGCCGCCAACTGGCCCGAAATCAGGTTGAAAAACGTGGTTTTACCCGCACCATTTGGCCCCACGATGGCCGTCAAGTTGCCGGGCTCAAACACGCAGCTCACCGCGTTGACGGCCACATGGCCACCAAAGCTGATGCCCAGATTGCGGGTTTCTAAGAGTGACATAAACGTGTCAAATGACTAACAAAATGATAGCAGTAAACCCAATGAATCCGGTGACCAGATGCCAAAAAACCATCAAATTCACCCCCAATCATCCCCAGTCACTGTCTGGCGTGCTGTGGCGTGCTTTCAGCGCTTGTTGCGAATGGGCACGTTCATTTCTTCAGGCTTGATCTCGCGCACCAGCTCGGGCACGCCCCATGCAAAAGCCGGGTCGATCTTGATCTTGAAGTGATACATGCTTTGCATGGCTTGGTGATCTTCCTTGCGAAAGGTCATCTTGCCCTTGGGCGTATCAAAGCTCATGCCTTCCATGGCGGGGATGAGTTTGGCGGCCGTTGCATCGCCATTGGTTTTCTTCAGCGCCGTCACAACCGCCATGGCCGAGGCAAACCCGCCAGCCGTGAAAAAATCAGGCGGTGACTTGAACTGCGTGTAGTGCTGGGCCACCAAGTGCTCGTTGACCGGGTTTTTAGGCATACCAAAGTAGTAGTAAGCCGCGCCTTCCATGCCGGGGAACTGCTTGTACGCCACCATGGCCGGCAAAATGTTGCCGCCGGTTGCGATCTCGATGCCGTGGCGCTTCAAGTCCATGTCGGCGATCTTGAACGGGTTGCCACCTGCCCAGATGATGAAAATGATCTTGCGACCCGGCAGCGCTTTGAGTTTGTCAATGATGCGTTGACCGCCCGCGGTGAAGTCGGTCGTGGCGGGTGGCAAATACTCCTCATGGGCGATTTTTGCGTTTTTCACGGTCTCGCGAAACGCCTTCACGCCGTCGCGGCCAAAAGCGGAGTCTTGCGCCAAGGTCACCAAGGTCGTGCCTGCTTTGTCAAGTGCCACCGCGTTGGCAATCGCGTCTTGGCTGCTGTTGCGTCCGGTGCGAAAGATGTATTGATTCCACTTGTCGCCGGTGATGGAGTCCGCCACGGCTGGCTCCACGATCAAAATCTTTTTGAACTCTTCGGCCACCGGCAACATGGCCAAGGCCACGGGCGACGCGGTTGGCCCCACGGCCAGATCGACCTTGTCGTCGCCATAAGCGGCAGCCAGCAGGCTTTTGCCCAAGTCGGGCTTGCCTTGGTCGTCTTTCTCAATGACGACTAACTTTTTGCCCGCCACCATCATCGTGCCGCCAGTGGCGTAGGCCAACCCCATCATCAGCCCAGTTTGGGTTTGCTTGCCGTAGGCCTCCAGCGGGCCGGTTTTGCTGTAAATGTGGGCAATTTTGATGTCCTTGCTTTGGCTCCACGCGCTGGTGCTGACCAGTGCGAGCGAGGCCGCGGCAGCGGCGGCAATAGACAGGTGTGTGCGGCGAATCATGGTGTCTCCAATGTGGGGTTGTGCCAGCAGTCATTGCACAAGGTGTGCCACATCAAAAACCCATGTGAATCAATGGGTTGCGAACCAATTGTGGAGAGATTGCCTGAATATCAAACACTCTAATTGTCTGATAATCAGACATTCGTCTAAATATCAGACAGGGTTTTCCAGCCTCGCATAGAGTTTGGCGCGAGAAATACCCAATTGCCGCGCTGCCGCCAGTTTGTTGCCCTTGTGGGCTTGCAGGGCCGCAGAAATGGCTCGGGCTTCGAGTTGGCGCACCTGCTCGGCCAGCGGCAGCGTCAAATCCAAGTCCCGTGGGGCAGTCGAAGGCGCGGGCAAGGGCTCCACCACGAATAAGCCAGACTGGCGCAGCACCGCGCCGAGTGCCTGCGCGCTCAGCACCTGCCCATCGCCCAGCATGGCCGCTTGCTCCAGCACATTGCGCAGCTCGCGGGTGTTGCCGCGCCAGTTTTGGGCAGTCAGCAGCGCCGTGGCAGACGCATCCAGCTCGGGCGGCAGCGTGCCGTGCTGGGCCATGTCGTCGCACAACACCTCGATCAGCGCCGTAATGTCGCTGCGTCGCTCGCGCAGCGGCGGCACCCGCACCGGCAGCACATTGAGGCGGTAATACAAGTCTTCTCGAAACTTGCCCTCGGCCACCAATTGGCCCAAGTCGCGCGAGGTGGCCGCGATGATGCGCACATCGACCCGCACCAAGGTGTTGGAGCCCAGCGCCTCAATCTCGCCCTCTTGCAGGGCACGCAGCAACTTGGCCTGCAAGCCGCTGGGCATGTCGCCGATTTCGTCTAAAAACAGCGTGCCCTTGTCTGCCAGTTTGAACTTGCCGTCGCGCCCCTTGCGGTCGGCCCCGGTGTACGCGCCAGCGGCCACGCCAAAAAACTCGGCCTCGAGCAAGGTGTCGGGCACGGCGGCGATGTTCACGCTCACAAACGGCTGCGCCGCGCGCGTCGACGCACTGTGAATCGCATGCGCCAGCACCTCTTTGCCCGTGCCCGTCTCGCCCAGCAGCAGCACCGCGCTGTTCGACCCCGCAGCCCGGCGGGCTTGGCGCTTGACCTCAACCGCAGCGGGGCTGGTGCCCACAAAACTGGCAAACGTGTACTTCGACTGACGCTGCGCCAACCCGCTGGGCCGCCCCTTGGCCGCCAGCTCGCGCCGCGCATCGTCCAAATCGCGCTGAAGCAGCGAAAACTTCGCAATCAGCGGCTGCAAATTCGACTCCGGCTGGTCAAAGAGCACAATGCCCAAGGCCCCAATCACGCCGCCCGCCTTGTCGCGCAGCGGAATGCGGCTCACCACAAAGGTGCCCGCGCGGTTCACCAGCAAGTCAATCAAGATCGGTTTGCCGCCCTCCAGCACCCGGTGCATCTGCGTGTTGTGAATGACCCGAGACACCGGATGCCCCACGAAATCCGACTCCCGCTCAAACCCCAAAGCCGGTAAAAACCGCCGGTACTGCTCGTTGATCCACACCACCCGCGCATCGCGGTCAACCAAGAGCATGCCCTCACTGGCATTGGCCAACAAGTCAAAAATCGACCCCTCAGCCAGCTCCAAAATCGCCTGAGCATCTGGCGGAAAGCTCGTCGGCAGGGTGGTCAGCGGCAGCGCAGTCATGGGGCCATCGTAGCCGCGTCGGGTCATCGCCTTGAACTGATGCTAAAAATATAGCAACAAACCCAATGAATCCGGCGACCAGAGGCCAATTTGAGCAAAAAAACAGATCCAGCGAAGTCAGTCGGGCGTCCAGCGATCTTGCGCCGCCGGGTTGACGTTGCCGACCTTGCCCCAGGCCAAGTCCGCCTTGGCTTTGCTGGCGCCAGCGCCGCGCCGTTGAAAAAAGTCAGCCGTTTCCATGGCGCTGATCTTCTCAGCGATGGAGACCACGAAAAACTGGTTCGTGGTCGTGTCGTCCGATGCGGCGATGCGTTTGGATGCGCGCTTGAGTGATTCGGGTAGTCGCGCGGTTCGCTCGGTCGCAGTCAATGTGCCCTGCTGGGTTAAATTTGCATTAGTCCTGATCATCTTGATTGGTACCATGGCTGTCATTATCGCGAAGGCGGCAATCCAAGTGGGAAATTCAACGCAGAGGCGCAGAGGTCGCAGAGGCGCAGAGGTCGCAGAGAGCGCTGAAATGCGCTACACCGGCGATTGGCGCGTTTTATTGAGGATTTTGGGCACTTGGTCACCGGATTCATTGGGTTTGTTGCTATGAATTTTTAAGAGATCGTCGATCAAGCTCGCTCACCCAGTCCGTCATTGCCGCGTAGGCGGCAATCCCCGCAAGCCCGCCAGTTTTATGCCAGCCGGGCGAAGCAGCGCCCATCGGCCTCATCCTGTGCGCCGAATCCAGCCGCGAACAGGTGGAGTTGCTGCAAATGCACAAAGACGGCATCACCGTGGCCGAATACTGGACAGAACTGCCACCCAAAGCGGAGCTGGAACAAAAGCTGCATGCAGCGTTGATTGAAGCGCGTGAGCGGCTGGCACGGCGCGGGGTGTTGTTGGGGGAGATGGATGACGAGTGATGCCGTGAAGGTCAGCAAAGGCCTGGAGTTCCCCGTGGTGGCGCTGGCTGGCGTGGGGTACGTGCCCGTACAGGGCGAAGACGAGCAGGAGGCGGCGCGGGTGTTTTATGTGGCGGCGACTCGGGCTACGCAGAGGTTGGTGATGGGGGTGGGTGGGGGCTCGTTGTTCGGCCAGCGCTTGTAACGCCTTGATTTATGACGGCCCATAGTATGTGGACTACAGGCACTTTTTGCATCAAATCAGCGTGACAGCCTCACGCAGCAAATCCGCTGTCATCGGGAGACCCCGTTTTTCAAACGCAGTGATGAGCTCTTGTGCTGGCCGCGCCGGGTTGGTCCAGCGGGCACGCATCTTTTTGATGGCTCTGAGCGCTGGTATTTCCTGCAACTGCAATTGGTTCATCAAGAACTCATCAGGGTGCTGGACTTCAATGCCGTAGGGCGCCAACACAACCGCCGGAAAGTCCTTGGTGTTGAAGGTCACGATAGCGTCTGCGTGGCCCACAATCGCGGCGGCCACAACGTGGCGGTCATCGGGGTCAGGCAACTCGATGCTATTGGCCAGTTTTTCGTAATTTGTCACCAGACAGTCGGGCACGCTGGCGTTCATGCGTTCGACGACCAGTGGCAGCTTGGCGGCGAGTTCCGGGCGGTCCTTGGCCAGGTTGCGTGTCCACTCCGCATGAATCGTGGCGCTCCAGCGCGCGTGGTACAGGCGTTCAACGGCCAGACTCAGCAAGGTATCACGTATCAACTGCGGGTAGAGGACGTTGGCATCCAAAATGGCGGTGAACCGCGCCGAGCCCGCCACTTAAAACTCCAGCCCCAGCGCTTCAGACAGTTGGGTCAGGTCTTGCAGGGCCTGTTCAGATTGCTGTTGCTGCGCGGTCTGGTAGCGGCGCAGCTCTTCAAATTCGATGCGGCGGTGGCGGTTGACCTTGCGGCACCTTAGGCGGTTGGCTTCGATTTCCTTGATGACAAAGGGGCGTGACACGTTCAAAAAATTAGCCGCTTCTTGCGTGGTGAGTTCGTGTTTTTGCGGCACCAGCAACATGGGTTCTTGTTTGGCCATTTGGCGCAACACGTCGGCAAAGAAACGCAAGGCGCGGGGCGGTAGCTTGAGCACGGGCGTGTCGTGTCTCGGGTAGCCGTCCGTGCCCAACTCCAGAATGATGTTGATGTGGTCTGCGTTGGAATGGTCCAGCGCCGTCACCAGGCATTGATGGGCCACGGCTGCCATTCGGGCTTCGGCAGCACTGGCAGGGTCGAGGACTTCTTGGTCTTTCATGGGGTTCTCCTTCGCACTGCGGCCTTGGGGGCTGGCCAGTCGCACTGGCTTGAATCGTAGCATTATTCGCAGCAAACGCAACAAACGCAACAAACGCAATGATCGAAGCAAGTGAATTTTTTCTGACCCGTGAGCAACACGATCAAATCAAAGCCCGTTTGCTCGGTCAGGGCCGAAATCGCGCCACTTTATTTGTCGCAATACTCCTTGTGCGCTACTACATTTTCAGTAGCGCCTCACGAAGATTTCATGCAGACTAGCGGCACATTTTGTTTGCATAAACCCCACACCAAGCAAAAGCCCCCTAGCCGCAAACCAGCAAAATCGGCATGATTGCTGCACAACAAAATGAATTCACTCAAACGGGGGGTAATTCAAGCGTGGCAACTCACATTTCTTCCACCCATACGCGGCCAGGCCGCATGACCTGCACAGAGTGGCGGGTGTTGTGCCGATACCAGACGCTGGCGGTTGATGAGGCCGATAGTTCTGAGGGTCTGAATTGGCCCCCATCGGCCTCATTCTGTGCGCCGAATCCCGCCGCGAACAGGTGGAGTTGCTGCAAATGCACCAAGACGGCATCACCGTGGCCGAGTACTGGACCGAACTGCCACCCAAAGCGGAGCTGGAACAAAAGCTGCATGCAGCCTTGCTGGAAGCGCGCGAGCGGCTGGCACGGCGCGGGGTGTTGTTGGGGGACTTGGATGACGGGTGATGACATGAAGGTCAGCAAAGGCCTGGGGTTTCCCGTGGTGGCCCTGCCCGGCGTGGGGGCACATGTCTGCGAAGCGCGAAGACGAGCAATAGGCCGCGTGGGTGTTTTATGTGGCTGCGACACGGGCTACGCAAAGGTTGGTGGCGAGTGCAACCAAAACTCAGTGATTCGGCATCCTTATAAGGCAACAGCGCCACCTATGGTTCTTACCGAAACAGGCCAGTTGATTCCGATTTGAGTTGAACCAAACAGGGAACTAGTATGAAAACAACAAGTGATGACATCCGGCAATGGCTACACAAACAGCCGGACTGGTTGCAAGACGCCGCAGAGCGGCTCTTGAAGCAGGGCTCATTGAGTCCAACCGACGCAAATGATCTTGTTACTCGCTTGAAAACGGCCGCGGGGCAAAAAGTCACCGTGCATAGAACGTTTGACAGCTTGGTAGGGGCAAGCACAACAGGTTCGCATTTGCGGTTGACAAGTATCGGCGCATTGACCGGGATTGAAGGCCTAGCACCCCGTCGCCCTTTGACGTTTGGCCAGAACAACCTGACGGTGATCTATGGGCACAATGGTTCAGGTAAGTCAAGCTATGCACGCTTACTGAAAAAAGTGACTGGCAAGCCTCGCGCATCAGATCTCAAATCAAATGTCTTTCAGGCTGCGCCTGTCCAAGGGCAGTGCAAGTTCACCTATCAGTTGGCTGGCGAAGACATCTCCACCGAGTGGGTAGCCAACGCGCCTGCTGTGGAAGCGCTGCGTGCGGTAGACATCTTCGACACCGATGAGGCGGTGCATTACCTCAGCAGTGAAAGTGCAGCCGCCTACACCCCACCTATCGTTGCGCTGTTCGAAAATCTAGCCGTGGCGTGTGACCAGGTCAAGGCGCAACTTCAAGACGAGCAAGGCAAACTGGTCAAAGCTCTGCCTGCGCTGCCACATGAGTACGCGGCCACGGTAGCGGGCAAGAGCTATTCATCGTTGAAGCCAGAGGTGACTGCGGCTACCCTGAGTGCCTTGCTCGCATGGACAGATGAAAGCGAGAAAGCGCTGACTCAGACCACTGAGCGCCTGAAGACGGCCGACCATGCTGCCTTGGCCAGGCAAAAGCGAGCTAAGAAGATCCAGGTACTCTAGGTTGGTGAGGCTGTAGGCATCAGACGCCTGTTGCAGCCCCGTGGCAACCTGCTGAACCTGGATCT
>JANOPN010000151.1:0-5259 GCA_031421855.1 Comamonadaceae bacterium
CAACTCAGCCGGTGCGCTGTGCTACAAAAACGATGCGATTCGCCCGGCCGAAATGTCGGGCGCGGATTGAAACACTCGTGTGCCCCATTGCATCAACTTCATCGGTGGATTCGCCCGGCAGAAATGCCGGGCGCGGATTGAAACGAGGCAATGAAAGGAAGGAAATCAAAGCTTGACAGATTCGCCCGCCCGAAATGTCGGGCGCGGATTGAGACTGTTTGAAAACTGCCGTGGATGCCTTTTGGTGCCTGTTTCAGCAGCATCACCGATTTTCGACCATTTTTGATGAAATATCAGCCCTTGGTCACCGGATTCATTGAGTTTGTTGCTATCAAAATATAAGTAACTGGGATGGCATTTTGTGGTGACGGGTTCACACGGTAAACCATTGGCTTGGCTCGTTGGCGGCTGCCCAGTGGATGGCTGGGGTGGGGGCAATGGGTGAATGGGGTGTCCTTGGCGTTCTGGGCTCGATTGCGGCGTTTAGAGCTGCCAAGGCAATCTCGGGGCGGTTGTTTTGAAGGCTCAGATGCGCGGCCACCACGGTGTGCAAGCCCGGGTGGACGATTTGCCCTAACAGCTGCGCGGACTGGTTGTTGGTGAGATGCCCCAATGGGCCGGCGACACGGCGTTTGAGGTATGGCGGATATCGACCCGATTGCAGCATTTGTGCGTCGTGGTTGGCCTCCAGCACGATGGCGTGCAGGTTTTGCAGTGCGTCAATCACTCGCGCGCTGGGGTGACCCAGGTCGGTGAGGTACCCCATGCGGTATTCGCCGCTTGCGTGCTGCAAGGTCAACACCAACTGCAAAGGCTCGCTCGCATCGTGCGGCACGGCGAACGGGTGGAGCTGCATCGGGCCAAGCGCGTGGGTGTCGCCGTCTTTCAGTGTCGCAATGTTCAAATTTGGCAGGCTTTGGAACGCCTTGGCTTGTCGACCCAGCATCAGTGCGCGGCGCGTGCCAGCGCTTGCAAAAACCGGCGCGTTGTGTTCGCTCAAGACTTGGGGCAGGGCGGCGACGTGGTCGCTGTGTTCGTGGGTGATGAAGATCGCGTTGATGTCTTCGACCGCGAGTCCGACCAATCGCAGGCGCTTTTGCAAGACGCGCAGCGCCAACCCGCAGTCAATCAGCAGCGTCGTGACTTGATCGCCCGCGCGGGCTTGAACGATGCAGGCGTTGCCAGTGCTGCCGCTGCCCAAGACACAAAAACGCATCGAGGGCGAAGCCTTTGACGTGGCTTCGCCCTCGATGGGCTGGCCTTGCGGCCAGAGCTCATACTGGCGCAACGTTATTTCAAATCGGCTTGTAGCAGCTTGACGATACGCTCGGCATCTTGGGCAACGGGCGCTTTGCCTTCACCGTCGAGCACGCTGGCCGTGGTTTTGCCGTTCGCCGACTTGACGTTCACGCGGTATTTCACCGGCTTGGGGCCATCGCCACCGCCGCTGAAGAGCTTGCTAAAGAACCCGGGCTCTTTGCCGGCTTCACCGGGTGCAACGTAGCGCACGAAATAGATGCCGTTGTTGCGGTCGCGGTCCTCGACCGTGAACCCGCTGCGATCGAGCGACAGGCCGATTCGCCGCCATGCGCGATCAAAGCCGTCGTCAAGCTCAACCGCAATGCCCGCACCCGAGCCGACAATGCGCGATGTGACCGCGACGGCGCTCGCGCCGGCAATTGCTTGTGGCGTGGCTTTATCCAGTGGTGTGCCCAGTTTCACCATCAGGCGACGCAAAAACTCGGCTTCTAACTCGGTGTCTGTTTCGCGGGCTTGCCAATTCAAGACGGGGGTCGATGCGCTGGACCCAGTTGAGCCGCCACGCGAGACTTCGGCCATGCCACGGTGGCTGATGTAGATCTCAGTACCGGCAGCTGCGCCAATGCTGACGCGCTCCATGCGGGTGCGAAACTTATCGCGCTCACCGCTGGCGTAAAAGCCCTCGGCCAAGCTGCCCAAAAAGCGGCGAATGCCGTCGTTGGGGATCTTGGCACGGTTCTCGGCCCAGTCGGTTTCCATGACACCAATGTTTTGCTGGTCGGTTGCCAAAACGAAGCCGTTTTCGGCCCAAAAGTCGCGGGCCACGCCCCAGATTTGCTCGGGCGTGCGTGCAACGATCAAATAGCGCTGCTGGCCGATGCGCTCCAGTTTCACGTCGCCTGCTTGGTTGAGCGCGGTTGGGGCGCCTGCGCCGTTTTGTTGCAACGCTTGCAGGCCATTGGCCGAGACGCTTGATCCCGTGACTTGGTAGCGAGGGTCATTGGCCAACTTGGTCAAGTCCGGCGGCACGTCAAGCGATGTGCTGACTTTGGCACTTTTGTAGTCAATCTTGCCACCGTCGGTGATCGCGCAGCCCGATGCCAGCAGCGCGATTGCCCCGAGGACGCTCAAGTGAGCTACTTTTGACGAAAAATTCAATCCCATACAGACTTTCACGTGAGGTGTTTTCTATCCGTGCCGAAGGCGCGTTAAGCCATCAAGCCAGCGGCTTGCAGCGCGCCGCTTAACCCTTGATGGTACTGCGTTGAGAACGCCGTCAATGGCAAACGCAACGCAGGCCCGCTAAGGCCCATTTGTGCCATCGCCCACTTAACCGGAATCGGGTTGGGCTCCACAAACAAATGCCTGTGCACGGGTAGCAGCAATTTTTGGATGCGCATGGCCTCAGGGCAGTTCCCGGCGAGCGCAGCTTTGCACAATTCAGACATGAGTTTGGGCGCGACGTTGGCGGTCACGCTGATGTTGCCTTGGCCGCCGCACAGCATCAAGGCCACGGCGGTACCGTCGTCGCCCGAGTAGATCGCAAAGCCTTTGGGTACATCGCGAATCAGCCATTGGGCGCGCTCGATGTTGCCGGTGGCTTCTTTGATGCCCACGATGCCAGCGACTTCGGTCAAGCGAAGCACGGTGTCGTGCTGCATGTCGGCCACGCTGCGGCCGGGGACGTTGTAGAGCACCACGGGCAGGTCAACCGCCTCGGCGATTGCTTTGAAATGCAGGAATTGCCCCTCTTGCGTGGGCCTGTTGTAGTAGGGCACCACTTGAAGCTGGCAATCAGCGCCAACCGACTTGGCAAACTTGGCCAACGTGATGGCCTCAGCCGTTGAGTTGGCGCCACATCCGGCCATGATCGGCACGCGTTTGTTGGCCTGTTCGACTGACACACGGATGATTTCACAGTGCTCTTGCACGCTCACGGTCGGACTCTCGCCTGTCGTGCCGACCACGCCAATGCAATCGGTGCCTTGGTCGATGTGCCAGTCAATCAGTTTTCGCAGTGCAACATAGTCCACGCTTTGATCAGGAGTCATGGGGGTGACCAAGGCCACGATGCTGCCGGTGATGGGTGTCATATAGATGCTGGAGGTTGGACAATCATTTTAAAGGCTGCAGATCAAGGCTGAGCTGCAACGCGATGAAGGTATCGCAAAGTTGGCGCTTGATTGATGCGCATTGCGTTGCGTCATTGATGCTGGACAACGATTTGCACCAATGTGGTGCATTGGGGTGGCGCGAACTCGGCCAATCCGCATGGCGGCTTTGCCCAGGCGCATCAAGCAGCGGCTGTGTGCTTATAGCAACGGGTGTGGCGATGCGGTCCCAGTGAGTGCCCCATTCACTGAGACGATGCGCTGCACAATTCTGGGTGGCGAGTCCAAAAAGCCTTCTTCAAAAGCGACGATTTGCATGTCCTTGCAGACTTCAAGCAGCTCGCCACGCCTCAATAAAAAATCGGGCCGACTGGGTTTGCCAAGGCCTTCGTTACCCTGCGCAAACGTCTCGTAGATCAAAACACCGCCGATGCCCAGCGAGGCCAACAAGGTGGGCATCAACGGCCGCCACAGGTAGTTGGTGACAACGACGGCATCAAACAGCTGGGGTTTGCCTTGCGCGTCGATCAATGGCCATGGCCCGTGCTCGATGTCGGCTTGTATCGCCAGCACCGTTGGCAGTCTTGATGCTATGGATTCAATAGCTGCGGTGTCAATATCGACCGTGACCACCGTGCAATTTCGCTTCAAAAAGTGCTCAGAATGCCGCCCGTAGCCTCCCGCAACGTCCAAGACCCGTGCGCGCTCAGGCACCAGGTGCGAAAAGCGAGTCACCCACGGCGACGGGGCTTGAATCGCAGCGTGGTTCACTGGGGGCGCAATTCGGCTTTGACAGCCTTGAGGGCCAAGTCTTCGACCATGCCTGGCGCGATCAATTTAAGCCAGCGGCCCAACTTGCCTTTGGCGCTCATCACCACTTCGCGCTCGCGCCGGTTCATGGCGCCGATGATCAGGCGGGCGCATTCTTCAACGCTCATGGCGCCTTTTTCGACCAGCCCGCTGGAGCCCGCACGCTGGCCTTTGGCGTTGTAGCCGTTGACGCGAATGCTGGTGGCCACCACACCCGGGTAGGCGGTGGTCACGCTCACGCCGTGGGGCTTGAGTTCGGCGCGCAAGGCCTCGAAAAACCCAGCCATGGCAAACTTGGTGGCGCAGTAGGCCGTGCGCCCCGGCACGCCGACAATGCCCGCGAGCGAGCTGACTGCCACGACGCTGCCTTTTGATGCCTTGAGGTGCGCCAAAGCAGCATGCGTGCACCAAACTGAACCCCAGAGGTTGATGCGCATGAGGTCCTCGTACCAGCTCAGATCGGCGGCGCTGACGTCTTCAAATGAGGCGTGAGCCGACACGCCCGCGTTGTTGATCAAGGCATTCAGCGAACCAAACGCGTCAATGCTTGACTCGATCAATGCCGTGCACTGCGACTGCACACCGACATCGGTCGGCACAACCAAGGTCTTGGCACCCAGCGCCTCACAAGACGATGCGATGCCGTGCAAAGCATCGGCTCGCCGGGCCGCCAAAACCAAATTTTGGCCAGGACGGCTGAGTTGTCGGGCGATTTCGGCCCCGATACCGTCAGATGCGCCGGTGATGATGATGGTGGGCATGGGTTGGGGTCTTTCTGTGTCCGTTTGAGTTATAGGACTTACGCAATACCGCCCCAGCGGCGTTGCAGCTCCTAGCCGTGCTATCCGCACTGTCGTCGTCGCTGCGCCTTGCTGGGACAATTTTGCGTAAGTCCTAAGTTAAATAAAATAATAGCAACAAACCCAATGAATCCGGTGACCAAGTGCCGATTAGTCACCAAAAAGGCATCAAAAACACGCCCAAACCTGATCTGCGAGCGTCAGCAAGAACTCGGGCCGTGTGTACAGGCTCAAGACGGCTGCACAGGCCATCAGCGTGATGGCCCACGCAGCGAGTT
>JANOPN010000152.1:0-43671 GCA_031421855.1 Comamonadaceae bacterium
CCCCAAATACCCTCAGGGTCTAACAAAAATAATAGCAACAACCTCAATAGATTCGGCGACCAGAGGCACATTTATCATCTAATTTTGCCTCAGCGGTCGTTCTGAGCTAATTGCCTCTTCTCGCACGCCGTTCCCCGCAGACGTGCGCATGGCCCTGTGGTGCACCGTCCACCCAAGCGTCATCCTTGCGAAGGCGGGGATCCCGTTTTGCCGAGTTTTGACACGGCTCACACCTGGATTCCTGCTTGCTATCGAACCGGCGTTTGTCTTTTTACAACGTCCAAGGTCTGCCCGTGCTCTGTCTTCCATTCAATTCACCCGTTCGCAGAACGCCCCAGCACGGCAATCGCAGCCGTGCTTGGGCTTGCGAACAGGTGATCTCGCGTGAAAACCAGTTGGTTTTCATGTTGCTTTAGTACGCCGTCCGTGACTAGCTGAGCGCGAAAGCGCTCTTGAGAAGTGCCTTTGATCGAGGCCACAACATCGATGCGGGCGGTCGAACCCTTGTGAACCACGAAGCCCTCAGATGTGTACTCACCGACGCCATTGGCTTGTGGTCCTGTGCAATAAAACAGTTCGGGCGCTTGAATTTGACCGCCAATGCGGACCCCAGCGCCGGTAAGCGGCTCGAAAATAGGTTGCCCTAAAGTTGCTAAGAGCGTGGCAGCGGTTTCGTGAATCTCGTGGCAGTCCGCTTCAAGTGGCGCTGGCGTGTGAGGTCGAACGCCGGTGTTGCTGTTCTCCAAGCTGTATCGCTCAGCTTTGGTTACCTCGCCAATGGCAAACCACTCAAGAAATAGCGCATGCGTTTGCGTGATGCTGTTCGTGAGCGAAACCACGACCATCGCTCGATTCCAAAAATCCTTACCTTGGTTGTGCTGCACAAGCCGATTGCCCAGGCTGCCCGACTGCCCGATGTACACGCGAGGCAAACCTGCCTCTGACAATTCACCCACCAAAAAATACACACCCACTTGCTGCGCCTCGGGCATCTTGAGAAAGTCGCCCAATTGGCTGCGAGGCACTTCAATCACGCGAACAATCCGCGTCGTGATCTCAGCCACCCGCACGCCCCGAGGATTGCCATTGGGCAAAAAGACTTGAATGGTTTGTGGGCGTGACATCGTTGGCGTATACCGGAGTGAAAAAGTGAGCGTTTGAGAGCTAGCTTAGCAAATCATCGACAACCGTTCAGCGCGAACGGGCTCGCAGTCATGGAGGGTGTCAAAATCATCTAGACCCACGCATTTGGAGGAAAATTCTCCTTTATCACCGGACTCATTGGCCTAGCTGCTATGCTTTTTATCCGTCAGAACAGCGATTTCCGAACACCAGACGATCACGATCAAGCGACTTGAAAGAACCCCGTGAACACCACCGAACCCGATCGCGCCGCAGGCACCGCCGTCATCGTGGGCCGCTGGCAAATATTTCACATAGGGCACGAAACCTTGCTCAAGGCCGCTTTGCGCGAAGCGCCGCAGGTCATCGTGGTTATCGGTTCGGCCTTTCGGTCGCGCAACCCGCAAAACCCGTTTACTTGGCAAGAGCGTCGCGACATGATTTTGTGCACCTTGTCTGAGCGCGACACCAGCCGCGTGCATTTTTTGCCGGTACGCGACTACTTTGACGACGATCGCTGGAACGAAGCCGTCAAAACTGGCGTGAGGCGGCTGACAGACGGCAGCACCTGCGCCGCTACCGCCATCACATTGGTGGGGTTCAAAAAAGACCCCAGCAGTTACTACTTGGACAACTTCCCCAGCTGGGGTTGGCGCGGCGTGGAGCGGGATGTTGAGGTTGACGCCACTTTGCTGCGCGGCATCTACTTCGAAGACACCAACCCCGACACCCGCTTCGCTGGCATTGAGCCGTTTGTGCGCCCAGCCACACTGGCGTACTTGCGGGCGTGGGCGCAGCAGCCAACCTACACCGAACGCGTCGCGGAACACTTGGCGGTGGCCGCCTACCGCAAGCGTTGGGCGGCGCCATTTCACCTCACGGCAGACGCGGTCGTGCAAGCCAGTGGACACGTGCTTTTGGTACGGCGCGGCGGCGACATCGGACACGGCCTTTGGGCCCTGCCCGGGGGGTTTGTTGATGCGGGCGAGCGCTTTTATGCGGCAGCCATTCGCGAGCTGAGTGAAGAAACCGGCTTCCAAGCGCTGGCATCTACCATGCAAACCGCCCTGCAATCAAGCCACGTATTTGATCACCCTAGGCGCAGCCCACGCGGTCGCATCATCACGCAGGCCTTTCATTTCAACTTAGGCAACGTCACCCCGCCCAAAGTCAAAGGCGCAGGCGATGCCATGGAGGCCATGTGGCTCGCCATCGATGCCCTACCGGACTTGGAGGATCAATTGTTCGACGACCACGCCGCCATTCTGGATCGATTTGTGGGTTTGTATCGGTGAGGGGTCGTGCGGGTTGCAACTGAACGATTAGTCAAAATAAATAGCAAAAAAGTCAATGGATGCTGAGACCAAGGGCTGATTGGACGTAATATTTTGGGTTTTTAGACTTTTTTAGACTATTTGGGTTTTTTAACATTTGACGGCGTTCACTTGCTTGGCCCGGTCCCAATTTGTCATCGCACCAGCGGGTGACGTGCCTGTCACTGAGTCCATTTGCAGCGATTTGGCCCTTGGACTGGATGCCTTCAACCTCGGTGATGCCGACCCGGGCTATTTGGTTCTGCTCCTTTATAGTCTGCCCTTCAAATGAACAACCAGATTCCAACGGGCCACGCTGCAATACCGCCCGACGCGCCGCTGCGCATGACGCTGCACAATGAAGTGCATGCCCGGCCCGCAGCGCGCATTCGAATGCCCGCGCTGGTGACTTGCGTGGCCGTGCTGAACGCAGGCATCACGCGCGAGCAGGAATGCGAGCACCTGCGCCAGCTGAAGGGCCAAGAAAACCTCTCGCTCGATGCCTTGAACAACAATTTTCTGCGACTCAGTTTGAGTTCGTGCACCCTGAAGTGGGAACGTCACACAGAATTCACGCGCTACTCGATTGTTCAGGCCCTGCCGCAAAAGACCGATACAGAACGGCTTGCGGCGGTGAGCGATCTGAAAATGGCGCAGCAATTGGCCGTGGCAAGCGATTGGCTTCAGCGCATACCGGGCCAAACCATCGCCGCCATGGTGTTGACGATGGTTGAGGCGGATCACAGCAGACCCGACACATTGCTGGCGCGCGCGCAAGCTTTTTTTGGGGGCGAAACCACATTGATTTCGCAAATTGGATTGGCCAAGTCGTGGGTCGTGACGCAGCTGCGAGTTGACACCGACGGTTTTGAACATTTGCTGGTCATGTCGCCGCCGGGCACCACCGAATCGCGTACCGGCAGAATCAGCACCAGACTGATAGAGATGGAGATCTATCGGCTGATGGCGCTGCAAGGCCTGCCGGTGGCCAAAGCTTTGGGCGGTTTTTTGAGTGCATGCGAAACAGCCTTGGTTGAAATCACCACAAAGCTGGCCAGCAAAAGCGCGTCAGACGAAAGCTTGCTTGACGCCTTGGTCTCTTTGGCGGCCAAGGTCGAGCAAGCCACTGCCGCTCACGGCTACCGATTCTCAGCAACCCAAGCTTACGCGGCTTTGGTAGACCAACGGATTGCCGAGTTACGCGAGCAACCCGTTGAAGGCATCGAGCTGATCGGCCACTATCTGCAACATCGCTTGTCGCCGGCAATAGCCACGGTGGCCGCGACCGAGCGACGACTGCAAGAACTCTCCGGGCGCATCTTTCGGGCCAGCGCGTTGCTGCGCACGCGGGTTGACATTGCAACCGAGCAACAAAGTCGCCAATTGCTACAACAACTCACCCATGGGCAGGAGTTGCAGTTGAGACTGCAGACCACGGTGGAGGGCTTATCGATCGCGGCCATTTCTTATTACGTCGTGAGCCTTGTGCTGTATTTGGGAAAGGCCGCCAAAGGGGTCGGCCTGCCGATCAATCCCGAAATTGCGGCGGGCGCGTCAACTCCGTTGGTGCTGTGGCTGGTGTGGCGCGGAACGCAGCATGTTCGTCACGCGATCAGGCGACCTTCTTCGTGAAGCCCTTTGTGAAGCGATGCGAATAAGCGCACGACGCAATTTGTGGATGGAGCGCACAACCTCACGCAACCTAAAATTGACACCAGAAACAAAGATATAGGAACATCATGGCAACCATCAACTTCATTGGCGGCGAAAAAGGGGGAGTGGGCAAGTCGGTCACGGCTCGCGCTTTGGCGCAATACTTCATTGACAAAGGTGTGCCGTTTACGGGCTTTGACACCGACCGCTCGCACAACTCGTTCAACCGCTTTTACGCTGACCATGCGTCGCCGGTTGTGGTTGACACATTCGAAGGCATGGATTTGATTGTTGCGGCGTTTGAGGACGACCCTCGCCAAAGCGTGATCGTTGACTTAGCAGCGCAGACCTCGGCGGCACTGGCCAAATGGATCAAGGACGCGGCCTTGTTGGAGCTGTTTGCCGACTTGGGGGTGACCGTTAATTTTTGGCACGTGATGGACGATGGACGCGACGCGGTCGACTTGCTTGACCGATTGATCGACACCTACGGCGCAGACCCCAACTATGTGGTGGTGCAAAACCACGGACGCGGGTCGAACTTTGAGCTGTTGCACGGCTCCGCCGCGCTGAAGAAAGCACACGCACATGGTGCCTATGTCATGGAACTTGCGCGCCTGCACGACGCGTGCATGCGCAAAATTGACCAACATGACACCAGCTTTTGGAAAGCAGTCAACGACAAGAGCAGCCCAGCCGCCCTGGGTTTGATCGAGCGTCAACGGGTGAAAACTTGGCTGAAGGCCTGCTATCAGGTGTTTGACCGATTGCCTGTTTGAGCTTGGCTCGAGTGCTCTTGGGTGCTGGCCCAAGCGCAGCCCACGGCTGCGGCGTAGGGTAGCGCTTGCAGCATCAGCATGCTCATCCAAAGGGTGGCTTCGAAGCGGCTTGAGTTGTTGTCGACGTAGACGGCCACGGTTGCGGTTACCAAAGCGATCAGAAGCAAAGCCTCTTCTCGCACGGGTGCCAGTCTTGCGGCGGTTGATCGCCAGATGCGCTTTGACGTCGCAGTGGCGGCGCCGCCCTTCGCTGTGATGTGGAAGATGGCGTCAGCATGCAGCAAACCGGCCATGACCCCGCGCGCGATGGCATGCGAGAGGGCCATGCCAGCGATGCCCGCACCCACGACCTCTCCAACGCTGCAAGGCACGCGCCGGCGATACAAAATGGGGCCGATCAAGAGCTTGGTGATGCAAAACATCGACAGCGGCATCATGAAAAGCGAAAACGGCAATGAAAACCGGTGCGGTAGCGCCAGTACGGCCCAAGTCCAAGCGACGGCCATGAGAACAAAGATCAGGTGCAAAAAGTCGCCAAACCATGGCAACCAACCTGCCAAAAAGTGATAGCGTTGACCAGCACTCAACCCCACGGCGGGCGACGGATCAACACTCGATTTGACTCCAACCAGCGCTCGCCAGTGCCGCTTCAAGATCTGCATGCCGCCTTGCGCCCAGCGTTGGCGCTGCTTTTTGTAAGCAGCAAAATTGTTTGGCGTAAGGCCCTCGCCCATCACGCGGTCAAGGTACACCGCCCGCCATTGGTTTTGCATGAGTCGCAGACCCAGCTCCGCGTCTTCGCACAGACACCACTCAGCCCACTCGCCGTGGGCGCGCAAGGCCTGCACGCGCATGAGGGTCATGGTGCCGTGCTGAATGATGGCGTTACGCTCGTTGCGATGGTGCATGCCGATGCGAAAAAATCCGTCGTATTCCCAGTTCATGGCGCGCTTGAACGAGTTGCTTTGCCAATCGCGGTGCGCTTGTGGCGCTTGGACAATGCCAACCCGGCTGTCGCTGAAATGCCCAACCGACGCGGCCAACCAGTCGGCTGACACGATGTAGTCGGCATCAACCACACCGATCAGCTCGGCCTGTGGGCTGGTTTGAGCCAGCGCAAAATTGAGTGCACCTGCTTTGAACCCGGGCCATTCGGGCAGGTGGAAGAACCGAAACCGAGCGCCCGGTGCTAGCGCTGCAACAAACGCTTGCACTGGCTGCCAAAGCGCATCGTCCCGGGTGTTGTTGTCAACAACCAAGACTTCAAACGCCGGGTAATTGAGGGCTTGCAGGCTTTTCAAAGCGGCGATGACCATGTTTGGGTCTTCGTTGCAGCAGGCCAAATGGATGGAGACGAAGGGCTGATGTGCGCTGTTAATTGAACGGGGCTCAATTGGCTCAAAGTTTCGGTTCAAGCTGCCGGGCCAAAACAGCTCAACGAATTCAAACAAGTGCGCAATCAAAATAGCGACCATGATCGAGCATGTCAGCACCAGCAGCACCAAAACCAACCACTCAGTACCGCGCATGTAGTGCCACAGCGGCATGGTCACGGCGACAGTGGCCAACGCGATCACGCCTTGAACGGTGATCGCGAACACGGCCGCGGCAATGGGCCGCAACGAGGCCACCCGGCGAAAAAACAGCAGCAAAAAAGAGATCGCAACGAGCGATGAACCGACGGCTTTGACGCGCCAATCAGCGTCAGGCCGGACTGAGCCGGTCAATGGGTATTTCATCTGCCGCGCAGCGTCAAAGAGACCCCAATACGCGCCTGCTCGGCCCTCGGTGAAAACCTTCCAAGGCTGGTCGTAGGCCTCAATCAAAAAATAGTCTAACTGCAGCTTCTCGGCCCGCACCACAAACTGGCGCACGAACGAGGCTTGGGCCAAGGGCGAGGGGCGGGCTTGGTCGATGACCTCGCCACGGCTGGGGTAGCCTACTTCGCCGATGACGATTTTTTTACCAGGAAAGCGTGCTCGCACCTGCGCCAGTCGCCTGAGCGACGCGTCAACCGCATCTTCATGGGCGTAGCCCTCCCAGTAGGTGAGCAAATGAACGGTGATGAAGTCCGTCGCGTCAACCAGTTCGGGGTGTTTGAGCCACACATGCCAAGGCTCTGCGGTGGTCACCGGCAACGTGGTTTGCGCGCGCACTTGCTTCAAAGCCGCGACCAAGGCGGCCGACGACAGCGTTGATTTCAACTGCGTCTCGTTACCGACGATCAAACTCGTGATGTTGGCGTGCTGTCGGGCGGCGTCGATTGCATGACGAATCTCACGAGCGTTGTTACCCGTGTCTTTGCCTAGGGCCAAGCCCAGGGCGATTTGTAGCTTGTGTTTTGCTGCGAGTGCGGGCAACTCAGGAAACTGCGACGAGCTGTAGGTGCGAATGCGGCTGGTCAGGGCGGACAGTTGCACCAAGTCGGCCTCAAGCGCGTGGGTTGCGTAGTTGGTGCGCACCCAAGGGGCTTCGTCGCGGCCAAAGGGTGAATAGGCTAGGCCCTTGATCTGGGTATTGACCTCAGGCGCGGCGACGCCTGAGTAGGCGATGGCCCAAAACAAATAGTTGGCCAACGCAACCGCCACCACACACGCCGTTGTGAAAGCGGCGTATCGCTTGGCCGGGCTCATTTACCCAGCCCGCGTGCGGGTGCGTTCGCGGTCGAATCAAACGAGTCAAGCAACATTTGCGTGAGGTCAAAGATCTTGCCCACATTGGGCAAACTCGGATCAAGCCCTTGCTTAAAGCCAGCATCCTTGAAGTAGCGCAGCACCTGCGGGTTGGCGCTGATGATGTGAACGGGCACATCCCAGGTGGCTCCCGGCCCGGTGACGTTGGCTGCGGGCTGGTGGTCGCCCATCACGATGTAGAAGCTCTCGCGGGCTTTGGGCTGCGCCAAATAGCCAGCAAGCCACTGGTAGTTGTAGTCAATCATGCCGGTGTAAGCGGGCAGCATGTTGAGCCAGTTTTCTTTTTGGGACAGGACTTGGGCCATTTGCGCATCAGAAAAGGGCTTTTCGGACAATATTTGCTGCCAGTCGGCCAGGTAAGGCGGCACGGGGTGAAACGGCATGTGGCTGGTGATGGACGCGAAAAACGTCATCCGTTTGCGACTTGCAGGCGTGATCGGGTGCGTGCGGTCTAACCACGCCAACGAATACTGGTCAGGCACCGTCCAAAAGCCGAGTTTGGGGCCTTTGTAGCCCATGTCGCGCGAGTCGATGAAGGTCTCGAATCCATAAAACGACTTCTCTGGCCAGTCCCAAGACAAGGCCGGATACACGCCAAACGTCTCGAAGCCGCGCTCCTTGAAGAAGCTCACCAGCGTGGGGCGCTTGGTGGTCAGCAACAAGTCGTGAACAAATGGGTCGGCGGTGTTGATGCCAGATACAAGCGCGAGTTGGGCCAGCTCGGAGGCTCCGCCAAATGTGGTGGAGCCGACGTACGCCGACACGACTTCCAAGCCTGAGGCGGCGATTTGCTTGCCCAAGGCCTCGCGCGAGGGCGTGAGTTGTGCGTAGGTTTGGGTGTTGGCAAAACTCACCATGCCATACGACTCAAACAAAATGATGTTCACGTCGGCACCACCCAAAACGGACAAGTCAGATTTGAATGCAGGCGACGGCGGCAACACGGTTTGTGACTGGCTTTCTTTGATGGCCTTGCTGAGCAACTCAATTTGGCGAAAGTAAGTCGAAGACACCGGCTTGGACAGGTAGGGCCGCGTCCACTCTTCACCGCCCCAGTGCAGGCTCACCACCACCAATGCCGCAATCGTTACGCCTTGCGCCCACGGACGCGCCAGCGCAAACGGCGCTGCGTCTCGTGCGAGCACCCGCAGTGCCCAGCGCAACGCAGCAAAAATCGATCCAAACAACGCCGCAGCTGCGGCCACCGCGATGACTGTCACCCAAAACGGGTAGGTTCGCAACGACACCCACACCACGCGCGGAATTTGCATCGCGTCCCAATACAAATTGACGTCGCGCCCGAATAACGCGGGCGCGGTGACGTCAAAGTAGCGACCAATCACCAAGGTCATGTAGGCCAGCGTGAAGACCGCCAGCGACTTGCCCGCAGGTGCACCAAAAAATCGCACAAACACCAGCAAAGCCGCCCAAACCCAAACGAACTCGGGCGCCAAACGCGCATCAAGCTGCACCATGGGCGTGGGCCACCAGTTGACCATGCTCAGCAAGGCGTTCAGCCCCAACATCACCAGCAAGGTAATTGCTGCACGCTTGGGTTTTGACGGGCTCTCAACCAGCGCTGTGTCCCCAGCCCGCGCGGCGCTCAAGCCGAGCGCTCCGCACCGCTGTTTGACCGCAGCTTGCCGCTGGCAATGAATCCCATGCCCCACTGGGTGCTGCTGACCTCAAAGTCGGTGCAATGGGATTGCACGATGTCCCAGGGCGACCACATGTCGGCAGCGCGCAGGCAGTAGGGTCTGTTTTTCGCCCAAGCAAGCAAGTTGAGCGGCCCTGTCCACCAAGGGAAATACTTCATGCCAGCCATGGCGATGCGCGCTCCGGGTTTGCATTGGCGCAAGATATTGGCGACCGACTCAGGGCAACGGATCACGTCTTGGGTGTAGTTAAAAAGTACGGCATCGGCCAATTGCGGCAGTTGCACGGTAATCGCGTCGGACTGCGTTTGCCACAAGTTTGGCCATTGCTCGCGCACACACCGCGCCTGGGCTTGCGCAAACATCGCTGAGCTTGGCTCAAAAGCCATCACCCGACCACTTGGCCCCACGGCGCGCAGCAACGCCGAGTAGCTCAAACCCGTACCCGCGCCGACATCCAGCACCACATCGCCGGGTTTGAGCCCCAACAAGGCGATCGTGCGCATGCGAAGCGGCATGGTGAACTCAGCCGAACGATCATACTGATCGGCTTCGACGCTGTATTTGGGGAGGGTTTCGCGGCGCGAACCGGCGCTGGGGGTCATGTCAATCGGTGGGGCAAAAGGTTGGGATGCGAGGCGGCGTGTGGTGCAACCCAGCCTAGAGTCGGTCAGATGTGCTCAAACCTGACAGATGTGTTCAAACCGGACAAATGCGCAGTCGCATTGATGTTTGAACATTTCACATCAAGCCTTCGAAATTTCAAATTTGATAGCAACAAACCCAATAGATCCGGCGACCAGAGGCACATTTCATCAAAAAAGAAGCGTTTCAAGCCGTTTTTGACCACCCAAACGCATTTTTTCAATCGAACTTACGCAAAAGCGTCACAGCAAGGCGCAGTGACGACGACAGTGCGGATAGAGCGGATAGAGCGGCTAGAGCGGCTAGGCGATGCAACGCGACTGGGGCGGTTTTACGTAAGTCCTATTCAAAAAGGCATGGCAACCAAGTCATGCCCTTGGGTTTGGAGCACGCGGGCTTTGGTGAACTCGCCGACTTTGAGCTGCTTGCTGATTTTCTCGGGCGGCAGCAGGTGCACGATGCCGTCGATCTCGGGCGCGTCGGCATATGAGCGGCCGCGAGATCCTTTTTTGCCCAGCGCGGGCGCGTGATCAACCAGCACTTGGATGGTGCTGCCGACGCGTTCGCGAAGCTTCTCGGCTGAGACTTCTTGGGCAAGCGCCATGAAGCGGGCTTTGCGCTCTTCGCGCAGCTCTTGTGGCACGGGGTCGGCGAGATCGTTGGCCGTGGCACCTTGCACGGGGCTGTAAGCGAAGCAACCGGCGCGGTCGATGCGAGCCTCGCGGACGAAACTGAGCAGCTCCGCAAACTCCGCCTCGGTTTCGCCCGGAAAACCGGCAATGAAGGTGCTGCGTATGACGATTTGTGGGCAAAGCTCGCGCCATTTGTTGATGCGCTCCAGGTTGCGCTCACCGCTTGCGGGGCGCTTCATGCGCTTGAGCACATCCGGGTGGGCGTGCTGCAACGGCACGTCCAGGTAGGGCAAAACCAAACCTTCGGCCATGAGCGGCACGATGTCGTCAACGTGCGGATAGGGGTAGACGTAGTGCAAGCGCACCCACGCGCCAAAGGGCTCCGCCAATTTGCCCAAGGCTTGGACCAAGTCGAGCATGCGGGTTTTGACGGGTTGGCCGTCAAAGAACCCGGTGCGGTATTTGACATCAACCCCGTAGGCTGATGTGTCTTGGCTCACGACCAGCAGCTCTTTGACACCGCCTTCAAAAAGCTTGCGCGCCTCAGTGAGCACGTCGCCAATGGGGCGGCTCACCAAGTCCCCGCGCATGCTGGGAATGATGCAAAACGTGCAGCGGTGGTTGCAGCCTTCGCTGATTTTTAGGTAGGCATAGTGCCTTGGCGTGAGCTTGATGCCGACTCCGGGCAAAAACGCATCGGATAACTGCGAACCCAGCGGCGGAATCAAATCAACAAACGGGTCGTGCGGCTTAGGCAGGTGCAAATGCACCGCGTCCATGACCTCGTGGGTGGCATGCGGGCCGGTGACGGCGAGCACGCTGGGGTGCATTTGACGCACCAAGTTTTCGCCGCCCTCGCCCGCCTTGGCCCCGAGGCAACCGGTGACGATGACTTTGCCGTTTTCGGCCAAGGCCTCGGCAATGGTGTCTAGGCTCTCTTTGACGGCTTCGTCAATGAAGCCGCAGGTGTTGACAATGACCAAGTCCGCACCCTCAAATGTCTTTGAGGTCTCATACCCTTCGGCACTCAGCTGGGTGAGGATGAGTTCGCTGTCGGTGAGGGCTTTGGGACAGCCCAGGCTGACGAAACCGACTTTGGGGGCGGTGGTTCGGGTGGCGATGGCAGTCATGTGGGCTAGTCCGGATTGGTGCCTCTTGGAGGCGCGTCAACAAAAACGGCCCCTGAACTTGCGCCCAGGAGCCGTGGTGTCTGGTGGGCGGTACATGGATCGAACATGTGACCCCTGCCGTGTGAAGGCAGTGCTCTACCGCTGAGCTAACCGCCCTGCAACGCACATTTGGGTACCGACTCAGCGCCTGCCGAACCGACCGGCCGTGCGCCGAAGGAACTTCGAATTATGCCACAGGGCTACTTTCAATCCGGCGCCAGACGGTTTTGCCGCCGCACGATTTGTCAATTTCTGCCAAGACAAGCTCGTGCGCAGACAGCTCGGAATCGCTGGCTGACAAAACGGATAAGTTGAGCAAGCCCAAATCAACGCGGGTGAGCGCAGCCACCTGCGACGCACCGCCGTGCAGGTCAATCGCCAGCGAGTCTTGGCCACGCGTCATGCCCAAATACACGTCGGCGAGCAGTTCAGCGTCAAGCAAGGCGCCGTGCAACACCCGGCTCGAGTTGTCAACACCCAAGCGGTCACACAGGGCATCAAGCCCGTTTCGCTTACCTGGCCACTGTTGCTTGGCCATGACCAGCGAGCAAACCACTTTGGACGCAACCCGCTTGAACGGCTGGCACCCGGCAGCTGCCAGCTCGGCATCTAAAAAACCGACGTCAAACGCCGCGTTATGGATGATGACTTCGGCGCCATCGATGTATTGCACAAACGCCGAAGCAATCTCCTTGAATTTGGGCTTGTCTGCCAGCGACGCATCGCTGATGCCATGCACCGCAAACGCCTCGGGGCTGCTCAAGCGCTCGGGGTTGATGTAGTGGTGCCAGTTGTTGCCGGTGGGTTTTCGGTTGACCAACTCAACGCAACCAATTTCAATGATTTTGTCGCCGGTGATGGGCGACAGGCCTGTGGTTTCGGTGTCGAGGAAAATTTGTCTCATGATGTCGTTTGGGTCAACTCGCAGCCTAGCGCGAAGCGCGCATCAAGACGGTCTCTACGTCTTGCACATCAAAGGGCGGTGCCAAAACGCCTTTTGCACCCGCAGCCCAGGCACGCAGGCGAATGAGTGGCCCGCGATTAGACGCAATCACGAACGGGGTGGCCATGCGGTTGCGCGCCATCGACACCAAATCCCAGGCTTGCGCGCCAGCGTCACCCACGTTGATCATCGCCACCACGTAGTGCTGAAAGCGCAACAGGCTCTGGGCTTCGATGACCGAGGCAACATCGTCCAACTCGCAAAATCCGCGCGCCGCGAGTGCCGCGCGAATGAACAGGCGCGTGTCGCGATCAGCATCGACCAGCAAAATTCGCTCTTTCGACTCGAGTACGTCGGGGGTGGTGTCTGCCGACTCCATGCGGTCCAAGTCGAGGTCCACGGCTGCGCTGTCGCTGCCATGCACGTCAAACAAGTGATCCATCGCGCCAACCAAACGCTGCCAGTCGATGGGTCGATTCAAGACCTCCAGCACGTTGGGCGGCGTGTGTTGATGATCGACGTCGCTGCTGATGACCCAAACCGGCAGCATTTCGGGGTGGGTCGCCATCGCCTCAGCGTAGCCGCGTCGCGCGCCTTCAGAGCTGCCATCAACCAAGATGATGCTGGGGCGACGCGCTGCACCCTCGCGCCAAGGCAAATAAACCGTCGCGCGGTCGCGTGAGAGCGCCAGCAGCGAGCGAATGGCGTGCCGCTCGGCTGAATCAAATCCGTACACCATCACAAAAACCGACTTCGCCATCCATTCAATCCATTTGGTTCAACACACAAGCCCGGACCAACCATCCTGTATCAACGGCTGGCCTCGATCGGACGACGCTTTTGCACGTAGGCATCGCTTGGCAGGTATTTTGACCCATCAGCGTAGCGCCACTGAACCATCGTACCTTTGCCGCCACGCACGTCCAGTTTGCCGACAAACGCACCCATGGTCGCCTGATGGTCAATCGCGCGAAACTCAGCGGGGCCAAACGGGGTGCTGAATTTCAAACCGCGCAGCGCCTTGACCAATTTTTCTTGGTCGGTACTGCCCGCTTTTTTGATGGCCGCAAAAATAGCCTGCATCGTGGCGTAGCCCACGACTGAGCCAACTTTGGGGTTTTCGTTGTATTTGCGGTAATAACTGGTCGCAAAACTGGCGTGTTCGCGCGAATCAATTTGATCCCACGGGTAACCGGTGACGATCCAGCCTTTGGGGGTTTCGTCTTTCAACACGTCCAAATATTCTGGCTCACCCGAGAGCATGCTGACGACCGGGGTTTTGGGGAAGATGTTGCGCTGATTGCCTTCGCGCACCAGTTTGGCCAGATCAGCCCCAAAGGTGACGTTGAAAATCGCGTCGGGCTTGGTGGCCATGATGGCCGACAACGTGCTGCCTGCGTCGAGCTTGCCCAAGGCAGGCCACTGCTCATTGACAAATTCGACATCGGGACGCGCAGCCTTGAGCAGCTCTTTGAAGCTCGCCACGGCCGACTGGCCGTATTCGTAGTTGGGTGCCAGAGTTGCCCAGCGCTTGGCTGGCAGCTTGGCGGCCTCTTCGACCAACATTGCCGACTGCATGTAGGTGCTGGGGCGCAGCCTGAAGGTGTAGCGATTGCCTTTGTCCCAAACGATTGCATCGGTCAGCGGCTCGCTCGCAACGAAAACCCGTTTGTTTTTGACCGCATGGTCCGCCAGCGCCAGACCGACGTTTGACAGAAATCCGCCAGCCAACACATCGACTTTTTCTTTGGATGTGAGCTCCACCGCATGGCGCAGTGCCTCTTCAGGCTTGCCACCGTCGTCGCGGGCAACCACCTCAATCTTGCGACCCAGCAAACCGCCTTGGGCGTTGACCTCGTCAACCGCGAGTTGCCAACCTTGGCGATACGGCGTGGTGAACTGCGCCATGGTTGAGTAGCTGTTGATCTCGCCAATTTTGATTGGCGCGGTGTTGGCCACCTTGCCTTGAGCAAACGCAGCAGAACACACAACGGACATGGCAAGCGCACAAGCCACACGACCCACAAACCGATCAGCACTCATCGACAGACTCCTAAACAGACCAAGGGCGCAAAGTGTAGCGCCGCTTGACCCTGCAACGCGAAGCAGTCCGTTTGGGATGACGAGCTTGACTGGCTTAGTGCGATCTCACCAATTCAGTTTGGTGTCAATTTAAATTTGATAGCAACGAACTCAATGAATCCGGCGACCAAGTGCCAATTTATCGATAAAAATCACGCGTCAACCCCCAAAACGCTGCAAACCGAGTTGCACGCTGTGGGTGGCGCGTGAGCTGATGCGGCTGCGCACTTGGCCCAGCGGCACGCTGGTGTTGATGCCGCCACTCCAAGCCCAGTTCGTGCTGGCTTTGCCGCGAATGCTCAGGCCCAAACCCATGTCACCAATGCCCGCACCCAGCGTGCTGGATACAGGGCCATTGGCCGAGTAAGCCGTGCGCCAATGGATTTTGTTGCCGACCGTGAACCCCGCACTGGCACCCACCAGACGCTCGGGCGACACATAGAGCACCCGGCCCAGTCCAGCGGTGAGGGTCACGCCGTCGCCCCGACCCAGCAAGTCGGCGGTGGTTTCGCCGACCAGCGACCAACGCTCGCCTAACGCCTTGCTACCCACCAAACGCCCACGAATGGTGTGTTTGCCTTTGGACAGCGCATCAAAACCCTCGCCCGTGCTCAAGTTGTGCAGGCGCAGCGAGGCGCTGAGGGTCAAACCGGGGTCTTGAACGATGCGGTACGCCAGCGCCGGTTCGCGTTGAAACAAATTCGCGCCCACAAAGTCGTCTGCATCAACGGTGCCCACGCTCCAGCGGCCCCAGCGCAGGCCCAGCGCTGGGCGCAGCCGCGTGCTGCGGTCAGGCCCCCCGGCATCGCTGACCTTGACCCGAACGCCATAAGACCAACGAACCCGGGGCTTGGCGCCTTCGTCGTCGTCTTTGGGCCAGTCTTGGGCCTGAGCGGCGCCCAAAAGCGACCCCACCACGAGCGATAACAGTAACTTCACAAATGCCCCGACATGTTTCTAAATTCAGCTGCAAATGTGACACGAAACCACCTCAATGCATCTCGGGGAATTTGCTTATGCGCATATTGGTATGACGACAAAGTAGTTTGTTTATCAACTGCCATGAGCGAAAGTCCGCCCCATGTTTGCAGAATCAGCCCTTTGGCTTTCAACCCTATCGCAATTGCCCCAGTGGATTGCCCAAGTTAACCCCTGGTTGATTGCCACCGGCTTGGGCGTGGGACTGACCGTCGGGCTGACTGGCGTGGGCGGGGGCTCGCTGATGACCCCAGCCTTGATTTTTGGCTTTGGCATACCGCCCCACATTGCCGTGGGCACTGACTTGCTTTTTGCGGCCGCCACCAAAGCCGCCGGGTCGGCAACGCTTGCCAAAAGCCGCCAAATTGACTGGCGAATCGTGTGGGCTCTGAGTGCAGGCAGCATTCCGGCGGCGTTGATCATGCTGGCTGTCATGTCGCAACTGGGCGGCGCGAGCGCAGCCTCACACAGCGCCATACGCTCGGTTTTGGGGGTGGCTTTGCTGCTCACGGCCGCTGCAACCGCCTGGAAGGTGTGGCGTGGCTCACCCAGCGCCGCAGCAGCACCCGCCACATCGGCTTTACCTCTATCTTGGCGCCGCCACGCCACAGCCTGCGCTTTGGGCGCAGTCATTGGCGCCATGGTGAGCTTGACCTCGGTTGGTGCGGGTGCGATTGGCGTGAGCGCCCTGCTCTTGGTCTACCCCATGATCGCCACGCAGCGCATCGTGGCGGCCGACATCGCCTATGCCGTGCCGTTGACGCTGATCGCGGGGCTGGGCCACGCAGCCATGGGCCATGTCGACGCCCAACTACTCGCCACGCTTTTGATCGGCTCACTGCCCGGTATTTGGCTGGGCACACGCCTGGCCGGCAAAACGCCCGACCGGGTGCTGCGGGGGCTGCTCACGGTGCCGCTGGCTTGGGCCGGCAGCAAACTTCTTTTTCAGTAAACCACTTAGATGTACGCCTACAACGAATTTGACCGCAGCTTTGTCCAAGCTCGCGCTGACCAATACCGCGAACAACTGGGCCGCCACCTCAGTGGACGCTTGAGCGACGAAGAATTTCGCCCGCTTCGGCTGCAAAACGGCTGGTATGTGCAGCGCCACGCACCGATGCTGCGAGTCGCCGTGCCCTACGGCGTGCTCTCAAGCGCCCAACTGCGCACTTTGGCCCACATCGCCAACAAGTTCGACCGAGGCTACGCCCACGCCACCACGCGCCAAAACGTTCAGTTCAACTGGATTCCGCTCGATCAAAGCGCCGACGTGATGGACGCGCTGGCCAGTGTGGACATGCACGGCATTCAAACCAGTGGCAACTGCATTCGCAACATCACCACCGACTCGCGCGCGGGCATCGCCCCAGACGAAGTCGCCGACCCGCGCCCTTGGTGCGAGTTGATTCGCCAATGGAGCACCTTGCACCCCGAGTTCGCCTACTTGCCGCGCAAATTCAAAATCGCGATCACCGGCAGCCTTGAGGACCGCGCCGCAACCCGTTGGCACGACGTGGGTTTGTTCCTCAAACGCAACGACGCAGGTGTTTTGGGCTTTGAGGTCGCAGCAGGCGGCGGCATGGGCCGCACGCCAGTGATTGCGCCGACCATCGCCAAATTTGTGCCGTCAACCCAAATTTTGACCTACTTGGAGGCGGTTTTACGCACCTACAACCAGTTTGGGCGGCGCGACAACTTGTACAAGGCGCGAATCAAAATCTTGGTCAAAGCCCAAGGGCAAGCCTTCATCGACGCAGTTGACGCGGAGTTTGCCGCGCTGTTGTCTACCCAAGAGGCTGTGGACCCGCTCGCAGCCGAAATTGAACGCATTTCTCAGCATTTTCACCCATTGGTCACTGAATCCATTGGGTTTGATGCTACTGATTCAGTAGCGAATAAACAGCCTCCAGCGTCCAGCAGTTTGGCGTTTAGCCGCTGGTTGGTGCGCAACGTGTGGTCACATCGCGACCCCACGATGCGCGCGGTGGTGCTCTCGCTCAAGCGCGCCGGGCAAGCCCCTGGCGACATGAGCGCCGACCAAATGACGGCCGCTGCCGCGCTCTCAGACCGGTTCAGCCGGGGTGAGTTGCGGGTCACGCATGAGCAAAATTTGCTTTTGCCTTGGGTCAAGCTGTCGCAGTTGAGCGAACTTTACGAGGCGGCCAAGGCCCACGGGTTCGCCACGCCCAACATCGGCTTGGTGACCGACATGATTTGCTGCCCCGGCGGCGACTTTTGCGCGCTGGCCAACGCGCGCTCATTTCCCTTGGCCGAGGCCTTGACCGCGCGCTACCAAGACTTGGACGAGGTGTTTGACCTCGGCGAGATTGATTTGCACATCAGCGGCTGCATCAACTCCTGCGGCCACCACCACAGCGGGCACATCGGCATTTTGGGTGTCGATAAAGACGGCAAAGAGTGGTACCAGATCACGCTGGGCGGCTCTGACGGCTCAGGCGAGAGCGCACCAGCCGGCCAAGCGGCCAAGGCCGGCAAGGTGATTGGCCCCAGTTTTGCGGCTGACGAGGTGGTTGACGCCGTCGAGGCCGTGCTCGCCACATACAAAACCGAGCGCGTCGCTTTGGAGCCGTTTGCCGCCACCGTGGCGCGAATTGGCTTGGAGCCGTTCAAGTCAGCCGCTAACGCCGTTCGCGCACCCGCAGAGGTTTGACATGAGCAATACAAATTTGATAGCACTCAGCCCAATAGATTCGGCGACCAAGTGCCAAAATGATACCAAAAACACAGTCTTGAGCTTAGAAAACACCGCTGACGTCGTGTCGCAGGCCAGCGCGGTTGCTCAGGCCACCGTGATCGAGCTGAACTTCCCCAAATTCACCGACGGTCGCGCCTACAGCCAAGCTGCGTTGTTGCGCAGCCGCTTGGGGTTCAAGGGCGAGATTCGCGCCGTGGGCGACGTGTTGATTGACCAATTGCTGCCCATGCAGCGCTGCGGCTTCTCAAGCGCGCAGCTGCGCAGTGACCAAGATGCCAGCCTCGCACCCCGACTGCTGGGTCAGTTTGGCGGGTTTTACCAAGCCAACACGGGCAGATTGGCTGCAGCCGCATGAAAACCGACGCCATCAGCCTCTACGCCCGGCCATCGGCAAACTTTGACGAACACCTCAGCCAAGCGCTCGACCTCTTGGGAGGTGCCGTACGCCAGCACCCCGATATCGTCCAAGCCAACAGCTTGGGCGCTGAAGACTTGGTCGTCACCCATTTGCTGCACATGCTGAAGCTGCCGGTTGATGCTTTCGTGCTCGACACCGGGGTTTTGCACGCCGAGACCCTGGGCATGGTCGACACCATCGCCAAACGCTACGGCAGCGCGCCACGGGTGATGAAGCCGGTGGCTGAGTCGGTGATCACATTTGTGAGCCAAAACGGCGAGCGCGCCATGTACGACAGCCTCGCGCTGCGCAAGGCGTGCTGCGCGGTGCGCAAGTTAGAACCCCTGGAGCGGGCCTTAAGCGGTCGCAGCGCTTGGATCACGGGCCTGCGCCGCGAGCAGTCCGACGCCCGCGCTGAAGTGAACTTGGCTGACGTGGGCACGGCTGGGCACCGCTCCAAATTCAACCCCTTGGCCAATTGGACTTGGGGCGACGTGTGGCACTTCATTGCCACGCACGACGTACCCATCAACCCGCTGCACGACCAAAGATTTCCCAGCATTGGCTGCGCACCATGTACCCGCGCCATCACCCTGGGCGAAGACCTGCGCGCGGGCCGCTGGTGGTGGGAGCAAGCGGGCCTCAAAGAATGCGGCTTGCACGTGGAGCCCCTTCCAGCCTGATTTGAGCGACTTGGGTGCAATTTTTTGAACAAATTGGCACTTGGTCACCGAATCTATTGAGTTTGTTGCTATTATTTTTGATATAAATCCATGAACGCTCCCATGCCACACGACCTGCTCGAACAATCAGCAGCCAGCGCAGCAACCTACGCACACTTGGACGCGCTCGAAGAAGAAACCATCTTCATCCTGCGCGAAGTCGCCGCGAGTTTTGAGCGGCCTGCCCTGCTGTTCTCAGGCGGCAAAGACTCGGCTGTGCTCCTGCGCTGCGCCGAAAAAGCGTTTGGCTCGGGCCACATCCCCTACCCGCTGCTGATGATCGACACCGGTCACAACTACGCCGAGGTGCTGGCATTTCGCGATTCTCGCGCCCAAGAGCTCGGCGCGCGCCTCATCGTTCGCAGCCTCGAGGACTCCATGGCCCGAGGCACCGTTCGCCTGAGCCGCGCGGATGAGCCTCGCAACGCCCACCAATCGGTGACGCTGCTGGAGGCAATTGACGAGTTTCGATTTGACGCGCTCATTGGGGGCGCGCGCCGCGACGAAGAAAAAGCCCGCGCAAAAGAGCGTGTGTTCAGCCACCGCGACAGCTTTGGACAGTGGCAGCCCAAAGACCAACGCCCCGAACTCTGGGAGCTTTACAACACCCGCATCCACAGCGGCGAGCACATGCGCGTGTTCCCGATCTCCAACTGGACCGAACTCGACGTGTGGCAGTACATTGACCGCGAGGCCATCGAGCTGCCCAGCATTTATTTCAGCCACCCCCGCTCGGTGGTGGAGCGCAAGGGTTTGATCGTGCCCATCAGTGAGCTCAACCCCCTCAAACCGGGCGAAGTGCCCGAGCTCAAGTCGGTGCGCTTTCGCACCGTGGGCGACATCACTTGCACCGCGCCGGTGTTGTCAACGGCCAGCACCGTGCAAGACATCATTGCCGAGACGATTGACAGCGCCCTGAGTGAGCGCGGCGCGACTCGTTTGGACGACCAAACCAGTGACGCATCCATGGAAAAACGCAAAAAAGAGGGCTACTTTTGATATGAAAACCGCACTCAAATTCATCACCTGCGGCTCGGTTGACGACGGCAAATCGACCCTGATTGGCCGCTTGCTGCTCGACAGCCAAGCCGTCATGCGCGACCAGCTCGACGCGGTGTCGCGCACCGGCACGGCCGACCTCGCCCTTTTGACCGATGGCCTGAGCGCCGAGCGCGAGCAAGGCATCACGATTGACGTGGCTTGGCGCTACTTTGCCACGCCAAAACGCAAGTTCATCATTGGTGACACGCCCGGCCATGAGCAATACACCCGCAACATGGTCACAGCCGCCTCTGGCGCAGACTGCGCGGTGGTCTTGGTTGATGTCACCAAACTGGCGTGGAGCCAAGCCCCAGTCGCGCTGCTTGCGCAAACCCGCCGCCACGCGCTGTTGTGCCATTTGCTGCGCGTGCGACACATCGTGTTTGCCATCAACAAGCTCGATGCCATGGGCGACAACGCCCAAACCGCCTTTGAAAACGTCGATCGCGCCGTGCGGCTGCTGGCAAGCGAGGCGGGTTTCACGCCCGCCGCCGTGTTGCCGGTATCAGGCCTGGCCGGGGACAATATTTTGACCAAAAACCCACTGTGGTCATGGTATTCAGGGCCTGCGCTGCTACCGTTTTTAGAGCAGCTACCGATTGATACCGCTGCGCATTCAAGCAGCGAAAGCGCGGCATTGGCTGTGCAATGGGTTGAGAAAACCGCGTCATCTGCCGCCACCACCGCGCATGGCCGTCGCATTGCGTGGGGCCGCGTCTCGCGCGGCGCGCTGCGCGTGGGCGATACCCTGGACTTGTCAACAGCCAGTGGCCAAGTGCGAGCCGTCAAAGTCGCCAGACTCTTGGACACGGTTCGACGCGACACCCACCAAATTGACCACGGCCACAGCGCCGGCGTGATCTTTGATGCAGAGATTGATGTGTCGCGTGGCGACTGGTTGATCGCACAACCAAGCGCCGACCCCGCGCTTGAGCCCAAAACGACGCAAACCCTCAAAGCCACCGTCAGTTGGCTTGACGACGAGCCTCTCGTCAGCGGGCGGATGTACTGGGCCTTGCACGGGCACGCTTGGGTCAAGGCCAAAATCAGCCGCGTCACCCAGGCGGTAGACATCCAAACTTTCAAGTCAAGCGACGCCGAACCCGGCACGCCCGTGCGCGCCAACGACATTGCTCAAGTCGAAATCAGCCTCAGTGGTGCGATCCCGGTTTTGCCGTTCATTTACTCGCGGGCCATGGGCTCGATGATCTTGGTTGACCCAGCCAGCAACAAGACCGCAGCCGCCGTTTTGGTGCACTGATTGGGCCTGTTGACCCTTCAAGCCGAGGGTTGGGGACACATCCTCAACCGATGGCCGCGTTTTCCCAATAAAATCAAGGGTTTTCCTGAGTCGGTCGCCGCACCAGCAGCGCCCGACCCCACCCTAACCTGTCAGCAAACACCATGACCCACGTCGTCACCGAAGCCTGCATCAAGTGCAAATACACCGATTGCGTGGATGTTTGTCCAGTGGATTGCTTTCGCGAAGGCCCCAACATGCTCGTCATCGACCCCGATGAATGCATTGATTGCGCCGTGTGCATCCCCGAGTGCCCCGTGAACGCCATCTACGCTGAAGAAGACGTGCCCGCTCATCAGCTCAATTTCATCAAGCTCAACGTCGAATTGAGCCAAAAAGCAGGCTGGAAGAGCATCACCAAACGCAAGCCAGCCTTGGCCGATGCCGACGACTGGAAAGACACCGTTGAGAAACTCGCGCTACTTGAGCGCTAAACAAGCACCACCATGGATCTGCACCCCAACCCCGCCGTGATTGAAACCGCCAAAGCACACGACACGCCAGTGAGCACACCGAACGCTGGCCCAATCGAGACCGACGCCGTCATCATCGGCGCAGGCCCGGTCGGTTTGTTCCAAGTGTTCGAGCTCGGTTTGCTTGAAGTCAAAGCCCACGTCATCGACAGCCTGGCCTACCCCGGCGGTCAGCCCATTGAGCTCTACCCCGACAAGCCGATTTACGACATTCCGGCCATTCCGGTTTGCACCGGCAAAGAGTTGACCGACGCGCTGATGAAGCAAATCGCGCCCTTTGGTGGCACTTTTCATCTGGGGCAGACAGTCACCACCGTGCAGCCCCAAGACGACGGCCGCTTCTACCTCGAGACCGACAAAGGCACGTGCTTCATCACCAAAACCATCTTCATCGCAGCGGGTGTTGGCGCGTTTGAGCCGCGCCTGCTCAAGGTTGACGGGCTTGAAGCGTTTCAAGGCACGCAGGTGCACTACCGCGTCAAAGATCCAGCTCAGTTTGCAGGCAAAAACCTCATCATCGTGGGCGGCGGCGATTCCGCGCTCGACTGGGCACTGAATTTCGCCCAAGACGGCCCCAACAAAGCTGAAAGCGTGATCCTCGTCCACCGGCGTGATGGCTTCAAAGCCGCGCCCGCAAGTGTCGCCAAAATGAAACAACTGTGCGACGACTTGGAGATGCAATTCATGGTCGGCCAAATCACCGACGTGGTGACCGATTCAGGCGTGCTCCAGCAAGTCAAGGTCGCAGGCGGCGACGGCGTGACCCGCACCGTGCCGGTTGATCATGTGCTTGTGTTCTTCGGTTTGAGCCCCAAACTTGGCCCAATCGCCCATTGGAGCCTCGACATCGAGCGCAAACAGCTCAAAGTGGACACTGAAAAGTTCAGCACCAACATCCCCGGCATCTTTGCGGTTGGCGACATCAATACCTACCCCGGTAAGAAAAAGCTCATCCTGAGCGGTTTTCACGAATGTGCTTTGGCGGCGTTCGGTGCCATGCCCATCATCGCCCCGGACAAAAAAGTTCACCTGCAATACACAACCACCAGCCCCAAACTGCACAAAGTGCTAGGGGTTGAAAGCCCGGTTTTTGATTGATGCCTTGCCCAAAAGTCAAGACCTAAAAACTCAGCCGCCGCAACACTTTTTGAATTTTTTGCCTGAACCACAAGGGCAAGGGTCGTTGCGACCCACCTTGGCGCTCGGTCGCACGTAGGGCTCTTCGATCGGCGCAGGCAGCGAGTGGTCATACCGATCCATTTCTTGTCTCATAAAGTCTCGGTAGTTGTCGATGTCGAACTTCGAGTCCAGATCAAAATCCCTGCCTGCTATCGGCTGAAACCACGCCCACCAGCCCAGCTCTGCTTCAACGGTTCTGGCGAACCCTGGCTTGCGCTGATTGGTTTGTGCTTTCGAAAAGTACCCAGTTGCCTTTGCGTCCGGTTGAATCGACGGATCAATGATCGCATCCAGGGCTTCAGCATCCATCCAATCGTCGTGAAGCCAGCCTCGGACAAACCAGGTGCGAACCGACACCGCATCACCCGCGGTCATGCCAGCGTCAATCCAGGTTGACACCGTGAGTCCCAGAAAATCCTTGCAGGTGAACACTTCATTGGGGTCTTGGGGGTCGGTCGAAACGCCCCGCTGGATGTGGTCGCACCAATACCCGCAAGCTGCACGCAAGGCGTCGTGCGCCTTGGCGACCGAGATCACCCCTTCGCTCGCGCATCGCGCAAGCGCCTCACCTGCGAAGCAAATCGACTGCCAAAGCGCAGGCACTCGGCAAGCGGCGAGATCGTCCAACCACTGAATTCGCTCGGGAGCGTGGTGGCAAAGCGATGCCCACCAAGGCACGACAATTTCTGTCTGAGAGTCGCCAAAGCTCAAGTCGCGCCGCTCAGACTTCATCATTGCCATGCGCTGGCAAAGCTCAAAGCAACCCGGATCTCGAAACTGCGCCAGCAAGAAGCCACAGCAAAAATACAACGGCGACTCAAGATCGGACTTTAAGGGCTCAGCCGCATCCAATTGCCTGTCGACCCAGTCAATGAACTCGCCGCGCACGAAGTCAGCAAAACTAGGCCACTCGTCTTGTAAAACCTGAAGCGGCTCACGCGGAAAACTGGGTGGATCACTCAAGGTGTACAGCTGCGACCGCAACGCTTGCCACCGCGCGTGTGTGGTTTCAGCGGATGTGGTGGGATCGACTAACGTATCGGTGGTGTTGGAGTTGACGCTCATAGAACAACACTGTAGCGCGATATTCGAGCAGGACTATTGCACCGAACCCGCCTCAAGTCAAAGTCTTGACAGCAACCCGCCAAGGTCAATTTGAGGATCGCCAACGACCCAAAAAAGATTCAAGTGCAGGCGGCGTTCAGCGCGGCAGGTCTCCGGCCTTTTTCAAAACCCGGTCATTTGCGCTATATAATCGAAGGCTTGTTCCTCAATAGCTCAGTTGGTAGAGCGCCGGACTGTTAATCCGTAGGTCCCTGGTTCGAGTCCAGGTTGAGGAGCCACAGACAAGCCTTACGGCAATTGGCCTCGCTGCTACAAACAATGTAGCGCGGGGCCTTTTTACTTGTGCCGTCAATTCAGGATGTAACGGCGGATGTAAGACGATTTACCCGGTTGCGTGAATACCCCCTACCGCGCAACCGTCATCAAAGGCCGCTTAGACCTAGGCGCATCAACCTGGAAACCGCGACGGTTTAGTGCGCTCAAACCGCAAGAGATTGAACGTCGCCACTTCACCCAATGGCTTGGATACCGAACTGGATACCGCATGTTGCACGTGGCCGCAAAAAATCGTTCATGCGCCAAACCAATACGCGCATCAAGTTCGACCCCAAAACCGATACTTGTAGCAAGTCGCACGAGTAGTATCTTTATCGCACTTTTCGATGAACGCTTTCAACCAAGCCCATCCGGTGCTGGCCGGTAGCAGTGGCTTTCAAAGCAATGTGAACGGCGCGGTCAGCGAGCGATTTCTGTGACCGCACCGCTTGAACAGGCGGGTCGCGAAACTCTCCCGTTTCGGGGTCGAACATGGCCGCGTCCAGACTGGCATCACTGACCCGATGTAGGTCCTCGACGAACATCACCGAATGACGAGCGCCATCGTGAGCGTCAAACGCCGACTCCGGCTCAAACACTACAGAGCATAGTGTTTGAAGGTTTTCGACGGGCACTCCATCATCGAAACGAGTCACCAAGCTTTTGGCAACTTTTTCAACTTTTGAATCGACCAAAACCCTTGCTGGTATTGGCTTAGCGGGCGATTCGACCAGTCGAACACTACTAGCGTTTTGCGCTGGGCCACCACGTTCACTCCCTGCTCCTTTTGACGTGAATATCTGAGCCATGGTCTTGAGCCGTTTCGCAGGATGCGGCTGTGCGATTGCAAGCCCCAGAGCCTGCGCAAACGCCATGGGGTTCGCATAGATGGCATCACGCACCAGTGGCCAAACCGCGCTTTGCAACACCGGGTCTGCACGCGCAGTGAGCGCCGCCACGACTTGCTTGGCGAACAACAACCTGTTGCCGTGCTGCACACGCTTGGGCGCGATTGTGAGCCCGTGGGGAACTCCCACGGCGGTCATGAAGCTCGCGTGGCGCTTGGCCAGCAGTTGGCAATTGCCCATCAAGGCGTTGCCAATCATTCGCCCATCTTTCAACGGCAGCAGCAGCACATGACAGTGCGGTGTCGACTCATCGAGATGCACCTCAGCACTGAAAATCAGGCAAGCGTACTCAGTCTGCACCCATGCCAAACAGTCGGCGAAGTAGGCGCGATGGTTAATTTGCGAGCCTACCGGCAAACTGAACAACAACTCAATCGCCGCCACCGAGTCAACCCGTGGCATCTTGGCAATGCCACACGAGGCCATGGCCGACTTGACCGAATTACGCGCTTGCAAAGCGGTTTGCGCAGGGCCAAGGCTGTAGTTCAAGCGCGTTCGCGCCGGGTCGATGTGGCTGCGACCGCCCAACTCCGATTGCAACTCACGCTTGTTGTGTCGCAGTGCGGCCAGCACGGTTGGGGCTTTGAGCTTCGCGGCTCTGAGGAAGTATGTGTCAGCCATCGCCAAAAGCAGACGAGACCGACACCCACCCCTTGTGCTTTGACCTTGCCTGCAATTGGCACATCACCAAGCCAAGCTCGCCTGTTGAGGGTCAACCGAGCGTCGCCTCGCCTTGTTGCGCTGAGCCGCTTCGCGCTGAGCTAATGCGGCACGGTCACGCCGCTTCGCTCGCGCTGCACGCACGTCAGGACAGAACAACACCGCACCATTGGCATTTGCCCAAAACCGCATTTCGCGTGAAATGAAGTACTCAGAAATTTCTGCCGCTCGCCCATCAGTGGAGCCGACCGAAACCTCGTGTCGTTCAATCGGCCAGCCGTAGTCGCGAGTCAAAGCATGAATGTAAGCGGCCAGTCGTGTCGTGCTCGCGTTGAAGACTGCGTCAAAGCCTCTGAGTTTTTGCCCAACCAGCAAACTCTGAAGCACCCCGGCAATCACGGTGTTATGCCGCAACGGAAAAGTCGGTGGGGGTGGCGGCAGCACGCAGCCTGGCCTATCGACAGGCTGCATAGAAGTGCGCGGCAACTGGCGCGTCATTGCGCCACCCCCAACAGTTTTTTCAACTCAGCAACTGGCCAAGCCAATCGACCATGAATTCGCAGTGGCCGAATGGGGTGCTGGTTCATCGCCCAAATGCGCAGCGTTTGCGGCCTGCGATTGAGGTAGTACGCGGCAGCGGCCGTGTCTACATTGGGACTGGAGACTGATTCCAGGGTTGGAAATCGTTGAGGGGTTGTTGCTTGCACGAGTAAACCTTTCGGCGCGAATGGCGCTGTTGAGGTCTCGAACTATTTATTCCCTGGATGCCCCGGATGCCTCGCAGGCGAAATAGTCACTTCTTGGGGGCTCTTCTGATGTCTGGCATCCAGTTCTGTAGTGTTTTTAGTGATAACGGCTTACTGAGTGCAGGCACGAATAGCATGCCAACTTGATTTCCTGTGCCTTTCACGAACGGTGAATTGTCCTCACGTCCTCTTGTTAGTTCAAGGAATAACGTTCTAACCGTTGAAAATTGGCCGCGCTGATAGACACCCACTATGTAATCAAAGGTCGCATCTCTGACGGATGAACGACTCCGACCACTCCGCGAGACGTGTACGCCCGACAACTGTTGGGTGACGACTTCGGCATCAGCGGCGACCTCCGCATCATCAGGCGGCAATTCACCCGACAAAGCTAACCTCCAAAGCTCCGCCCCTTCCGGATTGGTGTTTTCCAGCTCGGCTAGTTGCTTGTTGGCATCGTCATCATCCATGAACAAGAAGTCTCGTGGCGCAGCATCGGCCCGAGTCAAAAAATCGAAAAACTGCCTTGCAGAACATGGCACAGCAAGTATTGGGCCACCGTCAACCGTCCCGTACACGCAGTCACCGCTAGCCAAAGTGGCACGAGTAAGTTGTGTCGGGCGGTAGCCTGTCACAACTTCGAATTCGTGTCGCGACAAAATTGGACGTTTAATTTCCTTTTCTGGTTCTGGTTTTGGGTCGTTGGTTTGGAGCCAAAACCCTTTCGAATCGACTACGTATCGAACTAACCAGTCGGTGGAATCGGAATCGCAATCGGAATCGGTAAATGGGTAAAACAAACCCACCAGCGGCAAGCTGGCATATGTGAAAGGCAATACCGCGAAAATCGCGTCAAGGGTGTAAACCTGCGCCATCGCTTTTCTCCTGAATCGCAACCACTACCGAAAATTGAACCATCAAGCAGGCTGCGCCACAACGCTCAACCTCAACCCCATTGCCCGCAACACCTTGTGCAGGGTCAACAGCGTGGGGTTGCCTTCGTCGCTCAGGGCTTTGAACAGGGTCTTGTCACCCACATCCGCCCGGCGTGCCACCTCGGCCATGCCATGGGCTTTGGCGACATGGCGCAGGGCGACCAGCAACGCGGCTGGGTCATCGAGTTCAATCACCGCATCAATGTAGGCAGCGGCTTCAACCGGGTCTTTGACGGAATCAACCAAATAGTCTTCAAAGTCAACATGCCGTGGCGCATTCATGGTCTACCCCTTTGTTTCCAGTTTTCCAAAAACTCAACTGCTCGCCCAATGTCTCGGGCTTGGTCACTCTTGTCACCCGCGCACAGCAGCACCACGACCACAGGCCCTTGGCGACTCAGATAGACCCGATACCCCGGCCCAACGTCCACCCGGAGTTCACTCACCGATTCGCGCAGTGCTTTGCAATCACCAAAATTGCCAGCAGCAACTCGCGTCACCCTTGCCTTGATTTGGGCTCGGCCACGCACATCTTTCAGCCCCTCAACCCAATCGACGAAAGGCTGCTTCCCCTGCTCATCCGCGTAGATGACAATTTTCACAATGGTATCCCAAAACGTACCATTTGATTCATTTTACAACAAGCATCAACGCGCCCTGCGTCGTTGTGCCCTCAAACCCTAACCCAGCTTGCTCCAAAATCCAGGCCTCAATCTTCTCGTGGTGCAAGCGCAGCAGCTCCAGCGGCCTCACCGTGTAGTGCTTCTCAGCCGTCGCACTGGGTTTGTGGCCTTGAATCTGTGCCACCACGCCCACGGGCACTTCCAGCCACTCGGTGAGGCTCTTGAACGAACGACGCAGCCCGTGCAAGGTCAGTGCGTCAATGCCCGCCACTTTGCTGGCGTTCGTGTGAATACCGGTCGGCTCGGTCAAATGTCCACTGGCACTCGTCGGGCTGGAGAACACCCATTCATTGCGCTTGGGCAATGAAACGACCAAGTGCCGCACATACGGCGTGAGCGGAATCACGCGCTCGCCGTCCACTTTGTCACGAATCGTCATCCCACGCCATTGCAAATTCACGTCAACCCAGCGCAAGCCCATCACCTCGCCCGGTCGCCCACCCGTCAACAGCAACACTTGCAAGTACGCGGCAATCACGGGGTTACCAACACCTTGAACGGCGGCGAACCAGCCCTTCAACTGTTCCCGCTGCAACACATCAGATTTCACACCAGCCGGGCCAAATGCCTCGCGGGCACGCTTGGTCTTCGCGGGATTCTTGTCAGGGACGGCTTGGGTGTAGCCGGGTTGCTCTGCGCACCAGCCCAAGAACACCTTCAACAATCGCCACGCCAAGCGGGCCGACGTGGGCCGGGCCGCGCCCTCCTTTGCAGCCCAAGCCTCAATCGTCGCCGCGTTCAAGTCTCGCAACGGCAAATGCATCAGGGCATGCAATGGGCCTGCGATGGTTGTGCCACGACCACTTGTGCCTCTGGCCTGCACACGGCCACCTGATGCGGCCTTGGTCAGGTGGTCTTGGTAGTGCCGCTCGCCCCAGTGGGGCTTACGTTGGCTCACATAGTCGCCCCAAGCCTCGGCCACGGTGACAGCTTGTTGCTTGGTTGTTTGTCGAATCGCAGCGTCAGCTTTCGTCATTGCGGCCTTGACGACACGAGGGTCACGCCCTTCGTCGATTTGACGTTGCAGCTCGCGAGCCTTGTTCTGCGCGTCTGATACGGACCAAGCGACAGGGCTGCCAATCGTCACCCGAATGGTCTTGGATTGAAACTCGCTTTGAAACACAAACGACGGTTTCCCAACCGGCGTAACCCTCAACCCGAGCCCATTTGCGGTTGAGTCCCACAAGAAAGCCTGCGACTTGCCCACCGGGCACTTGAAAGCAGCAACTCGGCCCGCCGTGAATCCAATCTTTGCCATCTCGCACCCTCGCCGGTCTTACATCCGTCAGGATGTAACGGCGGATGTAAGACGATTTTCGAAATATGAACCCACATCAATCAACAATGGCACTGGATAGATATCCAATAAAGTTGTCGTAAGCTGTTGATTTATATTGATTCTACCGACAAACATCAACATCGGCAAACAAGCAAAAATCAGGACTGTTAATCCGTAGGTCCCTGGTTCGAGTCCAGGTTGAGGAGCCACTTGATTCGCTCTCGCTGACACCACGTTTGGTCTCAAAGCACAAAAACCTCCCGTTTTTGCGGCGAGGTTTTTTTTCGTCTGCAGGCCGTCAGGGAAATCGCACAAGCGCCCTCGAACGAGGTCGTTGTGCGATGTTCAATCAGCTTGGACAGGTATCTGTCACGACGATGTCGCCTTCCTTTTTGCGCTTTTTGGCGTCTTCGTCATCTTTGGCTGAGGTTGTCGGCTTGGTGCCAGCGTCTTTGATGATTTGCGCAAATTGCTGGCTGGCCTGTGGGCTGGTGATTTGCTGCAACAAAATCGCCAAGAACTCAGGACCTTGCAAAATGCCGGTCTGCGTCGCACTGCTGGACAACGGTGAAGACGTCAATTGCACGCAATTGATACAGCCCGGTGCGACAACTTTGCCGAAGTACGACACGATGACCGCGTCCGCGTTACCGCCGGAGCCCGCAGCGAGAACAACCGATGGGCTGTTGATGGTGACGTTCCCCTCGGACGCAATGGCCGCGTAGGCGCCCGCACCAGACCCGCCGGTTAACGTCACCCGTGGGGCCGTGATTTCAAGCGCTTGACCCGCTAACGGATCAACTTTGGCATAGGCGTTAGCCCCGCTGCCAGCCGTTACCAGCAAGGCACCACCCGCTGTGATGGTTGATGGCCCGTCGCTGGTCAAAGCTGCGTGCGCACCCGAACCTGACCCGCCATTGATGACGATATCACCAGCCGCAGTCACCTTGATCTGGTTGAACGCATTGACATCAACACTGCCACTACCAGCCTGCAACACCACACGGGCACCTTGCAAACTAACGTTACCAGCGTCAATCAACACAGCCGAAGTTTGCGAGATCAAGCTCAAGTCGCCGCTGCCGCTGGCCAGTGACGCGGTTGATGCCCGAAGCCGCGCGTCGGCCATCGTCAACCCAGCACTGGTCACCGAGAACGCACCGGTCGCGCGGTTATCGCCTGTGAGGGTGAGCGCGCGATTGGATGTTGCATTCACATCGCCCGCTGTCGCGATCAGTTGAACCCGGCCCACACCACTGAGGTTGAACGACTGTGACGCTGCCCCGACGCTTGAACCCTGTAGTTTGGCGTTGGCTGCCGTGAGCGAAGAGTCACTTTGCTGGGTGAGCGCACCTGAGCTTTGTACCGAGACGGTCGATGCACTAACGCTGCTCATGGCAAGGCCGGAGTTTGTCGCATCAATCGACACGGCTCTTGTCGCACTGACTGCGCCGTCGATTGCCGCATTGGCTGCGTTGGTGCGGTAGGTGATGTTGTCGTACGCGCCACCCGCGTTAGAAAAGCTGACCGTGCTGATGCTGTTGCCGCCGTCAAGCAAGACGACTCCGGCAGGCGCCAGTGCCACCACTGACAGGCGAGGCGTGGCAAGAGCCGCGCTTTGCGACAGTGAGCTGGCAAATGTCAACTCAGCGCTGTTGCTGGCAGCACCGGCCACGACCAAGGTCGCATTTGAGGTGCGGGCGCTGATATCCGCGACGTTGAACACCAGCGAGCCGAAACGGTTACCCGAATGGCTCAAATTCACGCGTTGCCCAATCGCGTTCACGACAACAGAAGGGGCTAGCAAGGCGCCTGACTGCGTGATAGCGCCTGCTGACGTGAGCGTGACCGAGCCGCCTTGCCCTTGAACCGCGAGCGCGCCGCCAGAGTTCAGACTGGCTGCGCCGATCGCGTTGACGGTAACCGCCCCGCCATATGCGGACGCAAGACTTAAGCTGATGTCGTTGGCAGTGAAGTTGGATACTCCCGCAATCGCAATCGACGCGCCTTGGTTGATGCGCGCCGAGGCATTGATCGTCAGCGGGCCACCGACGCTGAGGCTACCCAAACTCACATCACGGGCTGTCAAGTTGAGACTGGTTGCGCTGCCTTGCACGGTTATCAATCCGGCACTTGCGAGCGTTGTCGCGCCCACGTTGATCAGCGACACCGGGCCACCCATTTGATTGCCTGCATTGCCCAAACCGAAACCGCCAGCGCCACTCAAACGCAAGCCACCGGCTGCTGCGATAGCGGCACTTTGGGTAACAGGGCCTCCCGCTGTTAAACGCAGTTCTCCGCCAGCCGTGAGACCTGTCAACGACTGAGACGCAACTCCCACGCTTCCGATGGAAAGCGCATTGCGATCTCGAAGCGAAAGTGCGCCAGCCGAAGTCGCAGCCACGATACCAAAATCGTTCTCGGCCGAGTCAAGCAGCACCGAAGAAGCCGCAACTGCGAAGTTTGCGGCCGTGATGGCACCTGCACTCGACTGCGATACGACGCCGCCGCTACCGATGAGGAGCGCGCCCGTGCCGCGATCAACAGCGCCAGAAATGGTGACATCGCCACCCGAGGCATTACCCACAGACAAGACGCCAGTTTGCAAACGGGACAATTCGCTCGAATCCAGCGACAGCGCCCCTGCCTGCGACGCACCGAGCGATATGGCGCGTCCAGCAGTTTGGGAGCGAACCCGCACGATGGCAGCCGTCAAAGTTGACGCGACCTCGATGTCGTCTGCGACGAGGTCGAGCCCGCCCGATACGTTCATCAGCCCCAAACGCATTGCGCCGTTTTGCTGCGTGAGGTTGGCAGTGCCAAAATTCGCAACACCGCCAAGCTGCGAGTAGCCTTGGCTAACCATCGCCGATGTTGAGCGCAGGCTACCGCCAGTTTGCGTCAGGTTGTTGACCTGAATCGAGCCAATCGTTTGGTCACCGCCGGCGATCCCTAAGCTCCCCAACCCTGACACGGATCCAAAACTGTACGTGCCACCCGCGAAGTTGACCCCGCCGTTGTTGAGCACGATCAAGCCGCTGCCACCACCCAGTCCTGCGGCCCAAGCGACCGAGCCGCCGCCGTTCACCGACAGCGTGCCATCGATGCGCGTGGCGGTTTGGCCACTGACATTCAGCACTTGTCCATTGACGTTCAATCGGTCATTGCTGCCCAACACCACACCGCCAGCGAACGCGGGTCCGCTGCTGATGTCGACGCTGAATGCCCCGCCTTTGTCGATGCTGGCGGTCTCCGCGGCCATGGGCACGTGGCCAGAGTCCCAGTTCAGCGGGTTAAACCAATTGTTGTCGCCGGCAACGCCCGTCCAGCCACTCTCTTGGGCCAAAGCGGATAGCTGGAAGCTGGAGCCGACGGCCTTGCCAGAAAAACTGCGCCCCGGGCTGATGGTCTCGAAGTTGCCTTGAACTGCACCACCAGCCGAGATGACACTGAACACGTTGCCAGCCACATAGTTAGCACCGGCAACATCGCTGAGCTGAAGTCGCCCACCCACACTGGCTGGGCCACTGACCGTGATGCGGTCGTGACTCGATGTGTTTTGAAGCTCAATGGCCAACACCGCAGAGCCACCCAAGACGAGGTTGCCGTTGACGGCAATTTCGCCGATCGCGCTTGCGCCACCCGGACTCAACGTGCCCTGAACGCTCACGCCAACCGCGCCGCCATCTAAGGTACTCGCCCCTGAGTTGCTGAGAATCGCACCCGACCCAAGCGAGAGCCCTGACGCACCACCAAATCGCGCACCGCTTGCCAAAGTCGTTTGCCCACCTGCAAGATTGACCCCGCCGTTGAACTGGGCGCCGCTGCCGCGCACATCCACTTGCCCCGCACTGACCAAGCTCAGGTTCGACACAACACCCTGGAACTGGATTGAGCCGCTGTTGTTGATTTCTCCATTGCCGCCAATGGTCCCAGACATTAATAGGGCTGCATTGTTTGCGATGCGTTGGCTGCGGTTGATCGCACCGCCGCTGATCTGGTTACCGGTAGCACCGTTGATGCGTGTTGCGCCCGAGCCGCTTTGATCACCGCCGCTGACTTGATAGGCACCTGATACCCGAACATCCGCCGAGCCACCCAGCACGCCGCCGCGTTGGTCAAACGTGTTAAGGTCGATTCCGGCTGCGTTGTTGGCGTTGAACGAGCCTGCTGTCAAGACCGCGCTCACGTTGCCGCCGATTGAACTCGCACCATTGATGTCCAGCACACCGCCCGACACCACAATCGTGCCACCCGCCGACGTGACGCTTGCCGAGTTGAGGCTGTAGGCGCCGCCGCTGATGTCCAAAACGCCACTGCCGATGCTCACCACGCCCGAGTTGGCAGAGCCACCACCGGCAAGGCGAGTGGCACCGGTCACGGTGAGCACGCCAGTGGTGTTCAGCGCCGATGAAATGACTGCGCCGTCGTTCAGGCGGACTTGCCCACCGCTGGTGATCGCCGCACCAGTCACTGCACCCGAGACGGTCAGGTTGTTGATGTTAGCCGCCGCGCCAATAGCAAACGTGCTTCCGCTTTCAACGCTGAGCACGTCGCCTCCAACAACCGTCAAACTGCCCACAGCGGCATTTGCCGAAACTGACACGACAGGGTTCGCGCTTGTTCGATCAATGACAGCCACCGAGCTAGAAACCGGAGCACCTCGAGTCCAGTTCGCCGCTGTCGCCCAACTGCCATTGGCGTCGGTATTCCAGCTTGTGGTGACACCCGTCGGTGAGATTTGAAGCGCGTTGCCCGATGTGAGTGTGGACGAGAAGCCTCGCACGTCGCTGATGCCACTCACAATAACAGGGGACGAACCGCTTAAGGTTCCAGCCGAGAACAAACTGTAAACGCTGTCAGTCTTGACTCGATTCGGCGCCAGCTCGCTCACGCTCAACGTCGCGCCAGCCTCAACCGTTAGCAGCCCACTGACGGTCACTTGGTCAGAACTGCCTAAATCAATGACGGTACTGCTCGCGCCGGCCAATTGCAAATTACCCCGCACAGAAAGCGTTCCAATCACGCCCGAGCCGCCCGGAGATAAAACACCCTCATTGATCAACGTACCGCCATTGAGATCGATGCTACCCGTACCCTGCACGGTGCCGCGCTGGATCCAAGTTGGCGTGCTCACGCGCGCGACTCCATCAATCGTCACCAGCCCGGAGGTCGTCAAGCCGCCTCCGATGCTCAAGCTGCCACTCGAACTCAGATTCAGCGCCCCGCTAAGCGCCAACGCACCCGAACTGCGAAGGCTGCCACTTTGCAGCACGACACCTCCTGCAAACGAAGCGCCGCTTGGCGCATTCAGTTCGCCACCGTTGATCAAGACGGTGCCATTCAACTGCGTGACTTTGCTGCCGTCGATGTCTAGCGCGCCACCGTTCAGCGCCAAGGTATTGGCCGAACCCAAGATCACGCCGCCGGCGACCTGGCCGGGAAGGCTTACCGTGACAGTCAAAGGCGAAGCTCGGTTGATGACAACTTGCTGTGCCGCCGTTGGCGTGGCGCCCGCGCTCCAGTTGCTGCTCGCTTCCCAGCTGCCCGAACCCAGGTTCGTCCAGACATTGTCACCCCCTTGCGCAGTCAATCGAAGTCCAAATCCGGGCGTCGTCACTTGACTGACGTTGAAGCCACCCACAGTTGGGGCAGCACCACTCAACGCGACCCCGCCGCGAATGACGTCAAAGCTTGCTCCCGGCGCATAGGTCGCGAACAGATCGGTGCGATCGATGACCGTCGTTGTACCCGTCGCAACCGCTCCCGAGACGCCCAGCACGTCGTGTGTGCTGATGTTGGTCAGCTCCACTTTCACGGTGCCCTGGGTCAGGTTGAGGTTGCCAGAGATCAACAGCGCACCGATGGCACCCGCGCCGCCCGGCGAAATCACGCCTTCGTTGACGAGCGTTCCACCATTCAAATTGATGGACCCTGTGCCTTGAAGTGTGCCGCGCTGCGTCCATGTCGGCGCATCGATGGTTGAGCCGCCACTCGTGTTGACCAACCCCGTGGTCGTCACCCCCCCCGTGGCAGCGAGGGTGCCCGATCCAGTCAAGCTCAATTGCCCAGCGAGCGACAAGGCGCCCAAGCTTCGCAAGCTACCGCTTTGCAGCGCAACCGCGCCGTTGACGCTCGCGTTACTCGGCAAATTGATTTGCCCACCGTTGATTAAGACCGATCCGTCCAACTGCGTGACTTTGCTGCCATCGATGGTCAATGCACCTCCACTGAGCGCCAAGGTATTGGCGGTTCCGAGAATCACACCGCCCGCAACCTGTCCGGGGCTATTGACCGACACGGTCAGGGCTGCCGGCTGGTTAATGATGACTTGCTGTGCCGCGGTCGGCGTCGCGCCCGCACTCCAGTTGCCGCTGCTCTCCCAACTGCCTGAGCCTAGATTGGTCCAGACGTTGTCACCGCCTTGCGCAGTCAGGCGAAGTCCAGATCCTGGTGTTGCGACAAAACCAACAATAAACCCAGCAACAGTTGGAGCCGTGCCGACTAACGCTATGGAACTTCGCAAAACATCAAAAGTTGCGCCGGGTGCGTAGGTCGCAAACAAGTCTGTGCGGTCAATGACGGTTGCCAAGCCAACAGAAATTGCGTCCGCTGTCACGACATCGTGATTCGTGACGCCGGACAACTTGATTTTGATCGTGCCAGCGGTCAAGTCGGCACTCCCTGAAAAGTTGATGCTGCCGATGCTCGTCGAACTTCCAGGCGCTAGTGTTCCGGTCGAGGCGTTGGTAAACGCAGCAGTCTGGATCGATCCGTTTCCGCGAATCGTGCCTTCGTTCACCATCGACACCGGTCGGGCGAATATGGCATTTGCGCCGAGATCAACCACACCTTGCTGCACCAGTGGCACCGAGTGAACCGACATGAACGCATCGGAGCCAACTGAAATCGTGCCGCCTAAGTTGCTCAGAGTCCCAACTCCGAACAAATCTAGCTGATTTCCCGTCCCAATGACCCAACTACCGCCCAAGCCGTTGATCACATTCGATCCAGAAGCAACAGTCAGCAAGGAGGTGGCCACAGTGAAGTTGACCTGCCCGTTGTTGATCCACTTCGAGTTATTTGAAAAAACGACTGGTTGCGCATCTCCCGTAAATGAGACGACCGACCCACTCGGCGTGAAGAGGGTTCCGCCACCGTCGAAGCCCGCATTGGTCAACATCAAGCTGCTGCCGACCGTCAAGTTTTGGGTGCCTGAGATGCTCGCACCGTCCAGCATCAGCGCAGGCCCGCCGCTACTCAGACTGAGATGCGTACTCAAAACCAAACCAGCGTTGTCGAGGCGAATCAGCCCGGTGCCAGTGGCATTGAAGCCGGTCGCAAGTGTCCGACTGGCGTTTCGCAGACTTAGCGTACTGCCGCTTGCGACTTGCCACAGCCCCGAGTCGACACCCGATGTGTTCAACGTCGCCCCCGCCACACCTGACACCGCAATCGTGCCCGTGTTGTGAATGGTTGAAGCCCAAGTCGAAGCCAATGCAGCACTGGGTAAAAATTCAAGCAAGCCAGCGTTGTTCAGAGACAGTTCGCCGCCGACACTGAAGCTGCTGCCCGGTGTGACGCGAATGGTGCCACTGTTGGTCCAATTGCCGCCACCGTCGAGCTTAGCCGCGCCACCCAAGGTCACTGTTCCGAGCGTCGTCAAACCACCGCTCGTTGCAATCGTGCCGCCATCGACGGAAGCCGCGCCCGCCAGCGTGAGCGACGATTGAGCAATGAGTCGCCCCCCAGTCGCCAATGCCACCGCCCCGCCAAGCGTAGCATTCGCTTGCAAGTTCAATGTGCCTTGAATTTGCAAACTGCCCGCAATTGCAGTGGTCTTTGACCCGTCAATGGTCAACCCGCCGCCGGAGGCAACACTGAGGGTGTTGTTGGTACCCAGCACCACACCGCCCGCGACGTTACCTAGCGAGTTAACAGTCACGGTCAATGGATCTGGTCGATCAATATAGACCTGCTGCGCTGCTGTGGGCAAGCCCAGACTCCAATTGCTTCCGACAGACCAATTGCCAGATGTGTAGACCGTGCCGCTTTGCAAATTCCAATAGTTGTCACCCGCAACGGCGGTCAATCGCAAACGATTCGGGCCAGTCAACCAAGCCGTAGCGAAACCTGGCACCACCGGTGTTGCGGTTTGAACCAGCCCACCGCTTGCCTGCAAGACATCAAAGTTGGCGCCAGGGCTGTACGTCGCCAACAAATCGGTTCGGTCGACCGTTAAACACCCACAAGAAGTCACCGTACCCGTCACTCGCAGCACATCATGGCTGGATGGTGTCGACAACTCAAAATTGAGGGTACCCATGTCCAACACCGCGTCACCCTGAACGGTCAAAGTGCCGATGGCGCCAACTCCGCCAGGACTCAAGACACCGGTCGCGCCTAGATCAAGGGTTCCGACGCCGCCATTGATTGCCAAGGTCCCAAGACCTTGGAGCGTGCCTCCCAATGAGAATGCCGTGTTGCCAAGGTTGAGTCGAGCGCCCAAAGCTGTATTGATGGTTCCGCTGCCCATTGTCAGCGACCCAAAAGTGACGTTGTTACCCGCAATTTTCAGCATGCCAGAATTCGTGACGCTGCCGTTAAAGCTCAAGGATCCGCCCAACGGGCTGAAGTCGATGAAGCCACCATTGTTTTGCAGCGTTGAGCCGGCGAGGCCGAATATGCCGCCCGACGCGGACGTGATGCTCAGGGTCGCCTCCACCTGGTTATCAAAGATGCCACTGCTGCCCAAAAACAGCGCCGAGTTGCCTATGCTGGCCGTCCCCAGATTGACAAGCCTTGACCCGTCAATCGACCCGCCCGTGATGATGCCCGCCCCGACCGCACTGCCAATGGTCACGCCGCCGATGCCCGCGATGCTGCCACCAGTGAGCGTGAACTGATTGGTTGCGTAGAGAGGCGCTGGACTCACCCAGTTGCCTGACGAAATATTGAGCTTACTCACCGTCAATGCCGCGTTGTGCGACATCGTGGCACCGCCGTCAAGTAGCAGGCTACGAACACTTGATGCACCCACCACGCTCGCCTGGCTGACGAGGGTTGAACCCGTCGCGACACCGATGGTGCCACCCCAGTCCAGCTGACTAACCAAGCCCAGCGTGCGACTGCCGTTACCGGCAAAAACCAAGCCAGTCCCTGAAGCAACCACGTAGGTGCCCAAATCGGTCACCGGACTACCAACATTGGTCTCAATCAGCAGCGCCTTGAGCCCTGGCACCTCGGTGTCATTGATGACCCGTCCGTTGTTGACAAAAGTGTCTGGCCGCAAAATGGACGCGGTTTGACCCAAAACAGACGGATCGTTGTAGGCGTTGACGATGACTCCGTTGTTGATCAACTTGCCATTGCCTTCAATCAACGAAACGCTGGTGCTTCGCAAGCTGAGCGTCGACGTGTTGGCAATCGTCAGCGTTGACATCGCGTTCAAGCGCAATCCAGCGACGCCGCCATTGAGGTAGTTGATGTTGCCTGCAGCCAACCAATTCAACCGGTTCGCAATGGCTGGGCCAGTGATGTTCACCACGCCGGTCGTGCTCAGCGGGGTCAGTGTGCCGACATCATTTGAAATGAGTCCGCCCCAACTCATCGTCCCAGCGACTGAAATAGAAGAGTCGCTCTGCACCGTCCCGAGCAAGCCGACATTGAGCCCGGCAAAGTTCTCGGCAGCAAGCAAAATCAATTTACCCGCACTCACATTGATCGTCGATCCTGCATCGTGAGACGCGCCGCCGTTCGCAGTCAGGGTTGATCCACCTGACACCGTCAAGCTACCCGCATTGGCCAATGACATGTTCGGTCCGAAAACCAAACTTTGCGACGACCCGCCTTGCAACTCAAAACCAGCTCCAGCTGCGATCGAAAGCGTTGACGAACCAACACCCCAGTTCGAACTCATCGACGTACGCGCTGTACCCGAAACCACGTTGATGGTGCCACCGCTGTTGTTGCGCAGCTCAGTGTTGAAGAACCCAACGCTTTGCCCTGGCTGTGCCGCTACGACCAAGCCGGCTTCGTTGATCACCGCGCCGGTTCCGTCACCGGCAACGCCGCCGACTTCCGTGCCCGAGGTGTCAAAGTACAAATTGCCCATGTTGCGCACACGGCCGCCGTTTTGCAACTGAAACAAAAAAGCATTGGTAGACGCACTGCCAATGCCGAGGGTCATACCCGGATGCGTGCACAGCTCGCGACCGTCCAAAACCGGCCCGTTGCCGCCGATGAAACTGTCGCTGTACAGCGACACCTTGCCGCTGCCCGAAATTGTGCCGCCGCTCCAATTCATGCCACCGCCCGACTGAATCACAAGGTCCCCGGTGCCGTCAATTGATCCACTCGTGATGCTGAGACTGGTCACTTTCAGGTTGTTCGTCCCACCCGTAAGCGAAATTCGACCACCTCCGAGGTCAAGCGTGCCTTCGATGGTCGAAGAGCCCGCCAGGGTCAGCGTACCGCCTGCGATCTTGAGCCCATCGTCGACGTTCCCCATTTGCAAGTTCAACGCGGTCGCGTTTCCAGACGTCAACGTCACCACATGACTTCCCGAGGGCGAAATCGTTGCCGACTCGCCCGCGCGAGGTGCATGTCCGCGGCTCCATTTGCTGTCGTCAGTCCAATTCCCGTTGACACTGGTCGCCCAACTGTTGCTCACACTGGTAGTGAACACAGATAGCGTGGTGACCGAGGTGCTTGACTCGAAAGAGACACCCGCAATACTCGATCCAACGATCGGCGCTCCCGCCATACCCACCGGACTAGCCGTGCCCGCGACGATCAAGGTGAAGTTGTCGTCTGAGCCGACGAACGGGGTTGATTCCAAGACTTCAATGGCATTGCCAGGCTTGAAGTTGCCAGTGACGGTGATCTTGGAGCTGCTCACAGGATCCAGCAAAAACTTCAACTCTCCCGAGCTGTTCGATGCATCCAAGTTGCCGATGATCTTGACTTGACTGGTGACGCCGTCACCAATTGCCTCGATGACGCCAGCCGCACCATTCACAAGCGTCGAAGAGCCCACATTGATCGTGTACGTGCTGCCAGGGAAATCGCCACTTTGGCGAATGGTGCCGGTGTTAGTGAATCCGGCAGCACGGGAGAAGGTGACCCCGTTGTCGATGTTTAGCGCGCCTGCTTGCGTGAACTGATCCGTGGTGACGGCGTGGCTGTAACCCGCAAAGTAGACCCCGCCAGCGGTGTTGATCAGCGAGCTACCAGCGCCACCCGATATGGTCTTATCACCCCCGACAGACCATGTCAATATGCCGTCGTTGGTCAATGTGCTACTACCCAAAACCAGCGGTGTGGTGGTTCCATCAGTGATCACCACGGTCCCGGTATTGTGCAGATCACCCGCCAAAGTCAGCTGACTCGCCGCTTGAGCCAAGACGATTGATCCGCTGTTTTGCCAAGATCTGGCAACAGTTGCAGCACCCAAGATACTGACGCCAGCCGTTGTGTCGAGCGAGCCGCTACCAGCCAAGGTGCCTCCACCGATCAACAAACCGCCCTGTGTTTCGATGTCGTCCACGCCGTCGATTCGAGCGTTGACGCCTTGCATTTGAAGGGAATTGGCAAAAATCACTTGCTTACTCGTGTTCAAACTCAGCGTACCACCAACCGCAAACTCACCGGTTAGTTGCGCGGACAAATTGTCATTGACCACCAAAGTGCCGGTCGGATAGATGCGGATGGCACCCACACCGCCTATATCGGAACCGATGCCGAGCGTCCGTGACCCCGAAAAACTCAAGGTACTACCGAAGTTGCTGTTGTACAGCCCAGTGTCGGCTGCACCGGGGGAATTCACAGCAATCAACAACTCCGCACCGCCCGATACATCAACCGTGCCACGGTTTTGCAGCTGACCACTGCCAGTGACCAATAGCCCGGTGGCTCCCGTCTGCACACTGAGCACACCGGCATTGTCGAACTGAGCACCTAAACCAAGACTCAGGGTCGAGGAGCCACTTTGATGGACAAACGTCCCACCGGGTTGGTTTGTGAAAACGACATTGGGTGCCATGGTTAGCGCCGCGCCGCCATGCAATTCGACTTGGCCGTCGTTGCTCCAGTTTGACATCAAGTTGGCCGTCTTGATCTCAGTCGTACTGCCAGCGCTGGTAGTGACGCCCCCATTCATAGACAGGGTTCCGCCGTTTAACAGAAACGTCGCCGACGACAAGACGTTCAGCGCGCCCGCGCCCGCCAAAGTGCCGCCGTTTTCGCTGATTCCCAATGTGCTGCCGCTGAGCACGTTGATGGACGAGCTACCCGTAAATAAACGGCCACCATCAATTTTGAGTGAGTCAGACCCTGCGCCGAAACTCAAACTTGCTGCATTTGCGCTAACACCTACCCCAATTGTGACGACTGGATTTGCAACCGCTCGGTCAATGAGCGCGCCGGTGCTGATGTTCGGAACGCCGCGCGTCCAATTGGCCGGAACATCCCACTGCCCGCTGGTGTCGGTATTCCACCGTGTTGTGACACCGATTGGAAACAGACGCAGCACCCCGTTGGTGAAATTTGTCACGGTGGAATTGATGCCACTGATATCTGTCACGCTTGCATTCATCAATGGGATTGAGCTTGCTGCGGAAAACCCAATCACGTCCAGCGTGCTGGCGGAATTGATATGCGTCCCGCCGACCTCAGCCACACTCAAGGTACTCATACCTGAGACGAAACTGAGTGAGCCATTCACGTTGAGTCGATCACTGGCGCTTGGTGTCGGACCCCAATCGACTTCGACATAGCTCCCGCCTCCCACCACGAGCGGCGCATTAACCGTCAGTGTCCCGGTGACACCATAGTCGGCCACGCCCAGATTGCCGCCTGTGACAAACATCGTGTTGCCCGAAGTCACGCTGATGGTGCCCTGCGCCCGCAAAAATGCACCGCCATTGACCGTGAAACTGCCGCCGTTGACCGTCAAACCGGTGGCGGCGTTCGTCATGACCAAGTTAGCACCTGAAGTGGCCAACAAAGCGCCGTTAACTTGCAGGGTGCCGTCGCCGTTGAGGGTCAGGCTGCGCGTGGACAGTGTCGATGTGCCGACCGAGAGCGTTTTGCCAGATGCGATGTTGATGAAAGCATTTGCGTTCAAACCCAACCCACCACCTAAAGTGGCATTGCCTAAGAACGTGGTTGTCTGGATCGGATTCGCCAAAATCAACGATGCGGATGGCGCATTGACAGCAGAATTGAACTGCCAACTGCCGTTGGTGATGATGCTGCTGGAGCTGCTGGAAATACTCCCTACTCCGGCATTTAAGGTGTGGATACCTGTGTCCAACAACAAAGGTCCGCTGGTCGAGTGCAAAGCCAATCCGTTACTTGTCGAAATCGAATCCTTGACGCTCACTTGACCCGCAGTCGCATTCAAAAACCCAATTGGCGTACCGGTACCAATTGGCCCGTTCAGGTAAATCGAGTTACCGGTTAAGGTCAAACCTGTGGCTAACGTACCGCCAAAGGGCTGCACCTCGCCATTTAGCGTGACGGACTGCCCGTGAATTGCCAGCGTATTGTTGAGCCGAACCTTGCCTGTCAACGTGACGCTCGAGCC
>JANOPN010000153.1:0-2922 GCA_031421855.1 Comamonadaceae bacterium
CGGAATGATCGGGTGCGCCAATCGCAACACCGTCTCCAGCGTGCGAATCAAGGTGCGGCGCGTGGCACGCTTTTGCGCGTCGCCTCCGACGTTGATCTGGACTTTGGCTATTTCCAAATACCAATCGCAAAACTCATTCCAAACAAAGTCGTAGATGCCTTGGGCTACCAGGTCAAGCCGATGCTCAGCGAAGCCTTTGTGGACATCTGCCTCCACGCGCTGCAAGGTCGATGCGATCCACCGATCGGCGTCGCTGAAGCTGAGGTAGCCATGAAACTCCCCGCCCGGCTGACACTGGGTTTTGCTGTGCTCTGCAAGCCCGCAATCAAAGTCCTCGGTGTTCATCAACACGAAGCGTGTCGCGTTCCACAATTTGTTGCAAAAGTTGCGATAACCCTCGCAGCGCTTGGTATCAAAATTCACATTCATGCCAAGCGACGCATAGCTTGCCATCGTGAACCGCAAGGCATCTGCCCCATACATGGGCATGCCCAGCGGATACTCCTTTCGAACCCGCGCGGCGACCTTGGGAGCGATTTCGGGCTTGCGTAAGCCGCTGGTTGACTTGGTCACCAAAGTCTCCAAGTCGCAGCCTTGAATCAAATCAACCGGGTCAATCACATTGCCCTCTGACTTGCTCATCTTTTGGCCCTCGGCGTCGCGCACCGTGCCGTGGATGTAGACCGTATCAAACGGCACTTTGCCGGTGAAATACGTCGTCATCATGATCATCCTGGCCACCCAGAAGAAGATGATTTCGCTGCCTGTCACCAACACAGACGACGGCAAATAGCGCTTGAGCAACTCATTGGCTTCGTCAACCGTGGTGTCGCCCGTCCAACCCAAGGTGCTGAAACACACCATCGCTGAAGAGTACCAAGTGTCGAGCACGTCCGGGTCGCGTCTCAGCGCAATGCCCACACCCGCTTGGGCTTGCGCCTCGGCTTCGCTGCGCGCCACGTAAACATTGCCCGCGTCGTCGTACCAAGCCGGAATTTGGTGGCCCCACCACAGTTGACGCGACAGCGTCCAATCCGTGATGTTGTTCATCCAATGGCGATATGTCGCCACCCAATGCTCGGGCACGAACTTGATCTTGCCCTCGTTAACCACATCGATTGCCTTTTGAGCGATCGACACACCGCTCTGGTGCGGGTGCGAGTCGGGCGCAGGCTGCGACATGGCCATGAACCACTGGTCGGTCAACATCGGCTCGATCACGGTACCGGTTCGGTCGCTCACTGGCACCATGTGCTTGTGCGGCACGATCTTGACCAAGTTGCCCTGTGCCTCCAGGTCAGCTACCACGGCTTTGCGGGCCACAAATCGGTCCATGCCACGGTACTTGACGGGCGCGTTGTCGTTCATGTGCGCGTCCAGCGTCATGATGACAATCAACTCCAAGTTGTGGCGCTTGGAGCAGGCGTAGTCGTTGAAGTCATGCGCGCCAGTGATCTTGACACACCCCGAACCAAATGCAGGGTCGACAAAGTCGTCCGCGATGATCGGTATCTTGCGGTCGCACAAGGGCAAATCAACATACTGCCCCACCAAATGCTTGTAGCGCACGTCGTCGGGGTGAACGCACAACGCGCCATCGGCCAACATGGTCTCGGGCCGCGTCGTTGCAATCGTCATGCCGCGCATCTCACCGTCAGCGCCCATTTTGGGGCCATCGCTGAATGGGTACAAAATGTGCCACATGTGCCCGTCGCGCTCGGCCATGACCACCTCTAAATCACTCACGGCAGTTTTGAGCTTGGGCTCCCAGTTCACGAGCCGCTTGCCTCGATAAATCAAACCGTCTTGGTGCAAGCGAACAAAGGTCTCGGTCACAACCTTGGACAGTTTGTCGTCCATGGTGAAGTACTCCAGACCCCAATCGACGCTATCGCCCATGCGGCGCATTTGGCTCGTGATGGTACCGCCCGAAAACGCCTTCCAGTCCCACACCTTCTCTAAAAACTTCTCTCGCCCCATTTCCATGCGCTGAATGCCTTGCTGTTGCAATTGGCGCTCCACCACGATTTGAGTCGCAATGCCCGCGTGGTCCACGCCCGGCAGCCACAGGGTGTTGTGACCCTGCATGCGGTGCCAACGCGTCATCGCGTCCATGATGGTTTGGTTAAACCCGTGACCCATGTGCAAGGTGCCGGTCACGTTGGGCGGCGGCAACTGAATCGCAAAGCCCTCAACGTCAAGCTTGGGCTCACCGGTGCCGCGATACCCCGCTTGGCCGACGCCGCGCTTTTCCCATTCTTGGCTCCAGCGAGCCTCCAAGGCAGCGGGTTCAAACGATTTGGCGAGTTCAGAAAGGGCAGACATGTGGGCCTGTGATCAACGGCGTGATCGGTTGGGGTTATTCGGTGGGTTGGGGTAACCCGCAATTCTACTGGCCGGGGTGGGTTAACCCGCAAGTTGGCCGGCTACCCAAACGAGTCGATCACCCAATGTGCGGGTATGTCCGAACCGCCCGCAGCGGCGTGTAGTCGCTACACTGAAAAAATTGATCCCAAACCGACACCCATCAGGGCCAGCACAACGCCCGCCACACCGAAGGAAGCCATGATGCGCCAAAACACAACCCCCAAACTGCCACGCCGCAGCATCAGCAAATCCTTCACGGCCGCAGCATTGACCTGCGCGCTTGGTCTGCTCGGCAACATACCTGTTGCGCAAGCCTCCGAGACGCTCAACGTGTATGCCATTTGGCCTGAGAACTGGGCGCGCCCGATGTTTGACGAATTCGAAAAGAGCAGCGGCATCAAAGTCAACTTCGTTCGCTTCTCATCCGGCGAAGCCTTGGCCCGCGTCATGGCCGAGAAAAACAACCCGCGCGTTGACGTGCTCTTTGGTGGCCCGGTCGAGACTTACGCCGCTGGCACCAAAGAAGGCGTGTTTGAAGCGTACAAGCCGCCGAGC
>JANOPN010000154.1:0-27559 GCA_031421855.1 Comamonadaceae bacterium
GCTGGCGGCATTTTGGTGGGCCGCGCCATGACCGAGCGCCCCGACCTCTTTGCCGTCGTCGTGCCTGCTGTGGGCGCACTCGACACCGTTCGCCAAGAAAGCACGCCCAACGGCATTCCCAACATCCCCGAGTTCGGCAGCGTTAAATCCGAGGCTGGGTTCAAAGCCCTGCTCGAGATGAGCACCTACGCCAAGATCAAAGCTGCCACTGCGTACCCAGCGGTCTTGCTCACCCACGGCGTGAACGACCCGCGCGTGGAAGTCTGGGAAAGCACCAAAGCCGCAGCTCGTCTCATGGCTGCAAGCACCAGCGGCAAGCCCATCTTCATGCGGCTCGACTACGACGCAGGCCACGGCATCGGCAACACCAAAAAGCAAAGCCAAAATGAGCGCGCGGATATCTACAGCTTCATGCTGTGGCAAATGGGCGTGGCGGGGTTTGGGTTGAAGTGAGGCCTTGATCGAGGTTCCTCGATTTGGGCTCACGGACTCGGGCACGCTCAGTGAAAGCGATTTTGCGCGGCGTGCCAGACTTGCAGAATTTCAACCGCCTCGGTGCTGACGCGATAGGTCAGCAAATAGTTGGGGTGGACGACCAACTCACGAACACCATTGAACTCGCTTCGACGGCCGAGGAATGGGTTTTGTTTCAGTAGCAGGGCTGACCGGCGAATCTGCCCAAGAAGCTGGGTCGCTGCTTTGGGGTTGTCGCGCGAGATGTATTCACCAATACCGTCCATCGATCGAACCGCTAACGCAGTCCAAACAATCCGCATCAAGCACCGTACTTCGCAAAAACCGCGTCAACCTCAAACTCAGTTGCGAACTCGCCGCGATCGGCTGCGGCGATGGCCAACTTGAGATTTTCGAGCTGCGGCACACGCCAATCCAAAAAGTCCTCGATCGCATTCGTCGCAACCTGCGCCTTGCTTTGACCCACCAACGCGGCATACGCATCAAGCTTGCCAATCAATTCGGATGACAAGCGCAGATTGAACTGGGTCTTTGATCCCGTCACGGCCGGATTTGAAATTGGTGTCATGTTCATGTTTGCTAGGAAGTGATATCAAATGCTAGCACGAGGTCGGTTACCGGGCAATTTTTCAATGTCAATTCGCACTTGGTCACCGGATTCATTGGGCTTAACGCTATGGATTTGGCATCACCTACGGGCGGCGACGAGTCAGATATCGAGAAAGGCCGTCTCATTCGCCCCTTGCATGTGCACATCAAATCGCCAAGTTGGCAAGTTGCCGACTGGGGTGGCGATCAAGGTGTTTCTGCGAGCGAGAGCAACTTGGGCCAACACCGGGTCGGTCGCGTTGGCTGGGTGTCCATCAAAGTAAATGCGAGTGAAGACGTGGGTGAGCAAACCGCGCATGGTGATGACGACATGAACGCATGGCGCATATCCGACAGCCTCCGCGCCGGGCATGACGGTGTCGAAGCCCCATTGGTTTGCCGCATCGGTGCCAGTGCCGCATCGCCCCCAGCCGGTGAAACCTTCGACGAGTGCTTGCTCGCGGCTCGCCGGGTAGTGGCCTTGGGCATCGGCGTGGCTGATCTCGACGATGGCATCGGGCACGGGTTTGCCGTCACCGTCAAATACATGGCCCTCGATGCGGATGCGCTGGCCTTGGGCGTGGGGCAAAGCCAGGACGTGGTCAAAGGTTTGGCCAAATGGGTAGCCGTATTGCTGGGCCGTTAAACCGTAAGCGAAATACGGCCCAACGGTTTGCGACGGGGTTGCGCCAAAGTTGTTGACCTGCGCGGTGTGGCGTGGCGTGGCGTCAAGCATGTTGTGCGCCCGTCTCGAAAGGGGTGGCATCAACACCACGCAGCACGATGTCAAACACGTAGCCCAAGGCATATTCAGGCTCAGTCACAACTAGGCTGAAGTCGGCAATGAGGCGCGACCTCGCGTGCGCCGGTGCGCTTTGCACCATGGGGTCAAACGCGTGCAAGGGGTCGCCGGGAAAGTACATCTGCGTCACCAACCGCGAACCAAAGCTCTGCCCAAACAGGCTCAGATGGATGTGAGCGGGTCGCCACGCGTTGTGGTGATTACGCCAAGGGTACGCGCCGGGTTTGATGGTGAGAAATCGGTAGCAACCTTGGGCGTCAGTCATGACGCGGCCAGCGCCCAAAAAATTGGGATCAAGCGGCGCGTCGTGTTGATCGCCTTTGTGAACATAGCGCCCGCAAGCATTGGCTTGCCACAGCTCAATCATGGTGTGCGGCACGGCGCGCCCTGCATCGTCAAGCACCTTGCCGGTCAAAACCATGCGCTCGCCGATGGGCTCGCCGCCCGCTCGGGCGTTGCGGGTCAGGTCATGGTCTAAAGGCCCCAGGTCTTGGATGCCATAGACCGGCGCAGCTAAATTGGCCATGCGCTCGCGAATCGGAATCAAGGCCTGAGTGGGGCCACGCTTGGGTGTGGAGGTATAGGGCGGGTAGATGAAGGGCGGGTGCGACGCCCAGTCGGTTGGTGAGGGTGTGTTGCTCATGTGATTAATCTTTCGTTGCGCGACGCTGCACGGCTTGAACATAGGCCTGCCCGTCGGGCGGCTTTTGGTCACGCTGGCTTTGCCAAATCATCTCGCCAAGTGCCTCCATCACCGCGTGGTGAGCCTCGTGCAGGTCACCGAGTCGGGCAGTGAGCAGCTCAACCGCTTGGCGTATGCCTTTGGGCTGATCGATGCTGCATTGCTCGGTGATGCTCAAGTGCATCGACAAGTGCAAGAACGGGTTGGTTTTGCCCGCATCCACCGCATAAGCGCGGTTGACGGCTTCTTCTTCATTGGCCAAGTCGCTCGCGTACTCGGGGTGGTGCTCAATCCACAGCCCTGCGATGGTCTCCATCGCATCCATCGCCTGCGTGGCGTTCACTTTGGCTGAGGTGCGACACCAGAATCGGCGCACCTCGTCTTGGTTAGGGGTGTTGAACATCAAGTTGCTCCCAGCATGCGCGATATGTCTTGCGCCGCACCTTGCAATTGGGGCAGCATGGTCGAGCGCATCACACGCGCGCTGGTGCGCATGACTTGCCCCGAGATGTTGAGTGCGGCAACTGTGCGGCCACTTCGGTCTTTGATGGGCGCAGCCATGCTAACCAGCCCTTCTTCGAGTTCTTGGTCAACCAAGCACCAAGCTTGTCGCCGAGCCAATTCCACTTGGGCCAGCACGGCATCAACATCGGTCAGTGTTTTGGTGGTGCGCGAAGGCAGCGGGCCTGCACTGAGCAAGGCGCGCACCTCGTCGTCGCCCAGCTCGGCAAGCAGCATGCGCCCCATGCTGGAACAATAAGCCGGGAGCCGAGACCCCACACCCAACGAGATGCTCATGACCTTGCGGGCAGGAACACGCATCACGTACACGATGTCAGACTGGTCAAGCACCGCCGCCGAGCACGACTCACCCAGCTCGCGGCTGAGCCGCTCCATGACTGGTTCAGCCAGATTCCACAGCGGCATGGCACTCAGGTAGGCAAAGCCGAGGTCGAGGATTTTTGGGGTGAGCCAAAAGTACTTGCCATCGCCGCCGACATAACCAAGGGTTTGCAAAGTCAACAAGCTGCGTCGAGCGCCGGCACGGGTCAAATCGGTTGCTTGCGCCACATCGGTCAAGGTTTGCGATGGCTTTTGCGCTGAAAACGACCGAATCACGCCCAATCCGCGCGCGAGCGACTGCACAAAGCTGTCTGACGGTTGGTGCAAAGGTCGTCGGTGCAAAGGGTGGTCGAGCGGTGGCTTGAAAGATGAGGTTGCCATGGGCACAATTATCATCTAAAATTCGTTTCTCGAACAACCGTTCGACATGCGAACAAAAAAATCAATCAAACAACTGACTGTTGAAGCCCCATGATTCAAAAAATCGCCGACTCTGTCGCCCTTGCACTGCCCACAATCGCCAGCGGCGCAACCGTCATGATCGGCGGCTTTGGCACAGCGGGCATTCCAAACGAGTTGATTGACGGCTTGATCGAGCAACTGTCGCAAACCGGCGCCAGCGGCCTAACCGTGGTCAACAACAATGCGGGCAATGGTGACACCGGGTTGGCGGCACTATTGAAGTCAGGCCACGTTCGCAAGATCATTTGCAGCTTTCCTCGGCAAACCGATTCACACGTGTTTGACACGTTGTTTAAGAGCGGTCAAATCGAATTGGAGCTCGTCCCACAAGGCAACTTGGCCGAGCGCATTCGGGCCGCAGGCGCGGGCATCGGCGCATTTTTCACGCCTACGGGTTATGGCACTGAACTCGCCAAAAACCCCGACGGCAGCGCCAAAGAGACCCGCCTCATCAACGGCAAACATCACGTGCTGGAGCACGCGATTCACGCGGATTTGGCTTTGATTAAGGCCGAGCGCGGCGACCGCTGGGGGAATTTGACCTACCGCAAAGCCGCCCGCAATTTTGGCCCGGTGATGGCGACCGCAGCCAAACACACCGTGGCCAGCGTTTTTGAGCTGGCCGAGTTGGGCGATCTCGACCCCGAGACCATCGTCACGCCGGGTATTTTTGTGCACCGCGTCGTCAAAATCCCCCGCGTCGCCACCCAAGCCGGAGGCTTCGTCGCGAAGTCTTCAGGCGGATTCAAGGTTGCAGCATGACCGCCTACCAACGCCGCTCAAAAGACGAATTGGCCTCAAGAGTGGCGCAAGACATTCCTGAGGGAGCCATCGTCAATTTAGGCATCGGCATGCCGACCTTGGTTGCCAACCACATCAACCCTGAGCGCGAGGTGGTGTTGCAAAGCGAAAACGGCATTTTAGGCATGGGGCCTGCGCCCGCGCCCGGCCTTGAGGACTTTGATCTGATCAACGCGGGCAAGCAACCCGTCACGCTGATGGCTGGAGGCGCGTATTTTCACCACGCCGACAGTTTTGCCATGATGCGCGGCGGCCACCTCGACATTTGCGTGCTGGGCGCGTTCCAAGTCAGCGCCAGCGGCGACTTGGCCAATTGGCACACAGGCGAGCCCGGCGCAATTCCGGCCGTAGGCGGCGCGATGGATCTGGCCATTGGGGCCAAGCAAACTTGGGTGATGATGGACCTACTCACCAAGCAAGGCACATCCAAGTTGGTGGCCGCTTGCAGCTACCCACTCACGGGCGTGGCCTGCGTCAAACGCATTTACAGCGATTTGGCCACGATTGACATCACGCCCACCGGACTCAAACTCATCGACGCGGTGCCGGGGCTTGACGCAGCCACACTGAGCGCCATCATTCAACTGCCCATCGAGGACACAACCGCATGAATCACACTCACTTGACAGCTGCATACATCATCGATGCCATCCGCACCCCATTTGGGCGCTACGGCGGCGCACTCAGCAGCGTGCGCACCGACGACTTGGGCGCCCTGCCAATCAGGGCATTGATTGCGCGAAACCTCGGCGTGGATTGGTCGCAAATCGACGACGTGATCTACGGCTGTGCCAACCAAGCCGGAGAGGACAACCGCAACGTGGCGCGCATGTCGTCGCTTTTGGCTGGGCTGCCCATTGATGTGCCGGGGTGCACGATCAATCGGCTGTGCGGCTCGGGGCTCAACGCAGTCGGCTTGGGCGCGCAGGCGATCAAAAGTGGCGAAGCCCAACTCATCATTGCAGGCGGGGTCGAGAGCATGAGCCGCGCACCGTTTGTGATGCCCAAAGCCACCAGCGCGTTCTCGCGCGAGAACAACGTCTTTGACACCACCATCGGCTGGCGCTTCATCAACCCCGCCATGCGAGCCGCATACGGCGTGGACAGCATGCCCGAGACCGCAGAAAACGTGGCCGTTGAACACAACATCAGCCGCGCCGACCAAGACGCCTTCGCACTGGCCTCGCAACTCAAAGCCGTTGCCGCGCAACGTGCGGGGCACTTTGATCGCGAGATCGCCTCAGTCACGCTGGCTCAGAAAAAGGGCGACCCAGTCGTCGTCAAGCAAGACGAACACCCGCGAGAAACCTCACTAGAAGCCTTGGGCAAACTCAAAGGTGTGACCCAACCCGATGGCAGCGTGACAGCAGGCAACGCCAGCGGTGTCAATGACGGTGCCTGCGCCTTGCTGTTGGCAAGCGACACCGCCGTCCAAGCCCGCGGGCTCAAGCCCCGAGCCAAAGTGCTGGGCATGGCCGTGGCCGGCGTTGCGCCTCGCGTCATGGGCATTGGCCCCGCACCCGCCGTGCGCAAAGTGCTGACCCTGACGGGTTTGAGCCTGGCTCAAATGGACGTGATCGAACTCAACGAAGCCTTTGCAGCCCAGGGCCTGGCCGTCATGCGCGACCTGGGCTTGGCCGACGACGACACCCGCGTCAACGCTTGGGGCGGTGCCATCGCACTGGGCCACCCGCTGGGCGCAAGCGGCGCACGCTTGGCCACAACAGCCCTCAACCGCCTCGAAGCCAGCCAAGGACGCTACGCGCTGTGCACCATGTGCATAGGGGTGGGGCAAGGCATTGCGTTGGTGATTGAGCGGGTCTGAACGGGCGAAAAAACAGTTTTGATAGTTTTTTGGCACTTGGTCACTGGATTCATTTGATTTGTTGCTATCAATAGTAAAGTGAAGAGTCCGACTCCCGGCCGTCAAGGCAGGCTCAATCGGGCGTGTAGCGCTTTCACCAAACGGCCGAGCGAGTTGAAAGCCAAAAAACTAAGCAAAATCAGATACTTGTAGAGAGAGCCGAGCGGTCAACTGCCGTTTCTGGGTTGAAAGACGGCCTCACGCGCATCCGACTCGCCAAGCGGCTTGACAAAGCACAGCGCGGCTTTTTGGGTGACGTTGCGCCAGTGGGGCAAGGCGTTCAAGAATTGCGGGAATTTTTTGGCCCGCGATGGCGCATGTATTTCGTGGAGCGCGGTGGCCAATTGATTGTCCTGCTCGGTGGCGGTGACAAATCCAGCCAGAGCACGGACATTGCCGCAGCCATTGCCGTGGCCCAAACCCTTGAGGAGTAATTCAAATGACCCATCAACTCAAAGTTGCCGATTTGCCCGAATTTGACATGGCAGAAGCGCTTAAGACTGACGAAGACATCGCTGCCTACATCACCCTCGTTCTGGCAGAAAGCGACATGGCCGAACTCACCCACGCGCTCGGTGTCGTAGCCAAATCGAGAGGGATGTCCGCCGTGGCCGAGCAATCTGGCCTGACACGCGAAGCGCTCTACAAAGCGCTGCGACCAAGCTCGCAACCCAGGTTCGACACGATTCACCGGGTGTGCTCAGCCCTTGGGGTGCGCTTGGTCGCGCAGGCGAAGATGCCCGCGTGATTTTTACGCCAATGTTCGAGTTTCAAGACTGAACCTCAGTAAGGTGGCTGACACAGCAAAAAGCCGCGCACTGCGCGGCTTTTTGCTGTGTCAATTCGGCTGAAATCGGTCGGCATCTACTATGGAATCAGGAGCAACAACTCCAATGAATACCGTGACCAGAGTTCAAAAAATCGTCAAATTGCGTTCAAACCACCGTATTCCACTGCAACACGGCGATTTGAGTTGATTTGGCGCGGGCCTGCACGACGATTTTGTCGGCGGTGAAGACTTCTAAGCGCTTGGCGGTGACGACGATTTTCTCTGCATGCAACACCGGGATCATCGCGTGGTCGGCCTTGACATTCATCTGCGAGGCGGCCGCGCCAGCGATGGCGAGGTGAGCTGCCACAACTGCCAAAGCTGCTGAAAGGCTAAGGACGGTGGTTTTGAAGGTGGTGTTCATGGTGGGCTCCTGGGGTTTGCTGTTGAGCGATGTGTTCAACATGGACTGAAGTGTCTGCGCGGCTCAAACAAAACAAAAGCGGCATGCGACGAAGTGGCGATTTGCGGCGACAGGGGGCCGTTTTGGCGCGTGAATGCGACGTGTGCGCCCTGCACAGTTGCTCAAGGGCTCGGTAGCGAGTCAAAACGCCTCTTTGAAGGATAGGACTTACGCAAAATTGTCCCAGCAAGGCGCAGCGACGACGACAGTGCTAATAGCACGACTAGGAGCTGCAACGCCGCTGGGGCGGTTTTGCGTAAGTCCTAAAGAGAATTTGAAGGTTTTTTCGCCTCTGGTCACCGCATTCATTGAATCAGTTGCTACTATTTTTGATGGTCGATATGCCTGAAATAGATGCAAAAACCCACTCAAGCCAAACCTTGAAGCGGATAATCCGCCGATGCAAGCCCACCAACTCGAACTCCTCGCCCCCGCCCGTGACCTCGCCATTGGCATTGAGGCCGTCAACCACGGCGCTGACGCGGTCTATATTGGCGGGCCTGCTTTTGGGGCACGCAAGAACGCTTGCAACAGCATGGGCGACATTGCCCAACTGGTGTCGCACGCACATCGGTTCAATTCGCGCATCTTTGTCACGTTGAACACGATTTTTCGCGATGACGAGCTAGAGGCCGCTCGCCAAACCGCGTGGGATGCTTGGAACGCGGGTGTCGATGCGCTCATCATCCAAGACATGGGTTTGCTCGAACTCGACATGCCGCCCATCGCGCTGCACGCCAGCACCCAAACCGACATCCGCACGCCTGAGAAAGCGCGTTTTTTGCAAGATGTCGGCTTTGGCCAGATCGTTTTGGCACGCGAACTCACCTTGCAGCAAATCGCAGCCATTCGCGCTGAAACCGATGTCGAGCGCTGCATTTTGGAGTTTTTCGTCCACGGTGCGCTGTGCGTGGCGTACAGCGGCCAGTGCTACATCGGCGAGGCCCACACCGGGCGCAGCGCCAACCGTGGCGAATGCAACCAAGCCTGTCGACTGCCCTACCAAGTCACAGACGCGCAGGGCAGATTCATCGCACACGACAAGCATGTGCTGTCGATGAAAGACAACGACCAATCGGGCAACATGCGCGGATTGATCGACGCGGGCGTTCGCAGCTTCAAGATCGAAGGCCGCTACAAAGACATGGCGTATGTGAAAAACATCACCGCGCATTACCGAAAACTGCTCGACGAAGTGCTGGATGAGCGGCCCGAGCTGGCCAGCGCGTCGGCGGGTAAAACCAGCTTCACTTTTGAGCCTGAGCCGGCGCAAAACTTCAACCGCGAGTCGACCGACTATTTTGTTCGCGGGCGGCTGGACCCCAACGAGATGCACATTGGCGCGTTTGACAGCCCAAAACACTCAGGCATCGCATTGGGTTGGGTTCACAAGGTGGCAGCCGACCATTTTGAGCTGGAAGTTGACCCGAGCTTGGGCGAGGTGAGCTTGGCCAACGGCGATGGTTTGACGTATCTGGACTTGCAAAAGAACCTGATCGGCGTGCACCTGAACCGCGTGGAGCAGGTATCTGGTGAGGCGCGTCGCTGGCGCGTTTTTCCGCGCGAATTGATGAGCACCTTCAAAGACTTGCGAGCGGGCATTGAACTCAAACGCAACCGCGACAGCCAGTTTTTGCGCCAACTCGACAAACCCTCCAGCAGCCGCCGAGTCGGCGTTTGGCTGAGCCTCACCGAGGTCGCGCTGCCAAAAGACGGCCAAGTCAGTTTGAAGCTGTCTGCGACTGACGAAATCGGTATTTTTGTAGAAAAAACCCTTGTGGTCGCCGATTCTATTGGCTCCGATGCTATCAAAAACGATGAGTCAATCAAGGCTTCTATCGCCAAACTCGGTACCAGCATCTACCAAGCCACCGATGTGAGCGTCAGCCTAAGCCAGGCGTGGTTCGTGCCCGCATCGACACTGAACGCCGCGCGCCGCGAGCTGATCGACGCGCTTGACGAGGCGCGCATGCAGCAGTTTCCAAGGCTCACCCGGCTCAAAGCCGTTGAGCCGCCGGTGCCGTTTCCGCAAGACAACTTGAGCTATTTGGGCAATGTGCTCAATCACCAAGCCCATGCTTTTTACACGCGCCACGGCGTGCAAGTGATCGCGCCAGCCTACGAAGCCTATCAAGAGCTGGGCGAAGTCAGCCTGATGATCACCAAGCACTGCGTGCGCTGGAGCATGAGCCTGTGCCCCAAACAAGCCAAAGGCGTCACAGGCGTACAAGGCACAGTCAAAGCCGAGCCCTTGATGCTCATCAACGGCAAAGAGCGCTTAACGCTCAAATTTGACTGCAAACCCTGCGAAATGCACGTCGTCGGAAAAATGAAGCCGGGCCAGCTGCAGCAGTTCAAAAACGAACTGAGCGAAGCCGCCGAGCAAGGCGTGCCCATGCAGTTTTTTAAGAAACGGCCCAGCAAAACGCGTGCTGCAACCGCGACCGAAGCCTAGTCACGCATCATCGCCCTGAGCATCGGGTGGTTCACGCTCGCAAAGTAGTGCGCGTAACTTGCAGCACTGCCGGCATGGGCTAGCAAGCCTCGCTCCAGATTCGCCGCCCATGGCACGCCACGAATCGCCCGAATGAACTCGTGTGCAGGCGTGACGAAGCCGACGCTTAATAACGCGACCAACACCAAGACGCGCAACCGACCAACGCCCCCGCGTCGAAATGCAGCGTCTGGGCCAAGCAGTTGATGGGTAATGACGAGACACAACACACACAGCGGCACGACCGACCCTCGCATAGCCCAGTCGTTGCCAAGCCCAAAGGTGTACGACAAGCAAAGCATAAACATGGCGGTGCAGGCCAGCAAGGGCTCTATGCTGCGCTTTGACATCGCCGCAATCGTCAAAAGTCCGGCCTCAAGTGCCCCAAATATGACGGCATGCGTCCAATCGTTTCCCAGCAACTTCTGAGGTGGTACGGGTAGTCTAAAGCCTTGCGCAATCGTGCCGGCGTCGGCTGAAATGTAGAGCGAACACACGATACCAAACACCAACCCACACAGGTTTGGCAAACCAACCGCAACGCTAAGTTTGAACGCAGGTTCAAGTTTCCAGAAGAAAAGCGCGTTGATTAAGATCATCACCGCCAGCCCCACAGCCACCATGGGGGACCAAAGCACCGTGATCGCGCAGATCCAAGCCGACCAGCGAATGCTCGTCGCAGATCCCCACTGGCGCAACAGCCAAGCCCCAGCGATCCAACCAGGCAACGCGTGATTCGGTACCCAAAACAGCAAGGTTGAGTTCGACGAAAACTGGTAGCTGCTTGCCCACCACTCCAAGTGGGACTCCGAGATGATCTGCGTTGATCCGCCCTGCATCAAGATCCCGATGGTGTCAGCACCACTGAAGAAAACAATGACCACAAATGCAGCAAGGCGCCGTGGCACGCCGCGAATGCGTTCAAGCGCCAAAGCCAAGAACACAGCGACGCCGCCAGCGGTCCAAAGATACAGAAAAAAGTCAGCGGTTCTCAGTCCAAACAGCTTGCCTAAAAGCGCTGGCACCACGTAATAAGCCAAAGGCCCGCGGTACCAAAACTGGTCACCGTCCGCCGAAGGATCGGTGACCTTGATCGGCCAGCTTTCGACCACCATGTCACGCAAAATCGCGTCGCGGCCGAGCCAATCGAAGATGTTGGCGTGTAGCCAGTGACCTGCGCCGCCAAACGCTGCCCAAGCCATCGCCAACAAAAAACACACGAAACCCAACGATGGTCCGCGACTCGAACGGGCTGGAACTCGCGGCATCACACCTAACCAATCACTGCGCACACGAGATGCCAAAGCGCCCCCCGCAGCGCCAGCGCTCAGAAAACCCACGATCGGCGTGAACCATGTCGAGCAAAAGATCACAACCGGAACCGCCAAATAAACCAACGCCCATCGCTCGATGGGCGACATACCCACAATCGCAGTGTTTGGTTCGATGCCCGCGTCAGGCTGCATGATCACCCCACGGGCCAAACCACGCCGTTGTCGTTCAAGATCGCATCCAAGGGCACATCGTGGGGCTCAGGCTCCAGGTCTTCGACATAGCCACTGGTGAAACCCAGGCCCACAGTAAAGGGTTTGGGCTCCAGGCTGGCCAAGGTGCGGTCGTAAAAGCCGCCGCCGTAGCCCAGTCGGTAGCCACCAATGCCGTAGCCCACACAGGGCACAAACAGCAAAGTCGGCACCAAAACCTCGGTGTCTTTGGGTTTGGGTATGCCGTAGGCGTCGGGCTCCATGTCGCATCCGGGATACCACGCGTGAAACGTCATGGTTTTATGCTGTTTGTTGACCACCGGCAGGCCCAAGCGGCGATGCTTGCCGTCAATGGCCGAGGTCTCGGCCTCTTTCCAGCGATAGAGCGCAGGCAAGGGGTCAAACTCGCCCTTGATCGGCCAATAGGCACCGATTACGGTGTCTGGGCGATCAAGCAGCCAAACCCGCATCACGCGTTGCAAAGCATCCGTTCGCTCCATGCGGTCAGGCATGGCCTCGCGCTTGGCCACCAACGCGGCGCGAAGGGCCTTCTTTTGTGCTTGCAAGTCTGCTGCCATCGGTGATTGCCTCGGATAATGAGCGTCATGAAACTTCAAAGCATTTTGGCATGGGCGGCAGCTCATCACGCAACACTGACCTTGGCTTGTTGCCTGTCGATGGCGACAGTTTGGAGTGCGCCATCGGCTCGCGCGCAAAGCAAGGGCGCTGACAGCGTCATTGTGGATATGGCGCAAGCCTTCAAAGCAGGCGATCAAAAAGCACTCAGCGCCCTGTTGCCCGCCTCACGCGGGCATGCGCTGGCCAGCTGGGCTGCATATTGGGAGCTCAAGAACCGATTGGGCGAAACCAGCGCCGCCGAAGTTCAGGCGTTTTTCACGCAGCACGCCAACACTTACGCCGAAGATCGGCTGCGCAATGACTGGTTGCTGCTCTTGGGTCAGCGCCGCGACTGGGCTGCTTTTGAGGCTGAATTGCCCCGGTTTCGCATGCGCGACGACCGCGAAGTGGCCTGCTACGCGGCAGCAATTGCGTGGGTCAAAACGGCGACTGACGGTTCAGAATTAGTGAGGCGCAATTGGTACGGGCAACGCGACGCAGACGATGGCTGCGCGCTCGCCGCTGACCGGTTGTTTGAAGCCAAAAAGCTAAAAGCTGACGACATTTGGCTCAAAGCGCGGCTGGGGTTTGAGGGCAACCGGCTGCGAGCGGCTTCTCGCGCGGTTGAAATTGTCTCGGCCGAATCGCTGCCAAAGGTCGCGGAGTCGTTCAATAAACCCACGGTCATGCTCAAACGCACCGCAGTCGCGGGCAAAACCAGCGGCGAGCTGGCGCTCTTGGCCATCATTCGACTGGCCACCACCGATGTCGACTCGGCTGGTGCAGAGCTGACTCGAATCGACGCCAAGCTGAGCCCCGAGCAGCGCAGTTACGGCTGGGGCGTCGTCGGCAAGTACAGCAACTTAAAACTGGACGACAACGCCACTCAGTATTTTGCCAATGCCAAAAACGAGCACCTCACCGACGACTTGCTCGGTTGGCAAGCCCGCGCGGCCCTGCGTGCAGGCCGTTGGACGACCGTGCAAAGCAGCATCGAGGCGATGACTGCGTCAGCACGGCAAGAAGCCATTTGGACGTATTGGCACGCAACGGCACAAACGCAGTCAAACCCCAATGCGCCAACCAACCCCGATAGCCTGCGATCACTGGAACGCATCGCCGGGGTGCGGGGCTTCTACGAGCTGTTGGCCATGGACCGATTGGGCAAACGCATCAGCGCACCCGCTCGACCCGACACATTGACCGATATTGAGCGCGACACAGCACGCAAACACCCCGGCCTGCAGCGCGCTTTGTTGTTGATTGCGCTGGGCTTGCGCGCCGAGGGCGTGCGGGAATGGAACTACACCACCAACCTGGAAAAACCCGGCGGCATGACCGAGCGCGAACTGCTGGCCGCCGCCGCATTGGCGTGCAGTGCGCAGGTCTGGGATCGCTGCATCAACACCAGCGAGCGCACCAAGGAGGCGTTTGACCACGAACAGCGCTTTCCGATGCCATTCAAAGACGCGGTGCTGGCGCGCAGCAAGGACATCAACTTAGACCCCGCTTATGTTTACGGCTTGATTCGCCAAGAAAGCCGCTTCATCACCGACGCACGCAGCCACGTCGGTGCAAGCGGCTTGATGCAAGTCATGCCGGCCACCGCCAAATGGACCGCCAAAAAGATCGGTTTGAGCGGCTTCAAACCCAGCGACATCAACGACAAAGACACCAACATCCAAATTGGCACGGGTTACTTGAAACTCGTGCTTGACGACATGGGGGGCTCGGAGCCTTTGGCCGCCGCGGCCTACAACGCCGGCCCCGGTCGCCCGCGCAACTGGCGCAATGGCCCGGTGTTGGACGGCGCGATTTGGGCTGAAAACATCCCATTCAGCGAAACCCGGGACTATGTGAAGAAAGTGGCCGCAAATGCCACGCTTTACGCGGCCATCATCACCGGCAAACCCCAATCCATTCGCTCCCGAATTGGCGCGGTTGGCCCCAAAGGCGCCGCCGCACCCGCCGACAACAAAGAACTGCCCTGAGCAAACGATCATGAAACAAAAGCGAGTATTGGTTTTAGGCGGCAGCGGATTCGTCGGCCAGCAAGTCTGTGAGCGCTTGGTGGCTCAGGGACACCGCGTAAGCGTGCCAACGCGCCGGGCCACATCTGCCCGAAACGTGCAATTGCTGCCCCTGCTCGATGTGGTTGAAGCCCAAGTGCACGACCCTGTGCAGCTGAACCGAGTGGTCGCTGGACACGATGCAGTCGTGAACTTGATCGCGATCTTGCACGGCAATGGTGCCGCTTTTGATCGCGTGCATGTTCAATTGCCCAAGCAAATCGCAGCCGCATGTGCATTGGCGGGTATCGAGCGCCTGGTGCACGTCAGTGCGCTGGGCTGCAGCGAGTCGCCGCCGTCCTTGTATTTGCGCAGCAAAAGCGCTGGCGAAGCCGCGCTCATCGCTCAAGGTCTGAGCCAGTTGGCCATCGTTCGGCCCAGTGTGATCTTTGGCGCGGATGACAAGCTGCTCAACTTGTTCGCCAAGTTGCAAGCCATTTTCCCAATGGTTCCGCTGGCTGGGGCTGATTCGCGATTTCAACCGGTTTGGGTGGGTGATGTGGCCGATTTATTGGTCAAATTGGCTGTTGGTCACGGTATTCATTCACCTGACAGCTACACAAATAGTAGCGACAAAGAAGCCTATTCCATCACCGAAGCAGCGGGGCCTGATGTGATGACGCTGCGCGACATCGTTGCGATCTCGGGTCGGCTGAGCGGCAATCCTCGCCCGATCGTGAGCTTACCTCGGGCCATCGCCAACATTCAAGCGTTCCTCATGGAACTCGCACCCGGTGAGCCGTTGATGAGCCGCGACAACCTGGCCTCCATGCAAACGCCGAATGTCGCCAGCGGCAAACTGCCCGGCCTGGCCGATTTCGGCATCCACGCCCAAGCACTGAGCACCATTGCGCCGCTGTACTTAGGCGGCAACGGGCCTCGCGCCTACCTCGACACCAAACGCCGCACCCACTGAGATATGACTCACGCAGCCAAACCATCGGCGGCCTGAAACATCGACTGACGGCCTTGGCTGATGATCTGACCCTTCCATGTGTCGGTCTGCGTGTAAAAAGCGTCCCACATGGTCTGGGTAATTTGCGTTTGCAGCTCAGGCGCCACCGCTCGGCCATTGAGCCGTTCGCGATGCGCCCAGTGGTCGCCCCGAAGCGCATCAATCACCTCCATGACGGGCACAGTTCCGTACTCCATCGCGATGGAGGTGAACTCAGCTTGCGGGCACTCTTGCGGCGTACAAAGCGCCATCATGCCCGACAGCTTGGCACTGGTTGAACTGCCATCAAGCGGGCTGGTGATCGGGGTGCTACCGCCACCGCCCCACCAATTGCGGGCACGCTCGAGCGCGGCGACGTCGTCACCCGTGGCGCAAATTCTCTCGCCATGACCGCTTGGCCCTAAGCCGGTGTGCAGGTCAATCCATCCGATGCGACGCTTGCCAGCGCCGTGTTCGCGCAACACCTGCCGAATGGTCTGGTTGCTCCAAGTGGGAGCGACACCGCCGTAAAACAACCCATCGACATGCCCATGCTGACCACCCGTTACCGCCGACTGCAACGCTTTCAACCCCTGCGCAGCAACAAAAGCCGCCACTTGTGCGTCATTTGCAGGCGTTGGCGGCCAGTCTGGCGGAAGAACCATGTCGTGAACACCGTCGTAGGCGAAGTTGGCCGGTAACGCGTTTGAGAAGTCTGCAAAGTTGCGGTTCAAGTCGACGTTTTCATGCGTCACCCGGCGCTTGTAGCTGAAGCCATGCGGGTTGAGTGCGTGCACATACAGCACCGCAATGCCACGCTCACGCACCCGCTCATGCCACTCGGTATCGGCCAATGCGAATACCTGCACGCCAGAGCCGCAGTAACCCTCAACGCCGTGGCACGCGCTCGATACGATCAGCAGCTTGTCGCTGCTGGCCTCGCCCTCAAAGGCCAAATCCATTGCCAGATCTTCGCCGTCAACGCTCAACAACGGGTGCTTGTGGCTTTGCAGCTTGAGGCCCGCGACGGCAGCGCCTTGGAGAAATTTCGCTCGCGCTTGCGTGTAGCTGGTCGAAAACGCCTCACCGACGCCGATCATGCCGGTGCCAGCCATTTCTCAGACAAACGCACCCAAAAACTCGCTCCCAGCGGGATCAAGTCGTCGTTGAAGTCATAGCTTGGGTTGTGCAACATGCACGGCCCCGCGCCGTGGCCCATCTCGCGGTGTCCGCCCTCGCCGTTGGCAATGAAGGCATAGCAGCCCGGCTTGGCCATCAACATATAGGCAAAATCTTCTGCCCCCATGGTCGGTTCTTGGTTTTGCACGTTGGCCTCACCCACCATCTCGATCATCACGCCTCGGGCAAATTCAGCCTCGGCCGCGTGGTTGATGGTTGGCGGGTAGTTGCGCTCAAACTCAAACTCGCAAGTCGCGCCATACGCGGCACAGGTGTGCTCGGCAATGACGCGCATGCGCTCTTCAATCATGTCCAGCACTTCAACACTGAAGGTGCGCACCGTGCCTTGGATTTCACACACATCCGGCACGACGTTGGTGGCCTCGCCGGTGTGAATCATCGTCACGCTCACAACACCCGCGTCGATGGGCTTTTTGTTGCGGCTGATGATGGACTGAAAAGCTTGCACCATTTGGCAAGCCACTGGCACCGGGTCGATGCCGTTGTGCGGCAAGGCTGCGTGGCAACCTTTGCCATGGATGGTGATTTTGAATTCATTGCTTGAGGCCATCACCGGCCCAGAGCTGAGGGCAAAAGTCCCCACTTTTTCGCCTGGCCAGTTGTGCATGCCAAACACGGCTTGAACCGGAAATTGGGTGAATAACCCGTCAGCGATCATCTCGCGTGCGCCACCGCCGCCTTCTTCAGCCGGTTGAAAAATCACATAAACCGTGCCGGCAAAGTTGCGGGTTTGCGCCAAATGGTGCGCGCCAGCCAGCAACATGGCGGTGTGGCCATCGTGGCCGCAAGCGTGCATCTTGCCCGCGTGGACGGATGCATGCGCAAAGGTGTTGAACTCCTGCATGGGCAACGCATCCATGTCGGCGCGCAAACCAATCGCGCGCTCGCGCACCTTGGACACATCCCCCAGTTTGCCTTCAATGATGCCAACGACACCGGTTTTGCCCAGGCCACGGTGAATGGGAATGCCCCACTCGGTGAGTTTTTGGGCCACCACGTCGGCGGTGCGTACCTCTTGAAAACACAGCTCAGGATGCGCGTGGATGTCGCGTCTGATGGCTGCAAACTGCGCTGACTGCGCAACAATGGAGTCGATGACTTTCATGGCGAATACCCTCTCAATCCGCAGAATATACGCGCATCAGCAATGACCCCACAACTGTAAAAACCCAGAGGTGGTGCGTGACAAACACTATGAATTAAGTAGCAACAAACCCAATGAATTCGGCGACCAATAGCCAAAAAGACTCGAAAACCGCCTTGGACGGGCTATTTTGAGCGACAAAGCCTCAATCAGGCCAGTAAGAGGGCAACCGCCACATCCAACTGCTCACTTGGCGGACGCCGAAAGCCCGACCGAGCAAAGCGTTGCATGCGCCCTGCGATGAAGGCTGTCAACACACTGGCGCGGGCTTGGGCATCGACCGTGGGCGTGGCGCTGCCGCTGTCGTTGGCAGCTTCGCGCAATATTTGCTTGAGCGTGGCCTCGATCTTGTCAAAAAAGCCGTTCATGCGCTGCTGCAAGCGTTCGTGCTCGTACACCAAGGCGTCACCCACCATCACGCGGGTCATGCCTGGGTTTTTTTCAGCGAATTGCAGCAACACCCTGGCGATGGTCTCCACGCGGGCCAGCGGGCTGGCTTCTCGCTGGTTGATTTGATTGATGAGCCCAAAGATCGACTCTTCAATGAACTCGATCAAACCCTCAAACATCTGAGCCTTGCTGGCAAAGTGCCGGTACAGCGCCGCTTCGCTCACCTCGATTTTGGCCGCCAACGCGGCCGTGGTGACGCGCTCAGACCCCGGTTGCTCCAACATCTCCGCCAGGGTTTGCAAAATTTGCATGCGTCGCTCACCGGGGCCCGGGCGTTTTTTTGCCGCCGGCGCAGCACCCCTCGATTGGCCGTCCGCTCCGCCGCTTGCGTGTTCGTTCGATGATTCTTCGGTGTGCATGCTCATGTCTTTTTTGCCTCAGAATGATTCTCGCACAGCACCAAATCGACCCCGATTCGAAGCCCCGGCAGCTGCGCATCGTCGCGGGCAGCACCTAGCGCCAGCTTGGAGCCGTGAAATTGCGCGATCTCCTGCGCAATGGCAAGCCCCAAACCGTTGCCCGGCTCCAACGTGGCTTTCGAGCGGTAAAACCGCTGCACCACCAAGGCGCGCTCTGGCGCCGAGACGCCCGGCCCCGTGTCGTGCACGTCAACCACCAAGCGCGGCTGCATGCCACCGAGCCGGCGTGCCTGAATCGTGACACTGCCCCCGCTGGGCGTGTAGTTGATGGCGTTATCGACCAAATTAAGCAGCAACTCATGCAGCATCCACGGCTGGCCGTTGACGACCAAGCCCTGATCAAGTTCGGGCACATCTAGCCCCAAATCGACACCTTTGGCTTGGGCCGCGTCGAGCCGGTCGGCCAACACATCTTCGATCAGCTCACGCATGTCGACCCGCGCGGCTGCGTCCAAGGCCTCAACACCACTCTCGGTTCGCGAAAGCGTCAACAGCTGGTGGGCCAAGGCTGCAGCTCGGCGCGTCGCCAACACAAATCGGGCATGGGTCTGACCGGACACCACGACGTCGTCGGCCTGCATCGCCGAATGATCTTTTGGTACCCAGGCTTGCACTTCGGCTTGCAAGGCGGCCAATGGCGTTCGCAATTGGTGGGCGGCATCGGCAACAAAGCGGCGTTGCGTCAGGTTTTGCTGCTCGGCGCTGGCAAAAAGCCGATTGAGCGATCGCACCAATGGACTCACCTCTTGCGGAGCGGAATGCACGTCAATCGGGCTCAAATCGGTGGGCTCACGCCGCTCGACCGTCAGTTGCAGCGCAACGAGCGGCGCCAACGCTCGCCGCACCCCCCAACGCACCGCCAAAAAGACCGCCACAGACAGCAAGACGTTGGGCAAAATCACCCGGCGCAACATGGCGTAGAGCCACTCTTGCCGAGCGCCAGAGCCGTCAGCCAGCTGCAAAATCACGTCTTGCCCCTCGGCAATTTGGAGACGCTGCGCCGCCACCCGCCAGGTCACGCCGCTCAAGGTTTCGCTGTGCAACTCAGCCTCGTAGGTTCGCGGCATGTACGCACTCAGCCGTGCATCACCTGCAACCAATCGCCCGTCACTTGACGTGACTTTGAACGCCGCCAACTCACCCCGCTCGGTCAAAAACTGCTGCACTGCCGGCACCAACATCACGACCGAACTGCTCAAACCCTTATCGAACGGCGAGGCCATCACCGCATTGCCCAAAAGCGGCATCAGCCGAGTCAATTGCTCATCTTGTAGGCCAGCCGCCGAGCCCGCCAATCGGTAGTCAGCCCAGGCGTTGAGCATGCCCAGCAGCGCCAAGGGCATCAAAATCAACACCAAAAGCCGCTTTTGCAAGGCTACCTGAGTCAACTCGGGCGCAAGCTCACCCTTGGGCTGGCTCACGTTTGAGCCGGTGGCGAAGTCGTCGATTCAGCGACTCCCCCCTCAATTAACTCCAACCGATAACCAAAACCACGAATCGCCCGAAGCGCAATCCCATGCGGCTCGAGCTTGCTGCGCAACCGACTCATGTAAACCTCAACCGCGTTGGCGGTGATCTCTTTGTCCCAGCCCGTGAGCGCCAGCAGCAATTTGTCTTTTGCGGCCGGTTTGGGCGCTTGCATGAGCAAATACGACAACACGCTCCACTCCCGGGGCCCAAGCTCAATGGCCTGACCATTGGCGTGTGCTTGTCGCTGTGCGGTGTCAAAACGCAACGCACCAAAACTATGCACCGAACTCGTCGCCGCCTGTGAGCGACGCAAAAGCGCACGCAATCGAGCCAGCAATTCAGGCAGCTCAACCGGCTTGAGCACATAGTCGTCAGCCCCCGTGTCAAGCCCGGCCACCCGGTCTTGCAAGGCATCCCGCGCCGTCAAAATCAGCACCGGCAAATTGTGGCCATTCGCCCGCAGCCAGCGCGTCAAGGCCAAGCCATCCATGCCGGGCAAACCCAAATCAATCAGCGCCGCATCAAAGGTGCCGCGCTCAAACGCCTCTTGCGCCCGCTCAGCGCTGCCGACCCAATCGACTGCATACCCAGCATTGGCCAGCCCCAGCTTGGTGGCACTGGCCAACATGAAATCGTCCTCAACCAGCAAAAGTCTCATCGCACCATCCTCAGTTTCGTGATTATGGAATAGGACTTACGCAAAATTGTCCCAGCAAGGCGCAGCGACGACGACAGTGCGAATAGCACGGCTAGGAGCTGCAACGCGGCTGGGGCGGCTTTGCGTAAGTCCTATGGAGCCAGGGTTTAGAGCCAATTGACAACTAACTTGCCCATGATGCGCGGGAAAACCCTTATTCGCAAGGGTCAACCCGAACCACCACCCAGCGCGTTTCTTGCACACTACACGATTCGTTTTTTTCGCTTTCACCTCTAGGAGTGTCGATGTCCGCATCCGTCAAAACCCTTCGCCTGAGCCTGCTTGGCGCTGCCATCGCATTGGCCGCCGGCTCGCTTTCAGCCCAAACCTTTCGCTGGGCCAACCAAGGCGACCCGCAAACCATGGACCCGCACTCGCAAAACGAGGCACTAACTAACGCCATCAACAACCACATCTACGAGCCCTTGGTTGACCGTGGCGACAAGCTGGAGCTGGTCCCCGGCTTGGCATCGAGCTGGACACAGACCAGCCCATTGGTTTGGCGAATGAACCTGCGCAAGGGCGTCAAATTTCATGACGGCTCAAACTTCACTGCCGACGACGTTGTCTTCTCAGTCGAGCGCGCAGCGCTGCCAACCTCGCAAATGGCCCAATACGCCCGCGCCATGGGCAAACCCGTCAAGATCGACGACCACACGGTTGAGTTTCGCCTCGACAAACCCAACCCGATCTTCTTGGAGCACTGCACCACCTTCCACATGATGAGCAAGGCTTGGAGCATTGCCAACAAATCCGAGAAGCCGCTCGACTACAAAAACCGCGAAGAAACCTTTGCGGCCAAAAACGCCAACGGCACGGGCCCATTCATGCTCAAGTCGCGCGAACCCGATATCAAGACCGTGTTGACCAAGTTCGCAGGCTACTCCGGCGCGCGCAAGATCACGGGTAATTTGGCTGAGGTCGTGTTCACCCCGATCAAGAGCGACCAGACCCGTGTGGCCGCGCTGTTGTCTGATGGTGTGAACTTCATTCAAGACCCAGCCCCTCAAGACGTGAAGCGTCTGGGCGAAAACCCAGCGGTCAAAGTCATTCAAGGCATGGAAAACCGGGTGATTTTCTTTGGCATGGACCAAAACCGCAACGAATTGCTCTACAGCAACGTCAAAGGCAAAAACCCGTTCAAAGACATTCGCGTTCGCCAAGCCATCTACCAAGCGATCGACACCGACGCAATGGTCAAAAACATCATGCGTGGCCAAGCCATCCCAACCGGCTGCATGACCCCGTCACCACTGGGATGCTCGGCCGATTTGGAGGGTCGCGTTCACAAGTTTGACATCGCTGCGGCCAAAAAACTGTTGGCCGACGCGGGCTACCCAGACGGTTTTGAGCTTGGTATGGATTGCCCCAACAACCGCTACGTCAACGACGAAGAGATCTGCATCGCCACCTCAGGCATGCTGTCCAAAATTGGCATCAAGGTCAAACTGTCCGCCCTGCCACGCGCCCAGTACTTCCCCAAGCTTGAAAAGCAAGACCACAGCTTTTACATGCTGGGCTGGGGTGGTGCCATCACTGACGCGCAAACCACGTTGGATCCGGTTTTGCACAGCTATGACGAAAAAAGCCAAAAGGGCTTTTACAACTACGGCCGCTACAAAAACGAGAAATTTGACCAGTTCGTTGATGCAGCAGCCGTTGAGCCCGATGCCACCAAGCGCGCCGGCATGATTCGCGCCGCTCAGATCGAACACCGCGACCAAATGCACAACATCCCATTGCATCGCCAGTTCATTCCATGGGCTGCGCGCGCCAACGTCGAAGTCAAGCACTATGCGGACAACTACGTGCGCGCTTGGAACGTCAGCGTGAAGTGATCCCGATCGCTACTCTTTGAATAGCATCAAAAGCCCTGGGTTCTAGGACCACAGGGCTTTTTTTCATTAAATCCAGCCAAAACATGCCACAAACCATTCAAACTGTTGCCGTCATCGGCTGCGGGCCCTCCGGCATTGCCGCCGTCAAGAGCTTTATAGACGCTGGCTTTCGGGTGCAAGGCTTTGAGCTTGCCCAAGGTGTCGGCGGCAACTGGCGCTTCAACGACCCCACGGGCCACAGCAGCGTGTTTGAGACCACCCACATCATCTCCAGCAAATACACCAGTCAGTTTGAAGACTTCCCCTTTCCAGCCGACTACCCAGACTACCCCTCGCATGTTCAGCTCAAAAACTACTTTGAGGCCTATGCCGCCCACTTTGGACTCACCCCGCACATCCGCTTCAACACCCGCGTGCTGCACTGCGAGCCCCTAGACGACACACCCGATAGCCGATGGCGCGTCACCAGTGCGCCCCGAGATGGCGGCGTGCAAGCTGTCGAAGAGTTTGACGCCTTGGTGGTGAGTAACGGCCACCACCACAAGCCCCGCATGCCCAGCTACCCCGGAAACTTCAGCGGCCAGCTCATTCACAGCCACGACTTCAAAACCGCAGCGCCCTTCAAAGGACAGCGCGTCTTGGTCATTGGCGGCGGCAATTCGGCCTGCGACTGCGCGGTAGAGACCAGCCGCGTGGCCGCGCAAGTCGACATCTCTTGGCGACGCGGCTATTGGTTAGTGCCCAAGTTCTTGCTTGGCCAACCCATCGACAAACTGGCAGGTAGCGGCGGCCTCATGCCGCGAAAACTGCAAGCCAAGCTCTTCGGCTGGCTGCTCAATCGCCTGCAAGGCACGAACGCAGCGGCAGGCTTCGCCCCACCCGACCATGCCATTGGCGAAACTCACCCCACCGTCAACTCCGAGCTCTACTATTTCGCCAGGCACGGCAAAGTCAAGCCCAGGCCTGATATCGAGCGGTTCACCGGTGAAGACGGCGGCAAACAAGTCAAGTTCAAAGACGGCAGTGTGGCCAGTTTTGACAGCATCATCGCCTGCACCGGGTATCACATCACCCACCCGTTTTTCGACAAAACCGTCGTCGACTTCGAGCAAGGCCCCACACCGCTCTACCTCAAGATGTTTGGCGCGCGCTGGCAAAGCCTCTACTTTGTCGGCCTCTTCCAACCCCTGGGCTGCATCTGGCCCGGCGCAGAGCTGCAAAGCAAACTGGCAGCCAAACACCTCAATGGCCAGTGGCAACCCAGCCGCCCCATCGCCGACCTCATCGCCCAAGAACTCGCCCACCCCGATTTGCACCAACTCAACTCACCCCGGCACACCATCACGGTGGACGATCCGGCGTTTAGGAGGCGGTTGCGGGTGGAGTTGGAGCGGGAGTTGGGGAGGCAGGGGCAGTCGGTGGCTTAGACGGGGTATTCTGCAGTCTGGTCGCGTTTTTCTTTACCATGGTTCCTATTAGGGTCTGCTTTTGCTCTGCGGACAAATCGGTTTTACCGACGCAATACGACGCGAGAAAGTCCAACTTTTCTTTCTTTTTGTCTTTGATCGGCGAGTCACCAAAGAGGCTTCCGCACACTTCGTCAAGATGCGAGTTTTTAAGGACAGCCTCCACAATGCTGAGCACAGTCGATGCCGCGATCGCAAAATCGGTTGTTCCTCGATCGCCGACCGACTGAGGTATCACTTGCGCATTGGATGCGACTGATGTTGCCATGCGCTGCGCGCCTTCCAATGACTTTTCGAGAGACGCGTAAACTGTGTCCGATGCGTCTTTGTTAATCTTGGCAACGCCCAAGGCCTTGCTAGCATCCGCCAAAGCCTTCTTCTTGTCGCTCAGAGTTGTCTTTGTTTCATCTGTCGGCTTGTCAGCGTTGAGTTTTTCAGCCGCATCAAACTCCTTTTTTGCCGCTGCTTCCTTGGTTGTTGCACCCGCCACTGAAGCCCCGGCCTTCGATTGCTCGCCCGCAGCCTCTGCCAGCACTTTGGCAATTTCAGCCAAGCTCTTTCCAATGCTGGCAGCTGATTGACCACCCAACGCGACTTGTTGCGCCGTTACAGGCCCCGTGACTTGCTCTATTGCCAACAGGCCCAACATAAGATGCTGGTAGCGTCGCTGCAGCAACACCATGTCCTCGTCATCAATAGCGCCCGACGCATATGACTCGCACAAGCGATACATGCCATCGCGCAACAACTGAATGGTTTGAGTGCGCAATCCGATACTTGCGACTGCCTGTTGTTGGCTCAGACTCAAGTCGATTGCCTTACCTGCAACGGATGCCCCGCCGCTACCCGCAGCTGCAAAGGCGATAAGGGCGTCGGGACTGGGCTCGGCACAAAATGCCGTCCACTCCGCCCCATTTTTGTAGGTTTTCTTCACTGAAAAAATCGAACGCTGCGTTGCGTCCACCGTCATCGCCGCCGAATTGTGGGCAGTGAACTGGCGTGATTGCGTAGTTAGGTTCGCGCAGCCCTGCAACAACAATGGCGCAACCAAAGACACCGCCACTAAATAAGTCTTTTTCATGAGCTTCTCCTGGTTATGAGCATGACCGGATAGTTTTCACCCAACCCAAAACCCCCGCATCCCCCAAACAGTTGAAAACCACCTCATCAACAACGTAAATAAGTCACAAACCCAGCGCCCAAATTTCCACCGCAAAGCTTGCACATGTTTAGACACTGGTCTCACATCAAACGGAGCTTGCCATGTTGGACTTTGCTTATTCAGTACCACCGGCTTGGATGGCCTCAGAGCCGGGCGTGCATTGGGGCTTGGCTGAGGGATTTTGCGAAATCGAGCCAACCCGGCGGACCAGCCATGGCAGTCGAAACCGGCTTGACATGTTGCGGGCCAGTGACGTGACAGGCCACGCCGATTGGGCCGGGCTCAACGATGTGGCCCAAAGCTTTGCCCGCATGTGGGACGAAGTGGACTACGGCGTGATGCTTTTGACGCTGGACGCCCAACTGCTGTACGCCAACCACGTGGCCCGCCACGAGCTGGCCAGCAACCGAGGCCTTCGCTTGCTGGGGTTTGCATTGGCTGCCAGTTTAGAGGCCCAGCAGCACACTTTGGTGCAAAGCCTGCTCGACGCCGCTCAGGGCAAACGCAGCTTGCAAGAGTTTGGGCCGCTTGACATCGGCACGGCTGATCCGCTGGCGGTGTCATTTTTGCCGCTTGAAGGCTCGCGCATGGACTTGCACGACGGCTCGCACCACCGCGTCATGGCCATCATGGGCAAACGCCGCATGTGCGAGGAGCTGAGTTTTCGCATGTTTGCGCGGCTGCATCGGCTGTCGCCCACCGAGACCAATGTGCTGCTGGCCATTGTCGAAGGCCACAGCGCCGAAGAAGTTGCAATCGCGCACCGTGTGGCCATATCAACCGTGCGCACCCAACTCAACCAAGTGCGCGCTAAAACCGGTGCTCGCACCCTGCGCGACTTGGTTCGCCGTGTGGCAGTCTTGCCACCCTTGGTGGCTTGCGTCAAACCCCTGCAGTGATCGCGACCGCCGCAGAGCTATTCAAAAATAATAGCAACAAACCCAATGAATGCGGTGACCAAGAGCTTATAAACCATAAAAAATGACGTTCCAACGCGTTTTGAGGCCGCGTTAGAGCATGTGAGCGCCTCACAACACATGACTAGGACTTACGCAAAATTGTCCCAGCAAGGCGCAGCGACGACGACAGTGCGAATAGCACGGCTAGGAGCTGCAACGCGGCTGGGGCGGTTTTGCGTAAGTCCTAATTACACAAAGGCCCGTGCGGTTGCCACAATCGGCGCATGCAACCCAAAGAGCCACTTTCAATCGCCAGCCGCTGCAGCGAACTTGTCACCCAACTCGCCGCCCTGGGCGTGGAGCGTCGCTACCGCAAAGGCGCGATCATCATCTCCGAAGGCGACGAAGGCGGCACGCTCTTCATTGTCAAAAGCGGTGGGCTGCGGGCGTTTTCAGCCTCGATGAGCAATGACAAAGAAGTCACCTACGGACGCTACGGCCCCGGCGACTATGTGGGCGAGATGAGCCTAGACGGCGGCGCGCGATCCGCCAGTGTGCAAACAACCACAGCCAGCATTTGCAGCGTGGTCACCCGCGACACCCTCATGCGCTTCATCGCGCACCACCCAGAATTCGCTTTTGAGCTCCTCGCTCGCGTCATAGGCCGCGCCCGCATGGCCACACTCAGCGTCAAAAAGCTCGCCTTGCTCGACGTGTATGGCCGCTTGATTGACCTCCTTCAATCCCTCGCGGGCCTAGCCGATAAAAACGGCGCACGCTCGATTGAAGAACGCATCACCCACCTGGAGATCGCCTCACGCATCGGGTCGAGTCGAGAAATGGTGAGTCGAATCCTTAAAGACCTGGAGCGCGGCGGCTACATCAGTGTGAACGCGCGCCAGATTGCTTTGGTTAAGGCGCTGCCAGCAGGTTGGTGAGCACAAACAGCATGGGTGCGGGCGTGAATAAGTCACAAAGCATTTCCCAAAAACCCCCGACACAGCGCAAGCGCGAATAGACACACTCAAGCCTTCATCAATGCGGTGCGAGCGACTTGGTTGGTGCGAGCGGTCACTCGATGTTCGAGGCGGGCGTTCGTCTTGGCCCCAAAGCGAGCTGACGCACCCCAAGTTTCAAAATGCTACGAATCAAACGCGCTATCGGTCACGAGCTTCGAGAAGAAATATTCTCATTGAGATATCGTGCCTATTTCAACGAAGGATGCCATCCATGCATGTAGCAGCGAACGCTTTCAAGATGCATACGACCTTCAGCCCAACCACGTTTTGTGGGCACTCACCGAGCACGACAAAGTGGTTCCTGAATCCGTGACCCAGCCCCTCATTTCTCCCATTTTCCCTATTGAAATCAATGACTTAGCCTCCATGTGAAGATCACCTTGCGGGTGAGAACACACATGACCGATTTCTTGATCAAACGACTGCCCTATTCACTGACCTCCAACGC